>JAHQVS010000319.1 GCA_019634215.1 Paracoccaceae bacterium | reverse complement strand
CCGGCGCGGGCTGCGCTGTTCGGCGGCGGATGCGTTTTTGCGCCCGGCGATGCGGCGGAAAAACCTGCAGGTCGTCACCCATGCGCTGGCGGAGCGGATCACGTTCGACGGAAAACGCGCCAAAGGGGTGGTTTATCGTGGCGCAGAGTCGCCGCGCGGTGCGTCAAAAGTCGCGTCCGCGCGCGGCGGAGTCATCGTTTCGGCGGGGGCGATTAACTCTCCGAAACTGCTGCAGCTCTCCGGGATCGGGCCGGGGGAGGTGTTGCGCGCGGCGGGGGTCGAGGTGCTGCACGCGGCGCCGGGGGTCGGCGGGCATTTGCAGGATCATCTGGGGATCAATTATTTCTACCGGGCGTCGGAACCGACGTTGAATCAAGTGCTTGGCACCTGGCCGGGGCGGATTGCGGCGGGGATGCGGTTTGTGTTGTCACGGCAGGGGCCGCTGAGCATGAGCATCAATCAGATGGGCGGGATGGTGCGCAGCGCGCCGGAGCGGGACCGGCCGGATTTACAGTTATATTTCAACCCCTTAAGCTACTCGGTTGAGTATAAAAACCGGCGGCCGCTGCTGCGTCCGGACCGGGAGCCGGGGTTTGTGATGGGGTTCAACTCCTGCCGTCCCAGCAGTTTGGGGCGGGTGGATATTGCTGGCCCTGATCCGGCCGAGGCGCCGCATATTGTGGCCAACTACCTCTCCACCAACAAGGACTTGGAGGATGTGCTGTCCGGAGCGCGGCTGATGGGGCGGCTGGCGGGGACCTCGGCGATGCGGCGGCTGATTTCGTCGGCGCGGCTGGATCTGGCGGCGGCGTCGGATGAGGAGATTGTCGCGGATTTCCGGGCGCGGTCGGGGTCGGTTTATCATCAAAGCTGCACCTGCCGGATGGCGCCGGAGGCCGATGGCGGGGTGGTGGATGTGTCGGGAAAAGTGTATGGAGTCAGTGGGTTGCGGGTGATAGATACGTCGATTTTCCCGAATGTGACCTCGGCCAACACCAACGCCCCGGCGATTATGGTCGCGCATAAAATGGCGGCGGCGCTGCTGTCGGAGTAACCTGATCAACTCGGCGGCGGAACGCAGGATGCTCATTTCGGAGCATCCGTATTATGGTCTCGGCTGCAAGGTTAAGCCGAGAAGGAGCCGCGATGGCGGAGGAGCCGAAACGAGGGCCGCAGGGCGGGCGGCCGCCGCGTCCGAAGCGCCCGCAGGGACCGCCGCGCCGGGGGGCGCAGGGAGGCGACCGGCGGGATTGGGGGGACCGTCGGGAGGGACCGGGGGAGCTGTGGCTGTTCGGGATTCACGCGGTCAATGACGCGCTGGCCAATCCGAAACGGGTGAAGCATCGGCTGGTGGTGACGCCTAACGCATTGATCCGTTTGGAAGAGTCCGTCGCCAAGGCTGGTGTCGAGCCGGAGGTGCAGGACCCTCGGAAATTCTCGGTTCCGATTGATCCGGCCTCGGTGCATCAGGGCGCGGCGATGCATGTCGACCCGTTGGATTGGGGCGATATCGATACGCTGTGCGCGCCTGTCACGACTAAGGATCTGCCGCGCGTGCTGCTGCTGGACCGGGTGACGGACCCGCATAATGTCGGGGCGATTTTGCGGTCGGCGGAGGTGTTCGGGGCGCGGGCGGTGATCGCGCCGCAGCGGCATTCGGCGCCGGAGAGCGGGGCGTTGGCGAAGGCGGCGTCGGGGGCGTTGGAACGGCAGCCTTATCTGCGTGTGACCAACCTCGCACGGGCGATGGCCCGGTTGCGGGAGCATGGCTATGTGCTGATCGGCCTCGATGGCGAAGCGGAGATCGATTTGGCTGACGCGGCGGGGGCCGGGAAATCGGCGCCGCTCGGGCTGGCGTTGGGGGCCGAGGGGCCGGGGCTGCGGCAACTCACGAAGGAGTCCTGCGACGCTTTGGCGAAGATCCCGTCGGCGGCGGAGTTTGCGTCGTTGAATGTGTCGAACGCTGCTGCTGTGGCTTTGTTCGCGACGCGGGCAGGTGGATGACAACAACATAAATCAGGGAGGCTAACGCCATGAATCTATTTAAGAAACTGCAAGCGCGCGCTGCCGAGGGGCGGCCCTTGAAAGTGGGAATGATCGGCGCCGGGAAATTCGGGTCGATGTTCCTGGCGCAGATGCTGAAGCTGCCCGGGGTGCATCTGGTCGGGGTGGCGGATTTGGACGTGGCGCGAGCGCGGTCGAACATGATGTTCGTCGGGTGGCCGGAGGGGCGGATCTCCGCAGCCAGCCTCGACTCCGCCGCGCAGCAAGGAACCACCCATGTTGGCGAGGATTGGCGGGCGCTGGTGTCGGACCCGCGGGTTGATATCGTCATTGAATGCACCGGCGCGCCGCTGGCGGCGGTGGAGCACTGCCTGGAGGCGTTCGCTCACGGCAAGCATGTGATCAGCGTCACCGTCGAAGCCGACGCGTTTTGCGGGGCGGCGTTGGCGGCGAAGGCGCGGGAGGCCGGGGTGATCTACTCCATGGCTTACGGCGACCAACCGGCGATGGTGTGCGAACTGGTGGATTGGGCGCGGGCCTGCGGCTTTCCGGTGGCCGCGGCGGGCCGGGGGCATAAGTGGCTGCCGCATTTCCGCAAATCGACCCCGGAGACGGTGTGGGATCATTGGGGGCTGAGCGCCGAGCAGGCGGCGCGCGGGCGGCTTAACCCCAAGATGTTCAACGCTTTTTTGGATGGGTCCAAGCCTGCGATCGAGTCCTCGGCGATCGCCAACGCCACTGGGCTGGACGCGCCGGAGGATGGGCTGAAATTCCCGCCGGGCGGGGCGGACGACATTCCCACCTTGATGCGGCCTCGGGAAGAGGGCGGGCAGTTGGACCGCAAGGGGATGGTCGAGGTGGTCTCCAGCCTGACGCTGGAAGGCGAGCCAATCCCTTATGACGTGCGCCAGGGCGTGTGGGTCTGCGTTGAGGCGGACACGGATTACATCAAGAACTGCTTCGAGGAGTATAACGTCGTCACAGACCCGTCCGGGCGCTACTGCGCGATGTATAAGCGCTGGCATTTGATCGGGCTTGAGCTGGGGATCTCGGTCGCGTCCGTCGGGCTGCGCGGTGAGCCGACCGGCGCCGCCGAGAGCTTCCGCGCCGACGTGCCGGCGGTGGCCAAGCGGGACTTGGCGGCCGGCGAGATGCTGGATGGCGAAGGCGGGTTCACCGTCGCCGGGGAGCTGCGGCCGGCGGCGCTGTCAGTGGCGCGGGGATATCTGCCGCTGGGGCTGTCGCAGGATGTGAAGCTGGCGCGGCCGGTGGCGGATGGGGTCCCGCTGACATGGGATGATGTGGAAATCGACGAGACCAGCGCCGCCTACAAGCTCCGCAGGTGGATGGAAACGACCATGCCTCCGGCTGGGTGAACGCCTCAAAATTATGTTTTATAAGGACTATATCTGACAAGCGAATTTCGCTCCGCTGAGAGCGCCATCGTCAATTCGCCCGGCGCAACTCAAAACGGCCGGTTTGATAGCCGTTTAGATTTCCGGCGAGCGGCGTCAGGTAATAGTCGCCGAACACGGCGCCGTCCGCATCTGGCGGCTGGACTTTGACCTCGATGGTCCACCGCCCGGTGACGCCGGAATCGATCGGGCCGGAGAGGATCAACCAGCCGTCCGCCAGCAGCCGCCCCCGCAACGGGCCTTGGCCGAACAAACCGTTCGACCACGCCAGCCTCGCCTCGGCGACGCTGGTGGCGGGGTCGATCTTGATCACGGTCAGCGTGGTGTCGCCGGTGCCGCCAACGGTGTGGTTGGTGGATTTGCCGATATAGGAACCGGCCCGCAGTTTTCCGGAGCTGGAGGGATCGCTGAGCCGAAAGCCACCGATTGAAGTGGGGCGGTTGGAGGGCTGCGGCGCCTTCACAAGCGGCGGCGCGATCTCGGGCGTCGCAGTGGCGGGCAGGTTGATCGTGGCGTTGGCTGGAGGCGTAGGTGCGGGACTTGCGGCGCGCGACAGGGCGGTGATGCGGCGGGCGGCGAGCTGAGCGAAAGGGCTGTCAGGGCAGGTTTCGACGAACAGCGCGAGGTCTTGCAGATCGTCGCTATCCTTAACCGCGTCCCAGAGACGGTTTTCCGTCTCCGGTGGGCAGGCGCTGCGGTCAGATGGAGCGTTTTTTCCACCGCAAGAGGTGGCGACCGTGGCGAGGCATTCGCGATAGGTGGCGAATTGGCTATCGCAGTCGATTACCGGCTGACCCGACGCCTCAACACCTTGAGAACCGGCTCCGAGCCGCCCAAGGCAGGCCGGAGACAACAACCGCCCACAACTTTGCTCTGGGGCGGCGCACATATCCTCCGCCGTTGCAGCTGAGGCGAGAAAGGCCGTCGCCAAGGCGATCCAAGTCCCGATCCGCATATGTTTCCCCAATCTGACGGTATCCCCAGTATCGAATCAGAGTTTTACCTTGGAAATACTTATTCGCCCGGACTGGCGGCGCCAGAGCTTCAAGCACCGTCGGCGCTGATGATCATCGCTCGATCCACCGCAGCCTCGACCCGCGCGTCCCCGCCCCTCAGCGCTAACAGTGTCATTGGGTCTACCTCCACCACAGGGGGGCAGGTGTACCCCAGTTCGCGCCCGGCGAGGCAACCGACCACCAGAATCGCATCAGCCGCGCCCAGCAGCAACGCAGCGGGGGCGCATCCGCCCCGGATCAGCTCCAGCATCACGGAGGAAGAGGAAGAGGAGCCGATCAAGCGGGGAATCGTCGTCACCTGCCCAGCGATGCTCTGGCCGGATTGAGGATGGCGCGGATCGATGACCCGCCCGTTTTCTGGATTGACGCCGCCCCAGAAACTGAGCGGGGCTGTCAAAGCCAGAACGGACCCCGCGCCGGAGCCGGGGAAGAGCGTCCGCCCCATCAATCTCCGATCGCTTGTCATGGCTGAGAACCGATGCGTTCAAGCGCCACGCAGGCTTTCCCTCGCATAAGCTCGGGCGCTTGGTCGCGCTTGCCTCCACTCGATGAGGCGCCCTCATCGTTTGTCGAGATTAACGCCATTGGCTAAGATCCCGGCGCAATTCGCCGGCGACGGCGGTCTCGATGCAATCCGATAGCCCGCCGAAAACGCTCTGATGGTCGATGTTTGAGGGAGCATAGCGGGCGAATTTGCCGGAATTTGTCATCAGGACCCCGGCTTGATCGCGGATGATCGGAGCGGCGACGATGCAGGTGTCGGCGACCAGCGCGACGCCCTGATTGGTGAGAGCGGCCTCCATCCCCTCGGCCTGCAAGCGTTGCAGAACATGTCGCCCGGTGTTGAGATAGAGCGGCAGCCGCACCCGCCTTCCATCGAGCCGCCGGGCCACCTCGACGCACTCCTCATAGGATAGGTGTGGCGAGCCGAGGCCCACCGCCGTCACCGGCTGATCAGTGGTGGAGAGCCAGGACAGCGCCTCGCGCAGATCTGACGGGGTTAACACCACTGTCTCCTCCGGTTGGCCGCCCTGAAACGCCTGATCTTGGGTCGGCGCCTCCGGTGTCGCGCCGATGATATGGAACAACGCGGTCTCGCCGAACGCCGCCGCCGCTGCGCCGAGCGCCTTCAACCGATCCTCTGACGCCTGAGGCGCGACGCCATCGACGGCGACCACCGCGCCGCCGTATCGCCGCCCGATCAGGGCGCCGAGCACTGGCCAGAAACTGTCGTCCCGCTTCAAAGACTCAGGGACGGAATCAGTGACAAGTAAGACGCAGGCGGCGCGGTTGCCGGTTTGATGCAGGCCGTAATCGGGCGCGAGGCCGCTCAGGGCGCAGGCGATGTCGAGAAAATCACCATAACGGTTGGTGCGGGCGCCGAGTACTGAATTGCAGAACGCCACCGCGTTGGACTCGCCCCAGGCGACCTGGGTTCCGAAGGCTGGGCGGTGCCCGGCCTGATAGGGCGCGCAGGTCCAGGTCGCGGCGCAGCCCAGAGCCTCATAGGCCTGCATCAGGCGCAAAGCCAGGGCGCGAGTTTCCAACGTGTGGACCACATTTTGCGGGCGGATCAAATCCAAGCTGCCGATATTGAGCGTGGCGGGCACGGCGACACGCCCATCCCCCGCCGCCAAGAACTCCGCGAACTCTACGCCGGAGGGGCCGTGATACAGCGCACCGTCAATATGCGCTGAAGCTATCGGGATCAGCCGCCGCGCCCCAAGCAGCACGCCCGACTCCGCCACGATCCGCATCGCGGCGGCCCGCGCGTCTGATCCTGCTGCGACAGCATGTTGCTCAGGGGTTAACTCCATACCGTCACAGCCCTCGCCTTCCGGCGCTTACGCAATTGATCAACCGCCGCCTCGCGTCCTATGACGGAGCAAAGCGGGGACCTCATGAGCACCATTCTCGACAAAATCAAAACCTATAAATTGGAAGAGATCGCCGTGCGGAAGGCGGCGCGGCCGCGGGCGGAGGTCGAGGCGGCGGCGCGTGTGGCGGAGCCGCCCCGGGGTTTCCGACGCGCGCTCACCGCCAAGGCGGCCAATGGCGGCTACGCGCTGATCGCCGAGATTAAGAAGGCCTCGCCGTCCAAGGGCCTGATCCGCGCCGATTTCGACCCGCCCGCCTTGGCCCGCGCCTATGAGCAGGGAGGGGCGGCTTGCCTCAGCGTGCTGACCGACGCGCCCTCATTCCAAGGCGACGACAGCTACCTGAGCGCCGCCCGCGCCGCGACCTCGCTTCCGGCGATCCGCAAGGATTTCCTGTATGACCCCTATCAAGTCGCCGAAGCCCGCGCGATCGGGGCGGATGCGATCCTGATCATCATGGCCAGCGTCTCGGACGCCCAGGCGCAGGAATTAGAGGCGGCGGCGCTGGAATGGGGCATGGATGCGCTGGTGGAGGTCCATGACGCACCGGAATTGGAGAGGGCGCTGACGTTGCGCTCCCCGCTGATCGGGGTCAATAACCGCGACCTCAACACGTTCGAAACCAAGCTGGAAACCACAGAGGCGCTGGCCCCGATGCTGCCCGAGGGCCGGGAATTGGTGGCGGAAAGCGGGTTGTTCACCCCCGAGGACCTCGCTCGCATGGCCGAAGCCGGAGCTCGGCGGTTCCTGATCGGCGAAAGCCTGATGCGCCAAGCCGACGTCGCCGCCGCGACCCAGGCGTTGCTCGCCAATCCGGCCCCGGAGCATGCCCTATGACCGAAGACGGCAAAGCCCTCACCCATTTCGACGCTAAGGGCGACGCCGCAATGGTGGACGTCTCCGAGAAAGCCGTCACCCACCGCATCGCGGTGGCGCGGGGGCGGATCGTGATGGCGGCGGAGACCCTGGCGTTGATCGAGGCGGGCGGACACAAGAAGGGCGATGTGCTCGGGGTGGCGCGGTTGGCGGGCATCATGGCGGCGAAACGCACTGCTGATCTGATCCCGCTCTGCCATCCGCTGATGCTGTCGAAGGTGTCGCTGGAGCTGACGCCTAGCCGAGAGCAAGACCCAGCCGTCGAAATCGAGGCTACGGTGAAGGTCTCAGGCCAAACCGGCGTCGAGATGGAGGCGTTGACGGCGGTGTCGGCGGCGGCGTTGACCATCTATGACATGTGTAAGGCGGTGGACCGGGGCATGCGGATCGAGGCGGTGCGGCTGGCGCTTAAAGACGGCGGCAAGAGCGG
>JAHQVS010000318.1 GCA_019634215.1 Paracoccaceae bacterium | reverse complement strand
CTCACATATCGCGTCGCCAGGGGGGCTAGCCCTCCTTTTTCCCACCCGTCGCCGCTAATCGCCGCCGCAGCGCCGCGCCATAGCCAGGCTTGGTCTCTTGCCGAGCGCGCCCAACTACGAGCGCCCCCTCCGGCGCGTCCGAGGTGACCGTGGAGCCCGCCGCGATAAAGGCGCCGTCATCAACCCGAAGCGGCGCCACCAGGGTGCTGTTCGATCCCACGAACACCTCTTTTCCGATGTTGGTGGGATGCTTGGCGTAACCATCGTAATTGCAGGTGATGGTCCCCGCGCCGATATTGCTGCGGTCTCCCACACTGGCGTCACCGACATAACTGAGATGGTTGACGGCAGCGGCCTCTCCAAGGACCGCGTTCTTTATCTCCACAAAGTTACCGACCCTAGCCCCGGCCCCAATCTCGGCGCCAGGCCGCAGCCGGGCGAATGGGCCAATGGTGGCGCCAGAGGCGACCCGGCAGCCCTCCAGATGGCAAAACGCACGGATCTCAGCGTCATCCTCAATGATGACCTCCGGCCCGAACACGACATTCGGCCCCACCACCACATCCCGGCCAATCTGAGTATCATGAGCGAGAAACACCGTCTCGGGTGCGATTAACGTGGCTCCCCCGGCCATAGCCGCGGCGCGCGCCTTAACCTGGAACGCAGCCTCCACCAAGGCTAACTCCGCCCGAGAATTTACCCCAAGCACCTCTTCGACGGGGGCGACAATCACCGAGCAACCAACGCCGTCCGCTCGGGCGAGAGCGACAATATCAGTCAAATACAACTCGCTTGCCGCGTTTTCGTCCGTCAGCCGCTCCAGCCACGAAAATAAGCGAGCGCCATCGACACACATCACCCCGGAATTGCACAAGGTGATGTCCAACTCCTCCTCGGTAGCGTCGCGCGCCTCAACAATACGCTCCAAGTCGCCATCCGCATCCAAGGCCAAGCGGCCATAGCGGCCCGGGATTGGCGTCTCAAAGCCGAGAACCACCACGCCGGCGCCGCTCTCCCGCCGCCGCTGCGCCATCGACGCCATCGTCTCTGGCTGGATCAACGGCGTGTCGACAAATAAGATGAATACATCACCATCGACGCCCTCAAGCGCCTCACGCGTTTGCAACACCGCATGACCGGTACCCCGCTGTTCGGCCTGATGTGCGATGAAAATCTCGGGAAGCGCGGCCTTCGCGGCGGTTGTCACCGCCTCGGCGCAATGCCCTGCCACCACCGCCACCCGATCCACATCCAGGGCTGTCGCCGCGTCCAACAGGTGAAGCAACATCGGACGGCCGCCCACGCAGTGCAGCGCCTTTGGCAATTCGGATCGCATGCGCGAGCCCTTGCCCGCAGCCAGCACCACACACGCTGTGGTTGACGCCGGAACCGCTGTTTCATCAGAGGCAGGGCGCGTATCAATCAACGACATCAACCTAAACTCCCCGAACGCAACACATGGTCTCCGCCGCGCCGGAGGGATCTCGCCACTTTGCGCTCAATCGCGCACACCGACATTGCGCTCAAACGCAAAGTCTCCTGTTATTTAGCGCCATTGACCCTGTTCAGCTTGCTCACAGACGCTCAGAGCTTTCGCCCCAGCAAACGGCGCGGGCGCTCTACTAGCAGCACCTGCCTTAACCTGAACGCATCCCGCCGATGGCCTCGTCAGAATGGTTCCCTCGCTTATGAGAAAAGAGCGGCGGCGGCGCAAGCCAGTTGACGCGTTGGTCAGGTCAGAAACAATTTCAGTTGGTTTCCAAGCCGCACCCGCATAACCGAACATCGTGAACAAGGCGCAGGAGCACGGCATGCGATCAGCGATATTTGACCTTGACGGCACATTGGCCGACACCGCCGGAGACTTGATCGGCGCCGCCAACGCTCTTTTATCGGAACGAGGGCTGACACCGCTGGACCCACAAACGGCGCGCAACACGGCGGGTAGGGGCGGTAAAGCTTTGATGTCGCTGGGCTTCGAACGCGCAGGCGCGCCGGTGACCCGCCCGGAGCTGGAGGCAATGTTCCCGGCCTATCTGGACGCTTATCGCGCCCGGATCGACCAAGAGACCCGCCTCTTCGAAGGCGTCGTTGACACTCTTGACGCACTAAGGAGCAACGGCTGGCTGCTGGGCGTCTGCACAAATAAGCCAGAAGCGCTCGCGATCGACCTATTGAAGCGCTTGGACGTTAGCGACTATTTCGGCGCGATCGTCGGCGCCGACACGCTGCCTGTGCGAAAGCCCGACCCCCGCCCCGTGTGGGAGACGATTGAACGCGTCGGCGGACTTCGCGAGAAAGCGGTTATGATCGGAGACACCCAAACCGACCGCGACGCCGCCCGCAACGCCGAGATCCCGGTGATCCTGGTCAGCTTCGGCTACGAGAGCGGCCCAATCTCCGCCCTAAGACCCGACGCCGCCGTCTCTGATTTCCCTGAGATCGCCAAGGCGCTGCTCAAACTGAGCTAACGCCCGCCGCCCTGCTTGACGCGCCCACCCAGCCGCGCCTATATCCAGGCCGTTGGGCGGTTAGCTCAGTTGGTAGAGCACAGTGTTCACATCGCTGGGGTCACTGGTTCGAATCCAGTACCGCCCACCATCAAGCTTTCCTCAGAAAGCGCCACACACATCCCAACATTGCCATGCATCAGCTGTTTGTGGATTGAACAGCGCAAGTTCTGATCCGGGCTTTCTCCAATTTTCCCCACTACATCGCTTCAGCTAGAAGCGCGACGTCAGCGCCAAACTTGCAGACGACGCCTTTAGGCGTCGTCTCACCTCGCCATGAACCCGTATACAGCTGCCGCTAAGCAGACCGATACAGCTTGGTCATGGAGAACTCTCGGTGTCCGAGAGCCTCAGCCGCAGTTGCGCGCCCATTGGCGGTGCGGCGGATCATCTCGATCAACGCATCCCCAGCGTCGGAGATCGTCATGGTACGGCTCAGCACGCCGGTGACATCGACATCGATATGTTCCGACATCGTCCGAAGCGTCCGAGGATTACCGGAAATCTTGATTACCGGAACGATCGGGTTTCCAACCACATTGCCCTGGCCGGTCGGGAACGTATGGATCACATATCCCCCAGCAGCCATAAGCGTGACACACTCCGCCGCGGCTGAGCTGGTGTCCATGAAGTAAAGGCCAGGTCCCTTATCAGGCGATTCAGCCGGCCCGATGGCGTCGATATAGGTCGATGAGCGGCCGATCTTCTCCAGATTTCCAAGCGCCTTTTCTTCGATCGTCGACAGACCGCCTAGGATATTGCCTTTCGTCGGCTGGCTGTCTGAGAGATCGGAGGTTTTGAACGGCTCGATCACCTCGTCTTGATAGGCCTGGAAGATCTTCATAAACTTCTCGCCTGCTTCAGGCGTCGTCGCGCGCTTCACGCAAATATGTTCGGCGCCAGTGATCTCGGAGGTTTCGCCGAAACACCCGTAAATCCCCTCAGGCAACAGTTTATCGTACATGTTTCCGACAGTCGGACACGACGAGAGGCCCGTTGTGGTGTCGGACTCGCCACATTTCGTCGACACCCAAAGGTCCGACATCGGACAAACTTCTTTTTGAAGCTCGGTCGACCAATGCAGAAATTCCTTGGCCTTCCAGCTGGCCTGCCGGATGGTCTCGAAATCGCCCTTCTGCTCGATTGAGAAGCCCTCAACTGGCTTGCCGGTCTTGGCGATGCCGTCGACGATCACTTTCGTCCACTCCGGCTCAATGCCGATCACGATGACTGCCGCGACATTCGGGTTGGCGCCTGTTCCGATGATCGTCCTGAAGTGCAGATCCAAGTCTTCACCAAATTGAAGCCGCCCGTACGCATGGGGGATCGCCATCGTTCCCTTCACGTTATTCGCAACTGCTTCACAGGCGGCGTTCGAGATGTCGTCGACAGGTAGGATCAGCACATGGTTCCTAACGCCGACGCGGCCATTCTCACGGCGCCAGGCATTGACCGTCATATTCGTGGCATCGAGCATATCACCACCGTTTCGTCTTGAGGTTTTGCGTATGAACATGGCCGCCAGTTTCGGCTGGTCCGATCATTTTCCCGATATCCTCGCCGTATTTGAGGATAGTGTCCCCAACAGCCAGATCCTTCAGGGCCACCTTGTGGCCAATCGGGATATCGGCTTTAACAGTCAGGCGAAAATCGCTGTCATCTTCCGTGACGACGCACAGCATATTCGTGCCGGCGGTTAATTCCTCAACGACGACGACGCCAACATTGTCAGCCTTGTCATGTACGAGGAGATGGGGTTTTTCGCCCATGATCAGCTCCTAAGGTTACGGTTTGAGTATGATTTTCGGGGCGGCGACGCAGCCTTGCTTGAGATCTTCAAAGGCGCGGGCGCCTTCGCAGAGCGGCCGGATCTCAGGCCAGTCAAGTTTCCCGAGGCGACCGTCGAAAATCGCCTGCGCCGTCTCGCGAAAGTCGACGGGCGTGTAGGTGTAGGCGCCGATGAAGGTGATTTCCTGAAGCGTCATTCGGCGAATATCCAGGCCGCTCTCCGAAGAGCCCAGTCCGATGTGAACGATCACCCCGCCAGGCCGGACAACGCTGCTCGCCAATCTGCGCGTCACCTCAAGCCCAACGCCATCGATGATCAAATCGATGGAACCAGGTGCAGGCCCGGAGTCTCCCCGCGGATCAAACACGCGAAACTCTCCTGAGTTTTCAACAATCGATCGGCGTCCAGGATGCGTCTCCGCCAGCCAAATTTCATCCGCATCGTGCGCCGCCAAAACCAGCGCTGCGCCAAGTCCGATCGCTCCCCCGCCATAGACCAGACATCGCGTCGCATCCAGCGGCCGGATCGACGCAGCAGCCCCAAGCCGGACCGCATGCCACCCACAAGCGATAGGTTCGGTCAGCGCCGCAGCTTCACTGGTTGCACCATCCGGAACTGTTACGAGGTTTCTTTCGGGAATCGCCAACGCCTCGGCAAAGCCGCCTTCACGCGGGGGCATCGATATAATCTGACGACTGGCGCAGAGGTTGTCACGACCGGCTCGACAATCGTCGCAGGTTTGGCATGTGACAAGCGGGTTGACGGTTACTCGACGCCCACCGTCAAGCGTTCCCATCGCTTCATGGCCTAAAATCAGGGGCGCTGGGCGCCTTTCGTCATGCCCGAGATAGGCATGCATATCCGACCCGCAAATACCAACCGCATCGACCGATACAAGGCTTTCGCCATTCTGCGGCGCCGGTGGCGGCTCATCGCGAAACTCCAACGTTTCAGGGGCGGTGTAAACCAGAGCCTTCATTTCGCCGTGTACCCCCCGTCGACAAACAAGATCTGCCCTGTGACATAATCAGAGGCTGGAGAGCTTAAAAAAAATGCTGGCCCAACAAGGTCTTCCAGCCTGCCGTTTCGCCCGATGCAAGTTTGCGCGGCATTTTGCGCGGCTCTCTGAGGGTCATCGAACACCTTACTGGTCAGCTCAGTTGGAAAAAAACCAGGCGCAATCGCATTCGCGGTGACGCCTGCCGACGACCAGGCCTCCGCCATCGCTCTCGTCAACTGTGCGACACCGCCTTTCGAAGCGCCGTAGGCTGCGCCAGACGGAAAAGCGCGTTCAGACTGGAGTGACGCTATATTGATGATCCGCCCCCAACCCTTCACCTTCATCCCCTCTACTAGTGCTTGCGCGAGAAAGAACGGTGCGTTCAGGTTCAGATCGATCGTTCGAGTCCATTCCTCCAGCGTGACCTCGTCGGCGTGCTTTCGGGGGTTTAAGCCCGCCGCATTGATAAGAATATCAGGCGCGCCATAGATACTCGAGACCGCTTCGGCAGTAGCAGAAGTCGCACCCAAATCAGACAGATCCGCCTGCACACCGGCCATGCCATCGATATTGCGGCGGGCGACGCCGACAACACGCGAGCCGGCAACAGCAAACGCACCCGCTAACGCCTTCCCAATCCCGGAGGAGGCGCCAGTGATACAAACAATCCGTCCCTCCACGGAGAAGCTCGGCAAGTTCATCTCATTAGTCCTAGCACGCGCCTCTTATCCTTTGCTGGAGAGATCAAACTCTTCGCCGGGAAACCACTTTTTCAAGCGAATATCAGCCGTGCGCGCGTGGCCCTCCATGCCTTCCAGCCGGGAGATACGTGCTGTAGCCTCTGCAACGGGACGCGCGCCATCGCGCGTCGCGCGTTGCCAGGTGACCATCTTCATGAACTTGTGGACGGACAAACCGCCGGTGTATCGCGCTGCGCCGGAGGTTGGCAGCACATGGTTGGTGCCGGAAGCTTTGTCGCCAAATGCCACTGTCGTCTCTTCACCAAGAAAGAGCGAACCATAACAGCGTAGCCGCCCTAGCCACCAGTCGAGATCCGCCGCCTGCACAGTCAGATGTTCCGGGGCGATCTCATCCGAGACCTTCGCCACCTCCTCACGATCATCGCAAACGATTACTTCCGCATAATCGCGCCACGCCGCTTCGGCGTTTTGGGCATTCACCTCGGGCAGCGAGGAAATCATGCCCGGAACCAGCTCCAACACCTTGTCGGCCAAAGGGCGATGAGTCGTGGCAAGCCAAACCGGCGAGTTGTAGCCATGCTCAGCTTGCCCAACCAAATCCCAAGCGACAATGAACGGATCTGCGGTTTCATCCGCAAGGATGAGGCTGTCAGTCGGCCCGGCGAACATGTCGATCCCTACACGACCAAACAGAATGCGCTTCGCCTCCGCCACATACTGATTGCCTGGGCCAACAAGAATATCAGCCTTCGGCAGATCAAACAGGCCAAACGCCATCGCCGCAACGCCCTGCACGCCGCCGAGCGCCAAGATGGTGTCAGCGCCGCAAAGATCGGCCGTGTAGACGATTGCTGGATGCACGCCCTGTCCAGGGCGTGGCGGAGAGCAAGCCGTTATATGGCGGCAGCCCGCGACCTTCGCGGTCGTCACAGTCATCAAGGCTGAGGCAATATGCGCATAACGCCCGCCAGGCGCATAGCAGCCTGCAGCGTCGCAAGGGATCGACTTCTGACCGGCGATCAACCCAGGCACCACCTCAAGCTCAGTATCCGTGATGGTCGCCTTCTGCGCCTCCGCAAATCGACGAACATTGTCGGCGGCAAAGCGAATATCGTCCTTTAGTTTTTGCGGGACGCCAGCAGCAGCGGCGTCAATTGCATCACGCGACAGCACGATATCCCCATCATACTTGTCAAACTGAGCGGCGAAACGGAGTGCCGCCGCATCTCCCCCGGTCTCGATCTCATCAAGGATTGATTGCACCGTCGCGCGCACGTCATCGCCGCCGCTCGTGGACGTCTTCGTCGCTCTCTTGAGATACTGAACAGCCATTCCGAGCGCTCCTATTGGTAGATCTCTGGAAGAAGCGTCGTTGAGAGCGCAGGCCAGAAGGCGATCATCAACGTCACAACCAGCATACACAGAACAAACGGCACCGCTCGCGCTGCAACTTTGAGAATCGACTCGCCCGTCAACCCTGAGACGACAAACAAATTCAGCCCGAGAGGCGGTGTGATAAAGCCAACCCCCAACGCCGTGATCATCATGATGCAAAACTGGATCTCATTCATGCCGATCTCATCAGCAAGCGGCTTCAGGATCGGCGCTAGGATCACAATGTTAGGCGTCGTCTCCATCACGCATCCGGCGGCGATCAAGATGCCGATCATGATGAGGATCAGCAGTGTCGTGTCATCCGTCAATGACGTCACCGCAGCCACAAAGCCCTGGGGCACGCCCAGCGCCGCCAAGGTCTGAGCCAGAGGAAGCGACATGGCGATAATTGGGACAATCACGCCATTCACTTTCGCCGAGCTCACCATCATCGCCGGAAAATCCGCCAAACTGAGGGTCTTTAGCATAAAGCCCATGATGATGGTGACGACGACCGCCGCCGCGCCAGCTTCAGTTGGCGTCAACCGACCCGAGAAGATCCCGTAGAATATGATCGCCGGCACTAAAAAAGCGTACCAGCCATTCCCCAGAGCGCGGCCCACATTCCCGAGCCACTCCGTGAAAGTGATTGCGCCCCCGCCTTCATAAGCCATTCGCCGGTTGACGATGATGTTTGTCAACAGGATCGAAAAGAGGATGAGTAAGCCCGGAATGAGGGCCGCCTGAAACAACGTGCTCGCCGAGATCCCAAGGACCAATCCAATAATAATGTAGGCGATCGACGGCGGAATGAGGATGCCGGTGCAAGCCCCGGACGCCACCAAGGCGCACGCGTAAGGGCGCGGATATCCCGCCTCCACCAAACGGCCGATGGTCATCCGTCCAACCGCCGCGGCGCCGGCGGCGTCAGAGCCGGATATCGCCGAAAACATACCGCAGACCAGCACCGTCGCGGAGCCGAAGCCACCCTTGGCCCAACAAGTGAGCGCCTCAGCGACATCGAGGAATTTTCGACTAAGCCCGGTTCGAACCAACACATCGCCCGTCAGAATGAAGAGTGGCACCGCAGTCAGAGCAAAGGCGTCAATGCCGTCAAACAGCGCTTCGCCAAACAGCGAGAGCGGTAAGACCTCGGACCATAGGAGCATGACAATAGCCGCAGCACCAATTGCAGCCCAAACCGGTACGGCAAGCGCTAACAGAACCACGAATAGTATAACCGGGCCGTAAAAGGACCAGCCCAACTCTGATGCTTGATTTAATTGGTTCCAAAGCATGATATTGGCCCCTAGTCAAACAACCGGGCGCCGTCATAGACGGGTCGCCCTTCGCGGAGGTCAGACACGTCTCGAAGGAGCGACTGAAGCAGGCGGAAAATCACAAGTGCGAAGCCGATTGGCACGGCCAGCAGAAACCAGACCATTGAAACTCTCAGCCCATGGCTGACGGAGCCGAATTTCCAGGAAACCGCGACGGTTTCCCATGACCAATAGACCGCAACAATAGCGACGGCGAGCATAACCAAATCGCCGAAAATGTAGAGCAACGCTTTCAGCCGCCCTGAAACATAACTGAAGATCACATCAATCCGGATGTGCGCTCGCTCACGCACGGCAGCGGCCGCGCCGATCCAGGCAAGATATATAAAGGCGTAACGAACGATTTCCTCGCCCCAAATTGATGAGTAGGAAAAGATCTCACGACGGACGACCTCGACCGCCATTGTCGCCACCAGCATCGTGTAAAAGATCAGCAGAGCCCAACGCTCTGCATTCTGATTTAAAACAGCAAACACGACTGCCTCCAAGCCACGCCGATTGCTGACGTGGGCCAAAGTCGAAATTGACCATCGCAATTGGCGGACTAAAGGATAGTCCTTAATCCGCCAATGCGCGCGCTCTTATCAGGCGTCGTGGACGTAGTAGCGGCTCTGCGTGCCCGCAGCCTCGACCAGTTTTTCGAAGGTGTCCATAGATCCGGCGAGTTCGACTTTGAACTCGTCCCAGTCACTGCGCTCATACCCGCCAGCCGCTTTCCATTCGGCGAGTTGATCGGCGCTGAGTGAGTGGAATTCAACGCCGGATTTCCGCAATTCAGCCATCGCGTAGTTTCTGGCCGCTGGAACCTTTGCAAGGTTTTGGTGCGCCGTAAGTTCAGAGGCGAACTCGATACCTTCCTGCACATCCCCAGGCAAAGCGTTGAACCATTCCAAATTGCAAGAATAGACCTGACTATCAGGAACAGCCTGGGTAAATGTAACGTGGCTCAAGATATCCTTGAAGCCGAACACGTAAAGCGCGCCGACAGAAGGATCGAGCGCGTCGGCCACGCCCTGCTTGATTGCTGATGGCGTCTCACCCCAAGCCACCGGAGTCGGGTTCGCACCCACCAGGCGATAGTACTGCTGGAGCATCTTAGAACCCGGCACGCGGAATTTCACGCCAGCCAGATCTGACGGCGCAATAACAGCGCCGGCGCCGCCCTTCCGAACCGCGACCACGCGTGGATCAATCACCACGTAAAAGAGCGGCTTGAAGCCCTTCGCCTCGACCTTAGGATGGACCTCAGCTTTCCAAGTGTCGGAATTAACTAAGTTCACAAACCTTTGGTTGGCGCCGCAGAAGTAGGGAAGGTTGATCAGGTCGACGGTGGACGCGAACGGCGCGAAGTTCGAGAGAGAGTGCTGTGCGGCCTGGATCGTCCCGGTCTGCACCTTCTGCGCCAAGGCGCCGCCTGCACCGAGCTGCCCGCCCGGCGCCAACTTCACATAGACTTTCCCGGCGGTTGCATTCTGGATGTTTTCTTTTAGGTCGAGCTGCAGGATTGGATAAGATCGCGACGCCCCAATGATGTACGCTGTGGCGATGGTCATCACATGATTGGCGGCGGCCTCACGCTCTTTTTCTTCTTTAGCAGTTTGCGCCGCAGCCTCTTCAGACCAGAGCACCCCGGCGGCGCCAGCCATGATGGCGGCGGTGAACGAACCTGCACCCGCAAGCTTCAGGAAGTTACGGCGCTCTTCAGAAACGAGCGTGCTTGTTGTAGTCTCTCTTTTGGTGATCATGTTTCTCTCCCTATTTTAATTTTTTGCGTTGTTGGCTATCACCCCCCCTTACGGGCGGTCTTCAGCAAAGTTTTCAGTCCGAATTGGTCTTTAACTTTACATCTCGCTCCTTCTCTCGGGCCAGCACACCAACTACAAATGCAACTGACGCACAGAGCAGAGTCATCATTTCCATGACGTCTCCAAAGAGCGGTGTTCCACGAACTGCGCCGATGCTTACATTGGCGAAGAACACGACAAACAGTATTACCGCAACCACAAAGGCTGCTCCGTCGAGCGGCCGCATTGGGATCCTCCCGAACAACGATGCACTGCTTACATCACAATGCTAGAATTCCGTGTAAGCGCTTACATATACTCTTGCAAGCGCTTTCATGGCAGAAAATGGCCACGATACGAGGACTAGACATATGGCCGCCCGCCCAATACCCAACCTGGAGGACGTCGCACGCCATGCGGGCGTCTCTACTGCCACTGTCTCACGCTGCATCAATACGCCGGAGCGTTTGCGCGAACCCACACGGCTGCGTGTCCAGGCGGCAATCGACGCGCTTGGCTATACGCCGCATTTCGGCGGCCAAGCATTGGCCTCTAATCGAACCAACACCATCGGCGCCATCATACCCACCATGGAGAATGCGATCTTCGCGAGAGGGCTCCAAGCAGTAGAGGAACGCCTTGCCGAAGCTGGCGTCACTCTGCTGGTCGCCAGCTCAGGCTATGACCCTGAGCGCGAAGCGGCCCAGGTAAGGACGTTACTTGGGCGCGGCGTCGATGGCCTCCTGCTAATTGGCCGTGATCGTCCTGCTGAAACCTATCGCTTGATCCAAGCTCAGGCAAAGCCACTTGTGTTGGCCTGGACGCTCGCCCCTCCTACAACAGCGAGCTGCGTCGGTTTCGACAACCGCCTCGCAGCGTCTCAACTGTGCCGTTGCGTTATCGAAGCGGGACACCGTGAAATAGCTATGATTGCTGGCGTTACAGCATGGAACGACCGGGCGAGAGACAGAATTGACGGCGTCCGCGATGCGTTAAGCGAGTATGGGCTGAAACTAGAGCCGCAACGGCTGGTAGAAGCTCCCTACTCGATAGAAGATGGCGAGGCGGCGTTCCGAAAGCTGTTCCACGGTCCCAAGCCAACCGCAGTGATATGCGGAAACGACGTACTTGCCGCCGCAGCTATCAACGCCGCATCTAGAATGGGACTGAGTGTCCCAAATGACATATCAGTAACAGGTTTTGATGATATCGATCTGGCCAATGTCGTCGCCCCGGGCATCACCACAGCACATGTCCCGCACCGCCGCATGGGGGGCCTCGCCGCTGAGTTTTTGTTACGAATGAGAAATGGGGACGATGAGCCGACTTCGCATGAGTTCGAAGTTACGATCGTTAAGCGTGGCTCTTTGTCGGCGCCAAACTCATCAGCGGGACACTCAGGCCACGGCTCGAGGGTTAAGTGACGAAACCTGACTTATTTGCTTCCACTCATCCAATGCGCCCACCCCAATTCAATGAGAGTCTCCATGATGGGGCGGAGGCCTTTCACCGACGCCTCCTACTCTGACTTTTCTTCAGCCGTCAGCGCGCTGCCAACAGCTTAGTTGATGATTTCCGGCCCCATCACCATGGTTGGCAGCCATGTTGAGATCTCAGGAACGTAAGTGACCAGGATCAGGAAACCGAACAAGATCGTCACCCAAGGGGCCGCAGCTTTGACGACATTATAGACGGACATCCGCGCCACACCGGCTGTGACAAACAAGTTCAAGCCAACCGGCGGGGTGATCATGCCGATCTCCATATTGACCACCATGATGATGCCAAGGTGGATCGGATCGATGCCCAGCTCAATCGCGATTGGGAACACCAGTGGCGCGACGATAACGAGTAACCCTGACGGCTCCATGAACTGACCGCCGATTAAGAGCAACACGTTCACCACAACCAAGAACATGATCGGCCCAAAACCAGCCGCCAGCATCGCCTCTGTGATCGCTTGTGGGATCTGCTCTTCGGTCAGCACATGCTTCAAGATCAGTGCGTTGGCGATGATAAACATCAGTACGACTGTGAGCTTGCCTGCTTCGAACAGGGTGTCGCGGGTATCGCGATGCACCCAAACGGTCAACAGGCTTTGCGGCTTACGCCAGAGCGGTGTGTTTGGGCTATCATCGCCTTCCGTCTTTAACGGTCCCATATCGCGATAGACGAAGTTAGCGATGATAAAGGCGTAGACGGCGGCGACAGCAGCGGCTTCGGTCGGCGTGAAAATGCCGCCATAGATGCCCCCGAGGATGATCACGATAAGAAACAATCCCCAACCAGCCTTGGAAAGATGGCCAAACCACTCAACCCAGCTTGCGCGCGGCTGCGCTGGCAGATTCTTAATCCGCGCCGCGATGTATATCCCCACCATGAGGAAAAGACCCGCCAGGATTCCCGGAATGACGCCGGCGAGAAACATCCGCCCCACGGAGACATCAGTGGCGGCGGCGTAGACCACCATCACGATCGAGGGTGGGATCAGAATCCCCAAAGTGCCGGCGTTGCAGATCACACCGGCCGCGAATTCCTTGGTGTATCCCGCCTTTAGCATTCCCGCGATTACAATGGAGCCAACCGCCACCACCGTCGCAGGCGAAGACCCGGACAAAGCGGCGAACAGCATGCAGGCGAACACCCCCGCGATCGCTAAACCGCCCGGCAGATGGCCGACAGAAGCGATAGAGAAGTCAATAATCCGCCGCGCCACCCCGCCAGTCGACATAAAGCTAGAGGCTAGGATGAAAAACGGAATGGCCAGCAAAGTGTAGTGGCCATCGAAAGCTGAGAAGAGCGTCTGAGCGATGGAAGCCAATGAGGCGTCAGAATACCAAAGCAGAAACATCACACTGGAGAAGCCAAGCGAGATCGCTATCGGCACCCCGATCAACAACAGTGTAATCACTAGTCCGAAAAGCAGCGCGACTTCCATGGCTCAGCGCCCCTCCGAGCCAGCGGCGCGCTCGGCTGCCGCTTCAATTTCATCTTCCGCTTCATGGCTGGCGATCAGCATCCCGCGACGCCCCACCAACAACGCGAGCGCCGCCTGAACGAAGCGCCAGACCAGCAGCACCATGCTCAGCGGCAGAATTGTGTAGGGAATCCAGCGCGGCAGTTTTTCATACGCCTCGCCCTCGTTCATCCAGTCGCTCAGGAACTGAAGAAACGCCGGCATCGGGATGTCGTTGACCTCGTACCATGTCTTTGAGAGGAAGCTGGCTTCAAAGCCCAGGGGAAACCATCGCCCCGTGGTTTGGGGCAGTCCGGCGAAGTTCGACCAATAGTCCCAACTGCCTTTCAACAGCAGTAGCGCATATATCAAACAACAAGTAACAGCCACCAAGCCAAGCAGCTTTTGCACTGATTTGGGGAGCATAACCACCACGACATCGACGCCGAGATGTGCAACGATCTTCACCGCGTAGGAGGCGCCAAGCAGCACCATCCAGGCGAATAGAAACACCGTCGCCTCCAGAGCCCACAGAATATTTGCGTTAAACACATATCGCGCGATTACATTCGCGAAGGTGATCAGGGTCATTGCGCCCAAAAGTGCTGCGATCAACGTCTCCTCAAAGGAGTCGAGAACGCCCTTTGGCCGGCTGAGAGCGGCGTGCCCCATGAGTAAGATCCATGCTTAAGGCTGCGCGCATCGCTACGGCAGCCGCCTCCCCATTGTTTTTTGATCGGGAGCGGCAAGAAGGCCGCTCCCGTTTTACCTGCTTGGTTTAACCAGCAGTATTCGCCGACTGAGCAGCGTCGATCAGTTCAGCCGGAACGTCTTTTTCGAACTTCTGCCAAACTGGCTTCAGGGCGTCGACCCACTCCGTGCGTTGTTCCTGTGTCAGGGTGCGCACTTCGCCGCCAGCGTCGATGATCGCCTGCTTGTTCTGCTCATTCACAGCGAACGACTCGGCGTTGCGGGTTTTGGTGACATCCTGGAGGATAGCAGCGAGTTGATCACGCACCTCAGGCTTCAAGCCATCCCACCACTCGACGGAGGTGACGACCAGGTAGTCGATAATGCCGTGATTGGTCTCGGTAACACCGTCTTGCACCTCGAAGAACTTCTTGCCGTAGATGTTTGACCAAGTGTTCTCTTGCCCATCGATAACCTTGGTTTGCAGGCCGCCATAGACTTCCTTAAAGGACATCTTCTGCGGGCTGGCGCCAAGCTGCTCGAACTGTGCGACCAGCACGTCAGAGGCTTGCACCCGGAACTTCAGGCCCTTGGCGTCTTCCGGCGAAATCAGCGGACGAGTCGCGGACATTTGCTTCATGCCGTTGTGCCAGAAGGCCAAGCCCTGAAGGCCACGGCGGCGCATGCTGTCCTTCATTGTTTGACCTGAGTCCGAGTTCTGGAAACGGTCGACCGCATCAATGTCGGTAAACATGAAGGGCAGGTCAAATAGGCGGAACTGCTTGGTGAACTTCTCAAACTTCGACAGCGAAGGCGCAGCCAACTGGACGTCGCCTTGCAGCATCGCCTCCAGCACCTTGTTGTCGTCATACAAGGTTGAGTTCGGGTAGACCTCCATGCAGGCCGTCCCGTTCATTTCGGTGTTGACGCGCTCCGCTAACAACGTCGCGGCGATCCCTTTCGGGTGCTTGTCGGTGTTGGTGACATGGCTGAACTTGATGACCATTTCGTCAGGGTCACAAGCGGCGAGGGCTGCGCCAGCTGACATAATCGTGGCTACAGCCACGCTGGCGGCGAGGGTGTGAAGTCGCATTTTTATCCTCCCGAGATAGTCACGACGCTCGCCAAGCTGACGGCGCCGATCAACGGTAGGGCATAGCCGCCATGCGCCACACGCAGACCGCAATGGTGGTCTGCATAAATTATCGCCGAAAATTGATTAATTCTGTGCAGATGTTTCGAGACACGCCCAGACCGGACAGATTCGCGGGCGGGAGGTGAAACAATGCGGGTTAGTCATCCGCGATGTCGCCAAAGTCCTGACGCTTAAGGCCATGACGCGCCATTTTCTCATAGAGCGTCTTGCGTGACAGGCCGAGCGATTCGTAGGTCTCCTTCAGACTTCCCCCATGACGGGCAAGAACCGATGCGATTACCCCGCGCTCAAAACGCTCGATTTGAACCGCGAGCGGCTCATTCAGCACGACGGTTGCCGCTTGTTCTCTGTCCAGGCCGAGCACAAAGCGCTCGGCAAGATTGCGAAGCTCACGAACATTGCCCTGCCACTCACGCAACGACAGATCCGCCAAGAGCTCAGGGGGGATGTCCGGCGGGTCACGGTCCATGCGCTTGGCGGCCGCCTGAAGCAGGTGATGGAACAGTCGCGGAATGTCCTCAAGCCGGTCACGCAGCGGCGGCAGGGTTAAGGTGACGACGGCGAGGCGATACAACAGATCGCTGCGAAACTCGGCGCGCTGGACCATTTCGCAGAGGTCCTGGTTTGATGAGGCGATGAATCTAACGTTGAGATCAATGCGCTCATTAGAGCCCAACCGCTCGATGACGCGCTCTTCGATCACCCTTAAGAGCTTCACTTGCAGCGCCAAAGGCGCTGCGCCGATTTCATCGAGGTATAAGGTGCCGCCGCGCGCATGTTCGAATTTGCCGAAACGGGTTCGATGCGCTCCGGGGAAGGCGCCAGCATCATGCCCAAACAGCTCGGATTCGATGCTTGCAGCTGGCAAGGCTGACAGATTGATCGCCACAAATGGGTGCGACCGGCGGTCAGAAGCGTCATGAATTGCCCGGGCGACGACTTCCTTACCGGTTCCGGTCTCACCTTGAATCAACACGTCGATCTCAGAGGAGGCGATGGCGCGCACCTCCTCCCTGAGATCAACCATCCCCGCCGCTTGGCCGATGAGCGTACTCTCCAACGGATCGCGTTGCTCTAAGTCCGCCCGCATCGCACGGTTTTCAATCGTCAAGCGCCGCAGCTCAGCCGCGCGCCGGACGACATCAGCCAAGCGCTTCGGCGCCAGCGGCTTCTCCAATAAATCATAAGCCCCGAGCCGCATGGCCTCGACCGCGAGCGGCACATCGCCATGGCCAGTGATCAAAATCACCGGGATCTCGGGGTCGACATCCCCTACCGCGCGCAATAGAGCGAGGCCGTCCATTTTCGGCATCCGGATATCGGAGACGACAGCGCCAGCGAAACCAGGCCCGATCCTTTCCACCGCGCGCTCGGCCCGGGCGAAGGACGCGACCTCGAAGCCTTCAAGGCTCATCGCCTGCTCAAGCGACCGGCGAACTTCTTCCTCATCGTCGATCAATATCACCGCCACATTGGTCATAACGCCCCTTCCATCGCCGGGGCGGCTTTCAGGACGATCCGAAAGCGCGCGCCGCCGCCTGTGGTCTGGCCGACGTCAATCGAACCGCCAAAGTCGCGCACGATGTTAAAAGAGATGGAGAGGCCCAGGCCCAGACCCTGGCCCGCCTCCTTGGTGGTGAAAAACGGATCGAAGATCTGATCTTGCAGCTTCGCAGGCACTCCTGGCCCATTATCTGAAATCACAATCTCAACGCCCTCGTCATGCGTCTTCACACTGACGTCTATCTCAGGCGCCTCAGCGGTGGCCGAGCAGGCGTCGATCGCGTTGCCAATGACATTAATGAACACCTGCTGCAAACGCGTAGCGCCCCCCATCACCATCAGGCCCTTAGGGCATGACAATTCCAGCTCGACGCCAAGACGCTGAAGGCGGCCTTGGAGAAGCTCGATGGACTGCTCTAAGACGCCAGAAAGATTGATCGGCTCGATGCCCTGCTTCGGCTTTCTGGCGAAACTGGTGAGGTTGCGGGACAGCTCGGCCATGCGCTCTGTTAACTTTGAGATCCGCCCCAGGTTATCGGCGACGTCATCGGCGCGGCCCAGGTTCTGGAAGGCGGCGGCGTTTTCGGCGTAAGCGCGAATGGCGGCGAGGGGTTGATTGAATTCATGGCTTAGCGACATCGACATTTGCCCCAACGCCGCCAGCTTTCCGGCCTGGATCAACTCGCTCTGAGTGGATCTTAACCTCGCCTCGGCGGTGCGGCGCTCCTCGACCTCTTGCCCAAGGCGCGCATTGGTTTCGCGCAAATCGGCGGTGCGCTCATGCACCGCGCGCTCTAAACGCTCCCGCGCGCGCTCCCGTTCCCGCACAAGGTCCAGCAGGCGGTTGCGGTGCTGCAATGTGATGATCAGCGAAAGCACCCCCACCAGCGCGACGGCGCCGGCTAAAGCTGCGGCGAACAGCGCCTCCGCCCGTGCATCCTTGGTCGGCGTCAGGATGTGGAGGGTCCACCCCTTAACAGCCATGGGCCGGGCTAAGTGCAGCATTTCTTGACGCGTTCGCGCGGAGGGGTTTGGAGACACCTCCATAAACCGGTTCAACACCCGTTCGCTCGGCGTCACGCCGTCAAACGCGACCGGCGTCAAGCTCTCAAGGTTAAACTGCCGTTGTTCTGCGATGGTCTCTCTTGCTGAGGCGGCCAGAGAGCCTAGAGATTTCAGCCGCCATTCAGGACGGCCCGATAAAACAATTACGCCATCTTTGTTGGTGACGAATGCTTCGTCCTCGCTGATCCGCAGATCCTGCTCCATCTGATCGACAGCGACTTTTACGACCATGACGCCAAGAATCTCGGAGCCATGCCTGACGGGATAAGAGAAATAATATCCACGCTTACCCGAACTGGTGCCGAGCGCAAAATAGCGGCCCAGCCGGTCCTCCATCGCCTGCCGATAATATGGGCGGAAACTGTAGTCGTTGCCGACGAAGCTCCAACTTTTATCCCAGTTAGAGGCGGCGAGAGCGCGGCCTTCCACGTTGAGTAAATAGGTGTCGGCCGAGCCCGCGAGTCTGTTCCAATCTTTGAGGCGTTGGTTCATCTCGGCATTGCCAGGCGCGCCAGGCGCTCGCTTCACGAAGGACACCACGCCTGTGTCTTGAGCGTAAATCGACGCCAACGGTTGATAGCGCGCGAGCCAACCGCTCAAGGTTTCCGCCCGCAACCGCAATGCCGCATCGCCCCGGGTTTCGAGAGTGTCCATCGCTGCGCGACCGGAAAACGCCCAAGCGAGCCATGACGCCGCCGCGACGGCGATGAGAGGGCCGACGAGCCATACGACCAAAGCACGCTTTTCTATCCGCATCGATGACCTCAGCCGAGCAATGACCTCACGAACACGCAAATTCTATGCTCAGCGCCTTGGTCGTTTACTCACTTCCGCCAGACGGCGCCAAAGGTTACCCGTCAAGAACCAGGCTCCGTTGGCGCGGGCTGGCTTTCCTGAAAATACCCAGACCGCATCAGCAGGTCAGCCGAACGACGGTTAAAAGCGCAGGGAATGTCGCGCACCAAGGCGATGCGGAGCAGGGCTTTGACATCCACATCATGCGGCATCGGGGTCATTGGGTCTGGAAAGAACACCAGCGCCGTAACCCGGCCCTCAACGATCATGGCCCCGATCTGCTGATCACCGCCCAGGGGGCCGCTCGCCACCGTGGTGATTTGCAGTTCCGGGCAAAAGTCCTTGATAGTCGCTCCGGTGGTGGCGGTGGCGACAATCGGGCGATTGCGCAAAACATCCGCATGAGCCGCTACCCAAGCCGCCAAGTTGGGTTTTTGGCGATCATGCGCCACCAGGGCGATCGCGCCGGGGGCTGGATCGGGGAGAGCGGCGGTTGAGGTCTCGGTCATCGGATAAACTCGTCCACGAACTCCGCGCCGAGGCCAACGGCGCTGTAATGTTTCCGGCAGAGGTCGATCTTGGTGAAAACATCCTCATAGCCAGTCACCTCTCCCCACGGGTCGACGTAGCACATCACGCCGTTGACCTGAAATAAGGTGATCATCTCGTCGACATCCTCAGGCACCACCAGCGTGTGGGTCTCACCGGGCGCCTCGAACACATACGCGCCCGTCTCCGCGACCCAGTCATGCTCCAGATATCGCCATCGCCCTTTCAGCACAAAACCATGCACCGCCTGGGGGTGCCGGTGGCGCGACAGCACGCCGGATTTACGGACCCTCAGGAGATTTACCCAATAGCCTTGCGAACGATTCAGACAGAGCGGGCGGAACCAGACATTGTCAGCTTGGGGCACCCAGGCCCGCTCATCCTCGGGGATAGCCTGCGGCACCACGATCTCAGCGAGCGCGTCGGCCGGAAACGGCAGTTGATACGGCGTGCGGCTATGATCTTCCACTGTCTGGCTGGTCATATGCGATTTCTCCTAAGACGGCGCGCGCGCCCCGCCGCGCTCCTGCAAAAAGCGCTCAACCGCCTCTCGTTTAGGCATCGGCGCCACCGCGCCATATCCCAGGGTTGAGAGCGCGGCGGCGGCGTTGGCGTAGTGGGCGGCGGCGAACGGGTCGCGACGGGCGGTCCATTCAGCCAGAAAGGCGCCGTCGAAAGTATCCCCGGCGCCGGTGGCGTCGACGGCGTCAACCAAGAAGGCGCCGATCCGCTCGCGCCGCTCCGGCGTGGCGACCAAGACACCGTCCTTTCCCAAGGTCAGAGCGACGATACCCACCCCAAGCCCGAGATAGAACTCCACGATCGCGTCAGGGTTCTCCAATCCGGTCAGGGCTTGCGCATCGTCCAAGCCGGGCAGCGCCACATCACAGCGTGCGACCGCCGCATGGATCACCGCGCGGGCGCGCGCCAAGGGCCAGAGCTTCAGGCGCAGGTTAGTGTCGTAGGAGACGGCCACGCCAGCAGCGCGGGCGAGCTCGATCGCCTCGAACACCGAATCCGCCGCGCTGGTGGAAATGCCCTGACTAATGCCTGAGACATGCAGCGCTTTCGCCGATGAAATCACCTCTCGCGGCAGATCATCCGGCGTCATCCGGCTGGCGGCGGAGCCGGCGCGGTAGTAGCTGAATTCATGGCCGCCGGGCCCGTGAGTGACAAAGTAAATACCGGTGGGCGCGGCGGTGCGCTCGACGGCCGAGGCGTCGACCCCCTCGCGCGACCACATCTCGATAAAACTGTCGCCGAACGGATCGCCCCCGAGATGAGCGATCATCCCCACCGAGGCGCCATTGCGGGCCGCGGCGACCGCGCAGTTGGAGACGTCGCCGCCATGGCCGGAGGCATAGTGGCCTTCGGGCTGATGATTGAACTCCATCATCGGTTCGCCAAGACACAGGATATCCGCTGTCATCGCCCCTCTTCTTCTGCTTCCGGCGCGGCTGGAGCGCGCAAACCGTTCCCCATCTGAGCGTTTGCTATGCGGAAAATCCACCGGCCGCCAGACCCTCGGCCCTCAACGACGAGTTGTTAAGCATCTCCCTCAACCGCCTCCACCCCAATCCAAGACACCGCCTCCGCCATCGGCTTGCGGACGCCAGCGAACACCGGAACTTGAGCGCCCTCGGCGGGATAGCCCACCGCGAGCAGCAAATAGGGTTTCTCATTCTCTGGCCGCCCACAGATTTGGTTGAGGAACGCCATCGGGCTGGGGGTGTGCGTCAAGGTCGCCAACCCGGCGTGATGCAGCGCGGCGATCAGGAAACCACAGGCCAGGCCCACCGACTCCGGCACATAATAATGCTTAACCCGCCGCCCATCGGGCAAACAGCCGTACCGCTCAGCGAAGACTGCAACCAGTGTCGCGCGCTCTAGAAAGCCCTTATCTGCGTCCGTGCCGAGCGGCGCCAGCGCATCGAGCCACTCCTGCGGTGCGCGGCCATTGTAGAAGGCGCGCTCCTCCTCTTCCGCCGCCAATCGGATCTGACGCTTCACTGCAGCGTCCGTCACCACAACAAAACGCCAGGGCTGCAAATTCGCGCCGGAGGGAGCTGAGCAAGCCGCTTTCAACGCCAGCTCTAAAGCTTCACGAGGCACATCCCGGTCCGCGAAATCCCTCACTGAGCGCCGCTGCGAAAGCTGCTCTGTAAAGGCGGCCGCCCGCGCGGTGATCTCCGGCGCGGTGCGCTCGACATAGCCTCGGAGCGGCTCGAATTGGGCAAATCGCGGGGGATGATCACTGCTCATGTCGATTCTCCTGGCCGAATAGCACGCATCCACATCTCGTTTTTCAGAGGGTTTACTCAAAATCGACGTCACCGGGCGCCACTCCAGATGAAAAAACGGCGGCTTTCAAAAAAACGCCATCTCGCAAACGCCGCCATTCGAAACTCGCAGCGAAATTTTCGTAAAAATATACAGCGCTCGTCGTGATAGCTGATCATCCCCGCGAAGAGATTCGTAACCTTTTGGTGAGACTCTCTAACTTCGCAGAAATGTGCGCGATTTTTAAGCGCTGATACCCACTCTGAGCCGCTCAGCTACGAGGCATACAAAGGTTGTATTTCAACGATTTTGCCCTGACGCTCAGAGCATCAAGCTCATTAAGCCCCGCCCAAAGGCCGGGCAATCCGCCGATTTCGTTCGACACGCCGCCTCAATATCGCATGCGGCGAGCTTTGGATCGGGGATACTGTCGAGGAAACTGCTGATGTCCGACAGGTTAATCCGTCTAGACGATAAATACGCCGCCACCGAGGGCAAAATTCACCTGACCGGGACCCAGGCGCTGGTGCGCCTGCCAATGACCCAAATACGCCGCGACCGCGCCGCCGGGCTCAACACCGGGGCGTTCATCACCGGGTATCGCGGCTCGCCCCTCGGGGCCTATGACCAGCAAATCGCCCGCGCCCAACGCCATCTCGACGCACATGACGTGGTGTTCCAACCTGGAGTGAACGAGGAGTTGGCGGCGACCGCCGTTTGGGGCTCGCAGCAAACACCGCTCTCGCCCGGCGCGCGCAAGGACGGCGTGGTGGGCCTTTGGTACGGCAAGGGTCCTGGGGTCGACCGCTGTGGCGACGTGTTCAAGCATGGCAACGCCGCCGGCTCCTCGCCCCATGGCGGGGTGTTGTGCTTCGCGGGCGACGACCACACCTGCAAATCCTCCACGGTGCCGCATCAATCCGACCACGCCTTTATGGCGGCGCTGATGCCCTGCCTCTACCCGGCCTCGATCCATGAATTCCTGGAAATGGGCCTACTGGGGATCGCGATGTCGCGGTTCTCCGGCTGCTGGGTGGGTATGAAATTCATCTCGGAGACGGTGGAGACCACTTCCGTCGTCGATTTAGCCAGTGAAAACAGACAGTTCGTGATTCCAGAGGAATTCGAACTGCCTGCTGGCGGCCTGAATTTGCGTTGGCCCGACCCACCGCTGATCCAGGATGAGCGGTTGCAAGAGCATAAAGGATACGCCGCCATCGCCTTTGGCCGCGCCAACAACATCGACGAGATCACTCTAGACTCCACTAAGGCCCGCTTCGGCATCGCCGGCTCCGGCAAGGCCTATGAGGACGTGCGCCAAGCGTTGATCGAGTTGGGGATCGGACCGGCGGAGGCGGAGGAGATCGGCCTCAGGCTCTACAAGGTTCGGATGACTTGGCCGTTGGAGCCTGAGGGCGTGCGCCGCTTCTCCGAAGGGTTGGAAGAGGTCCTGGTGGTTGAAGAGCGCCGGGAGATCGTCGAGAACCAGATTAAGCAACAGCTGTTCAACTGGCGCGCCGACGTCCGCCCCCGCATTGTCGGTAAATTCGACGAGAAGGACAGGCCGTTCCTATCGCTCACCAAAGGGCTGACGGTTGGCATGTTGGCCCGCGCCATCGCCTCCCGGCTGCTGAAATTTGACTTTGACGACGGCCTGCGGGACCGCATTTCCGCCAAGCTGTCCTATTTGGAGGCGCGAGTCGCCAAGACCAGCGCACATCAAGCCCCAATCGAGCGCACCCCTTATTTCTGCTCGGGCTGCCCGCATAACACCTCCACCAAGGTGCCGGAGGGCTCGCGGGCTATGGCGGGGATCGGCTGCCATTACATGGCCGTCTGGATGGATCGCAACACCGAGACCTTCACCCAGATGGGCGGCGAGGGCGTGCCCTGGACCGCTGTCAGCAAGTTCAGTGACGAAAAGCATGTTTTCGCCAACCTCGGCGACGGCACCTATTTCCACTCGGGTCTGCTCGCAGTGCGCCAGTCAGTCGCGGCGAAGGTGAACGTCACCTACAAGGTGCTCTACAATGACGCCGTGGCGATGACTGGGGGGCAGAACCATGACGGCGACCTGACTCCAGAGCGGATCACCCGTCAACTGCACGCCGAAGGTGTTTTCCCAATATATCTTGTGACTGATACGCCAGATGCGTTCAAATATGGAGACCTGGCCCCAGGCGTTCACGTCGAGCACCGCGACCGGCTTGATCATGTGATGAAGCTTCTCCGCGAGATCGAGGGCTGTTCAGCAATTGTCTATGCCCAGACCTGCGCCGCCGAAAAGCGCCGACGTCGCAAACGCGGGATGATGCCAGACCCCGACCAACGGCTATTCATCAACCCGGCGGTATGTGAGGGCTGCGGCGATTGCTCGGTGCAATCCAACTGCCTCTCGGTGGAACCGCTGGAGACCGAGTTTGGCCGCAAGCGGCGCATTAATCAATCGAGCTGCAACAAGGATTTTTCGTGCCTGAAAGGCTTCTGCCCCTCCTTCGTGACGGTGCGGGGCGGCAAGATTCGCAAAGGGCGAGGGGCGGGCGAGCGCGTCGGCGGGCCCGACGTCTCCACCCTGCCAGCGCCAAGCCCGATTGCTCCGGCGGCGGATAGGCTCGACAAAACTTGGAACATCGCCGTCACCGGCGTCGGCGGCGCCGGGGTGCTGACCGTCGGCGCGCTGATTGCCATGGCGGCGCATATCCAGGGCAAGAACCCGATGGTGCTGGACGTGGCCGGGCTGGCGCAGAAGGGCGGCGCGGTGCTGAGCCATATCCGCATCTCGGATACGGACACACCGGTGACCTCGCCGAAAATCGCCAATGGCGGCGCGGATCTGATGCTGGCGGCGGACAGCGTGGTGGCGGCCTCACAAGAGGGCGTCACGATGTGCGACCCGGAGCGCACCCAGGCGGTGGTCAACGCCAAGATGACCCCTGTGGCGGCCTTCGTCAGGGAACGGGACGTCGATTTCCGCGCCGCCGTGGTCGAGCGCACCATCCGCGAGACGGTCGCCGCAGATGATCATTTCCACGATTTCAGCGCGGTGGCGCTGTCGCTGATCGGCGATGAGATCGCCGCGAACATGATGATGCTTGGCTATGCGGTGCAGGCGGGGCTGATTCCGCTCACGCCCGAAGCGATCGAACAGGCCATCACCCTAAACGGCGTTGCAATCCCCATGAATCTGGACGCCTTTCGCTGGGGTCGGATCCTAGCGCACAGCCCTGAGAAGGTCCGGGCTCTGGTCCAGCCGGGCGAAAAACGGCGCACCGAGGCCGATATGAGCCTGGAGCAGTTGATCGCCCATCGCGCCCAGCACCTCACCAACTATCAAAACGACGCCCTGGCCGAGAAATACCGCACGCTGGTCGCTCAGGTTGAACAGGAGGCGCGGGCCAAGCTGTCGACGACGGCAGAGCAGAACGCCTTGATCCGCACAGTGGCGCGAAATTACGCCAAGCTGCTGGCCTATAAGGACGAATACGAGGTTGCGCGCCTGCTGGCGGACCCATCGCTTAAAGAGATGCTGGCGGCTCAATTCGAGGGCGACTACCGCATCAGCTTTAACCTTGCGCCTCCTCTGCTGCCCGGCACCACCCCGGATGGGCGGCCCAAGAAGCGAGAGTTCGGCCCATTCACCTTGCGGCTGTTTCGCCAACTCGCACGCCTCAAAAACCTGCGCGGCACCCGCTGGGACCCCTTCGGAAGAACCGAGGAGCGCCGGGCGGAGCGGGCGCTGATCGCGCAATATGAGCGGGATATTGAGGACGCGCTAGCGCTGCTGAACGATCGCAACGCCGGAAGCGTGATCGCGCTATTGTCACTGCCGGATGAAATTCGCGGCTTCGGCCCGGTGAAAGCCAAAGCCATGGCCGGCGCTGTCGCCAAACACACAGACTTGCGTGCAAGGCTACAGCCCAGCGACGCGACTCGATTGTCGGCGCAAGCAGCGGAGTGATCCGGCGCACTGTATCAGGCGGCCCGCTGAACGCGGGTCGCCTGATGAATGAGATAGTTCGACCCCAAATATCAACGAAAACAACGGTCCGCCAGCAGGCGTCGACGAGCTGGTACAGAACCGAATTTTACGATGAAATGTTGCGCTTAATCCCGGCTGCAGAGGCTCCGGTATTAGCTGCTTTGGTAAGCCCGCCCGCTACAATGGCGGCATCAGATCATAAGGACGTATCCACTTTGTCACGACCCAAGGCTGAGTCTCCACATCGAAACGTATGAATCGCTCCGAGTTGAGATACGCCAAAAATCCGCCACCATCATCGAACAATTGGTAGAACATCACTCTTTCTGGCGCGTCAGGATGCACGCAGACGTCAAAGCGTCTACAGTGTGGATCATTCACCAACGCGTCGGCTGAAAGCGCACGCGCCCGGTCCGTAAACTGGGTTTGATGCACCGACTCCAACTCATAAAATACTGTGACCGCGTACACGACGGCCCTCCCGCCCCTCGAAGTTCCCGCTAGGGTTCAAGCTGAGGAGTGCAGGGCCAAAGGTCAATATGTCGCCCTACCCCCAGAGACGTCAAACACACCACTTGTTGTGAAGCTGTTATCAGAAGACGACAGCCAGCTGATTATTTCTGCGATTTCGGCCGTTTCGACAAAGCGGCCACGGGGAATCTTAGAGAGCATGTACTGAATATGTTGCTCCGACATCTGGTCAAAAATTGACGTGCGCGCAGCAGCCGGGGTCACACAATTTACCGCGATATCATACTCAGCCAGTTCTTTGCCAAGAGATTTCGTAAGCGCAATCACGCCGGCTTTTGAGGCGGAATAAGCAGAAGCATTGGGATTTCCCTCTTTTCCAGCGACCGAAGCGACATTGACAATACGGCCATACTTTTGTCCTACCATACTAGGAACCACAGCTTTACAGCAATGAAACACTCCGGTGAGATTTATCTCAATAATTCTGCGCCATTCATCAAGGTCGTACTCAGCGACCGGAGCGTTTGCTCCCGCAATACCGGCGTTGCACACGAGGATGTCGAGGCGCTGGAACTGGCTTACAGCTTGTTGGGCCGCACCTTCGACCATCCCGTAGTCAGTCACATTCACCTCAACGACGTCGGCAGCGCCGATCTCGTGAGCGGTGGTTTGCGCGCGATCAATATCCTGATCCCAAATCAACACCCGCGCGCCAGATGCGATCATCCGCTCCGCCACGGCGCGACCTATCCCCTGAGCGCCGCCAGTCACGACAGCCACACGGTCCTGTAAGTCTATCTGGTTCATTGACCCAACCCCGACATTTTTCCCGAAATTTTCTCTAGGCGGATGGAGCCGCCAGGGGGTGTTTGGTTTCGTCGCCATGGCACACCCGAGCCCGTTATTCATCGGTCGGTCGAAATCGCCTAACCGAAATCGCCGCGTCTCAATTGACCAAAACGCCAACCGACCTCTAAACCGTTTACGGCTGAAGTCATGCGTCGTCCATCAGGGGCTGGCGCCAACTTTCTAAGGAGCACGCCATGAAACTCGTTCGATTTGGCCCAATCGGCGCGGAAAAGCCTGGGATAGTCGACGCGAGCGGCCAGATTCGGGATGTTTCAGCGCATGTGTCCGACTTCGGCGGCGACTCTGTCAGCCTCACAGCACTCGACTCGCTGCGCTCGATTGACCTGGACGCCTGCCCGACCGTCGACAGCGCGACCCGCCTGGGCGCCTGCCTCGGCTGGGTGCCAAATTTCCATTGCGTGGGCCTCAATTACGCTCGCCACGCCGCCGAAAGCGGCATGGCTGCGCCAGCCGAGCCGGTGCTGTTCTCCAAGGCGACCACCTCGCTTTCCGGCCCGACCGACCCGATCGTTCAGCCGCGCGATTCTGAGAAGCTGGATTGGGAGGTGGAGCTGGGCGTGGTGATTGGCCGCGACGTCTCTTACGTCTCCGAAGCCGACGCCCTCGGCTGCGTCGCCGGTTATTGTGTCATCAACGACGTCTCTGAACGGAAATTCCAGCTGGAGTTGACCGGTCAATGGGTGAAGGGCAAGTCGGCGCCAACATTTGGCCCCACTGGCCCCTATCTCGTGACGGCGGACGAGGTGCCGGACCCGCAAGCCCTTGGCCTCTGGCTGGAGGTGAACGGTGAAAAGGCGCAATCCTCCTCCACGTCAGACATGATTTTTGGCGTGGCGCATATCGTCAGCTACATGAGCCGGTTCATGGCGCTGCGCGCCGGCGACATCATCGCCACCGGCACCCCAGAGGGCGTCGGCATGGGGCACAAGCCGCCACGCTACCTCAAACCGGGCGACACGGTGCGGCTGGGCATCGACGGTCTTGGCGAGCAGCGCCAAGACGTGGTCGCCGCGCCCTGAATTCGATCTCGCAGGAGCCGCCAATGCCGCGTTTCGCAGCCAATTTGAGTATGTTGTTCCCAGATTTACCGTTCATGGCGCGCTTCGAGGCAGCGGCGGAAGCGGGGTTTGAAGGGGTGGAGTTTCTCTTCCCCTACGCGTTCGACCCGGCGGAGATCCGTCAGGAGCTGGACCGGCTCAACCTCGCTATTGCGCTGTTCAACGCGCCTGCGGGTGATTTTGACGCCGGCGAGCGCGGCCTCAGCGCCCTCACGGGGCGTGAGGCCGAGTTTCAGGCCAGCTTTGAGACGGCCCTGCGCTTCGCCGAGATCATCCGGCCGGAGCGCTTGCACGTCATGGCTGGCCTCGCTTACGGGCCGCCCGCGCAAAAGACTTATGTGGACAATTTGATCTACGCCGCCGCCGCCGCCGCGAAACGGCTGCCAAACATCCCGCTCGTGATCGAGCCCATCAACACCCGCGACATGCCCGGCTATTTCCTGAACTTCACCGAACAGGCCCTGGCGGTGATCGACGCGGTCGGCGCCGACAACCTGATGCTGCAATTGGATCTCTACCATGCGCAAATCATGGAAGGGGATCTGAGCCGGAAAATTGAGGCGCTCACCCCCCGGATCGGCCACGTGCAAATCTCCAGCGTCCCGGATCGCAATGAACCGGACGCAGGAGAGATTAATTACCCCCATCTGTTCGAACGCCTCGACGCCGCCGGTTATAAAGGCTGGGTCGGCTGCGAATATCGGCCACGCGCGAACACAAACGACGGGCTGGCGTGGTTCGCCCCCTACGCCCGCAAGCCGTGAGCTAAAACATTCCAAAAGGAACACGGGGCGATCAGGGAGAAGAACAAATATGCATGTCGCGATCATTGGCGCCGCTGGTTTCCTCGGCCGCAAGCTCACCACCGCGCTGCTGGCGCGCGGCCAGTTGCGCGGCGCCGCCCTCTCCCAGTTGACGCTAGCGGACGTAGTTGCGCCCGACACGCCGAATGGCGCCACCATCCCGGTGCAATGCGAAACCACGGATATCGCCACCCCTGAGGACATCGCCCGCGCGATTCCGTCGGGGGTCGACGTGGTGTTCCATCTCGCCGCCATCGTCTCGGGTCAAGCGGAGGCGGAATTCGACACTGGCTTGCGCGTCAACCTCGCTGGTCCACTGAACATCTTTCAGCGCTGCCGTGCGTTGGGAACCACGCCAATGGTGGTCTACGCTTCGTCGGTGGCGGTTTATGGCGGCGACATGCCAACGCCGATCGAAGATTTGACCATCCTGAACCCACAAACTTCCTATGGCGCACAGAAGGCGATCGGCGAGCTGTTGCTCACCGATTTCTCCCGCAAGGGCTTTCTGGACGGGCGCGGGCTCCGTCTGCCGACGGTCACCATCCGCCCCGGCAAACCGAACAAGGCGGCCTCCTCGTTTATGTCGTCAATCTTCCGCGAGCCGCTTCAGGGGCAACCAGCGAACTGCCCTGTCTCCCCGGACTATCCGGTGTGGCTGTCAGCCCCGCGCAACACGGTACATAATCTGCTCCACGCCGCCGAGCTGGAGGCCGCCGAGCTCGGAACCGACCGCTGCCTCGGCCTGCCGGGCATGACCGCCACCATCGGCGAGATGGTGGAGGCGATGCGGCGTGTGGCGGGCGATGAGCCGGTCTCACGCATCACCTGGGAGCGTGACCCGGAACTGGAACGGATCGTGCTCGGCTGGAAGGCCCATTTCAGTCCGAACCGCGCCCGCCGCCTAGGCTTCGTCGAGGACCGCAACTTCGAGGATAATGTCCGCTGGTTCCTCGAGGACGACATCGAGCGTTAACCGCCATCCTCCGCGCCGCCAGAGCGCAGTGACGCCGCGTTCTGGTTAAACAGCACATCGTTGTTGTCGGCCCGATGCCGTCCGCGATTCTGCGATTCCTTATGCAGGTTAATCGCCCGCTGGACCGCCTCGCGCGCCTTCATCCGCTCCCGCCACGCCGCGACATTCGGAAACGCCTCCAGCGACGCGCCGAGCGGTTTAGCGATGAAGGCCCAGGGGAAGGCGAGCATGTCGGCGATGGAATATTCGTCCAAGATCCACCCGCGCCCCTCCAACCGCGCCTCCAGCACGCCGAGATTTCGGTCATACTCGCCGAGATAGCGCTTGAAGCCGTACTCTTTCTCCCCCTCCGGCGCGTAATTGCGGAAATGCGAGAGCTGCCCGCCCATTGGCCCCTGAGTGCCAACCTGCCAGAACAACCACTCATTCAACGCCTTGCGCGCCCGGCGATCGCTTTCCTGCGGCGCGAACCGCCCGGTTTTCTCGGCCAAATACAACAGGATCGCCCCAGACTCGAACACCGTCACCGGCGCTGGGCCATACCCCTCCGGCGGCGAGGGGTCGATGATCGCCGGCATCTTCGCGTTCGGGCTGATCGCCAGGAACTCGGGCGCGAACTGATCCCCGGCCGAGAGCCGCATCAGCCGGGTCTCATACGGGAGCCCGCACTCCTCCAGCATGATCCCGACCTTCCAGCCGTTCGGCGTCGGCGCATAGTAAAACTCGATCATTCACCGCTCTCCTGCGCCCCCGTTGCGACCCCCTCGGCCAGCATTTCCGCAACCTCCGCCGCCGAATAGCCCGCCTCCGTCAGCACCGCCTCGGTGTCTCGCCCCAGCAGTGGCGCCGGGCGCGGCGGATCAATCGACATCGCTGAAAACCTAGCCGGGGCGCGGGCCTGACGGATGCGGCCCGCTTGCGGGTGGTCGCTCTCGATCACCGTCTCATTCGCCGCCACCTGAGCATGATTGATCATCTCCGCCCGCGTCAGCACCGGCGCGCAGGGCACGTCATAAGCGGTGAGCCGATCCATCCACGCCGCTGTTTCGGCCTCAATCAACGCCGATTGCGTCAATTCCAGCCGCGCCGGTTTGTTAACCTCCCGCGCCGCGACAGTGGCGAAACGCGGGTCCTCCAGCCATTCCGGCCGCCCCACCGCCGCGCACAGCCCGCGCCACGTAGAGTCGGTATGGGCGGAAACCGCCATCCAGCCATCGGCGGTCTGGTAAATCAGCTCGACAAAACTTTGCGGCTCCGCCTCCGGCGCCTCTCCCACCTCATCGCCGATGAAAGTGAGGCCGGACATGTCCGAGCTCCAGAGGAAATGCGCCACCGTATCCAGCATCGACAGCCGCACATGCTGCCCCTCGCCGCTGCGGGCGCGGGCGAACAGCGCCGCTGTCACCGCCTGCGAGGCCTGAATCGCCGTCACCTTATCCGGCAGAATCGTCCGGATCAGCCGGGGCCTCGCCCGATCCGAGCCGCCCTGCACGCTCGCCAGCCCAGACAGCGCCTGAATCAGCGGATCATACACCGGCCGCCGCGCCCACTCGCCCTCGAAGCCGAACCCGGCGATCGAGGCGTAAACGATATCCGCCTGCGCGCCTCGCACCGCCGCTTCGCCGAGCCCGATCCGCTCCGCCACGCCGGGGCGAAAATTCTGGATAAACACATCCGCCCCCGCGCACAGCCGCAGCGCCGCCACGACCCCGCGCGGATCTTTCAGATTGAGCGTCACTGACCGTTTATTGCGGTTGTTGTTCAAGAAAGCCGCCGCCATCCCGCCACGCCGGTCAGCCACTTGGCGGCTATGATCGCCGCCCTGGGGATGCTCGATCTTGATCACCTCAGCGCCCTGATCCGCCAGGATCATGGTCGCCAACGGCCCTGAGATCATCGTAGTGGCGTCGATAATCCGCACACCATCGAGCGGTCCGGGCATCGGGATCTCCTTTTCGCCAAACCGACGCCCACCAACACACTGTCCGGCAGGTCAGGACGCGGCGCGCAATCCAACCGCAGTCTGCTGGAACGGAACGAACCCGTCGAGCGCCTCAATGCGCGCCAGCCACGCCGAAATGTTCGGATAGCCGCCCAAATCGACATTCCCCTCTGGCGCGCTAACCACATAGCTGTACATCGCCACATCAGCGATGGTCGGCCGCTGCGCCGCCAGCCAAGCGCCGCTGGCCAGCTCCGTCTCCATCAGCGCGAACAGGGCGTGGGCGCGGGCGATCGCCTCCTCGCAATCAAGCTTCGCCCCAAACACCACCGCCCGCCGCGCCGCCGCCGGACCAAAGGCGAGCTGCCCCGCCGCGACGGACAGCCACTGCTGAACCCGCGCCTGCCCTGCTGGGTCCTCCGGAAGCCACTCCGCGCGGCCATGTTTGCGGGCCAAATACACCAGGATCGCGTTGGAGTCGGAGATCACCACCCCGTCATCCTCCAAAACCGGCACTTGTCCAAATGGGTTAAGCTTCAGAAACTCCGGCGCTTTGTGCGCGCGTTGCGGCAGATCGACGGTCTCAATCTCAGCCTCGACGCCCAGCAGAGACAGAAACAATTGCACCCGGTGCGCGTGCCCGGACAACGGGAAATAGTGAAGTTTCAACGCCATGGATCTTCCCTTTCAGCTCCGGCGCCGCTGCAGATACGCCCAGCGCCCGCTGCTTCAAATGCGCTGGGGAGCGCCGACGGAGAACGTCCCTTAACGTGAAAGCACTATTGCCTAAGGTGCAACTATCAGCGCCACCTCACGGGGATTGGCGATCAAAGCATCCATCAGAAGCAATAGTCTATTCCCTCAACCACGCGTTCACATCGCTTCAAAAACGACAATCTTGCTCCGAAACGCCAGCCCCCATCGGAGCCTAACAATGACCGACACCCCTTCCCCCGCCTCCCCTTCCCCTGCCTCCCCTTGGCCCAATTCCCCTTGCCCCACTTCTCCCTGGCATGACGGCGAACGCCGCCTGCAAGCTCTCCACGGCGTCGACAAGCGCCTGGAGGAGATCGGCCACCGTATCATCCGCGACGCCATGCCGGAGCAACACAGCACCTTCTTCGCACAACTGCCGTCTCTGCTCATCGGCGCGGTCGATGCGAACGGCGCCCCCTGGGCCTCTATCCTCACCGGCGCGCCCGGCTTCGCCCAAGCGGCAAACCCGAAATCGCTGCATATCAAGGCGACCCTTAACGAGGGCGATCCGGTCGCCCCCCTGCTCCAGGCGGGCGCACCGGTGGGACTGTTGGGATTGGAGCCGCACAGCCGCCGCCGCAACCGGGTGAATGGGCGACTCTCCAGCGCTGCTCCCGGCGAGATCGCGCTGGCGGTTGAGCACAGCTTCGGCAACTGTCCTAAATACATCCAAACCCGCCACCTGACCCCCAGCGCAACGCCCTCGGAGACGTCCGTCCCCGAGATCGCCGATCATCTCACCCCCGCCGCGCGGGAGATCATTCACCGCGCCGACTCCTTCTATGTCGCCAGTTACGCCGACAGGAACGGCGCCCGTCAGGCCGATGTCTCCCACCGCGGCGGCCGCCCCGGCTTTGTGCGGATCGCTGAGGACGGCGCGCTGACCATCCCTGACTTCTCTGGCAATCTGTTCTTCAACACCCTCGGCAACATCCTCAGCACCGGCAAAGCCGGTTTGTTGTTCGTCGATTTCGACAATGGCGACGCCCTACAACTCACCGGCGAAGCCGAGCTGATCTTGAACGGCCCCGAGATCACCCAAGCGCCCGGCGCTGAACGCCTCTGGACCGTGCGTCCCACACAGATGACGCTCCGGCGCAACGCGGTCCCCTTGCGCGGCGCGATCGAGGAATGGTCGCCCAACACCCTGCGCACCGGCGTCTGGCCGGAAGCGGCTTAACCACACCGCGCCATCACTCCCGATCAATCGCAGGGTCCGCCCTCAACCCCTCGACCAACCGGTCAAACAACAGCCGCACAATCGCTGGCGCGCGCCCTTCATGGGCGTGCAGCACATGGATCGGCACGGGCGCCGGCTCCTCCTCGACCAACACCGCCCTCAGCCGCCCCGCCGCCACATGGCGCGCCACCTGATAGGAGAACACCCGCGTCAGCCCCCAGCCCGCCAGCGCGGCGGCGACCGCGCCGTCAATAGTGGCGACCTGCAAACGCGGCGCGACCGGAACCCGGCGGCTTTCGTCGCGCCCCAACCGCCACTCCCGCGCGCCCATG
>JAHQVS010000317.1 GCA_019634215.1 Paracoccaceae bacterium | reverse complement strand
TGCGCTGTGCGGGAGGGAGAGCGCAAGTTGCAGAGAGCATTGTTGATGCGCGCCGCGCTGGGCCGAAAAAAACGCGCCAAAACAACATTGCATAGCATCGCACCCACCAACATGGGATGCGTGTTCATGATCACTGGTCGAATGCGCGGCCGGTCGATGGCCTGTCGCGTGATCGCTCGCGTGTTCCGACATGGCATGTCGCGCGTGGTTATGCCCGGAATGATGAGCCGACGCGGAACTTTCCATCGCGACGCTCAATGGCATGCTCGCCATGTGCACACTATGGATCATCGACGCCGTCGCAAAGACGGTGATCAGCGCTGCAGCGAGCGCTGTTCCGTACCTTGCAAAGTGGCGTCGAAGGAACGCGATCATTTCCGTGACAAACCTTTCGCAACGCCTTCGCCCGACAACCATTGTATCGCAAGCGCGTTAAAACGCCACCAATCTAGGTAAGCGGCATAGCCCAGCGCGTGAGCTTATCGTAACGCCGTCGACACGCCTCCCAAGGCGACCTCGGATATCTATGTGTAAACACCATCCTGGCGCGTTCTTCGCTTTTCCGAATCCAATCTGTAGAGGTTCCACTGGCTGGAATGTCAAGAGCCCAGAGCGTGATGTCGTGTCATATAGCTGTAGGGCCGCCGCGACAGTGAGTAGTCTGCCGAAAGAGGCCTTATGATCTTACACTGACCTCAGGCTTGTGACGCCCGTCTCACGTTTCGTGAACGGCTTTCGTGCTCGTTCTCAGACTGAAATCCTACAGCGCACCTTCGTTGAGCCCGCCCGCGCGTTCGGGTTTTCCGTCGATGAGTGTGGCGAATTGGCGGCTATGATCACCAAACGCGTTTGTCTAGATCCCGTCGCTCGGCGTTCACATCGCCGCGGTCGACTAAATGTCTGTGGCAATGTCTTCTTTCGGTGCAAGTCTGGCGGTTTCGAAAGTCGCGGGTTTGTATACCAGTTTGTGTCTGGAAATGGCCCATCCCGGCTCATCCCTGCTGCAGAACACGCGGCCGCTATCGCACCCAAAGCGGCCGTCCTTGGCGTTATGTCGAAGATAGAAAGGCCCCTGGCTTTCCCCCAGTTGAATAAACGCATGCGCACCGTTAGCGAATCAGGCTGATGCCGAGCAGCGCGGCCAGCCAATTCCCCCGCATCACCGCTGCTCTGCCCGTAACCACAGGCATCCTCGCCAACCCTAAAGGCTCACCGTCTCCATCACCGCCGACGCCACAACCCTGGTCGGCGCCATTGCCTCGGTGAAGCCATCGGCCGACTGCGCCAGCAGCGAAAACGTAGCGTAATGGCACGGCAGGATCGTCTCAAAGCTGAAAAACTTCTTGCAAGCGAAAGCGGCGCGGGCCGGGTCCATGGTAAAATGCCCGCCGATCGGCACGATGCCGATTTTCGGCCAGTGCAGCTCCTGCAGCAGTCCCATATCGGCGAACACGTCGGTGTCGCCCATATGATACAGCGTCTCGGCCGTATCACCCTGCCCGCTCTCGATCATCCAGCCGCCCTCGGCCCCGAGATAGACCGGCTTGCCGTCGACCTCGACCGAGGAGCTGTGCACCGCGTTGACCAAGGTGGCGCGCACCGTATCGCCCAGCGCAACGGTCCCGCCCTTATTCAAACCGACCGCCTCAATCGGGCTCGCGGCCTGGCCGGCGACCCAGGCGGACAGCTCATAAATTGCGTACAGCTTCGCACCAGTCTTCACCGCCACTTCCGCCGCGTTGGCGATATGGTCATGGTGGCCATGGGTCAGGAGAATTGCAGTCGCCCCCGTGATGGCCTCGTCAAACCGCGCCTCATCAAAGCTCGGGTTGCCGCGCAGCCATGGATCAATCAGGATCACTTGCCCGCCGGTTTCGATCCGAAATCCCGCATGGCCCAGCCAAGCGACGCTCCAATTTCCCATCACCGCCTCCAATGCCGCTCGGACAAGTCCCCCGCCCGAACGGAATGAGATGAACCAAACTCTGACGCCCGCCGCCCCTCAATCCCTCACAAACTTCGCCAGATATTCGTTCGAATAGTCGGTCTCAAGCTCGACCCAAACCGGCAAATGATCCGACATCTCGTCCGTCATCCACCGTTTGTAGGACCGGCTAAAGTCCACATAAGAGTCCTTGCCATGCCATTTGCGGTGCGCGGCGACGATCGGCTCATAATGCACCAGATTCTCAGCGTCGGTTTTGCGCGCCACATAGGCGGGATCATCAGGGGCGTTAGGGTCGCGCTCCACAGCGGGGCCGAACACAGCGTTGCGCCAATCGAAGGCGCCAGAGCGCAGCAGCCGTGTCTTGCGGGTGCTTTTGCCCTTCACAGTGTAGGCGATCTGATCATACGGCTTGTCGCCGCCGAGATTTGACTCCGGCACAGAGGCCAGCTCCAACTCGCTGTTTTTCAGGGCGGCCATGATCGGGCCGTCGTCACTCTCGATGTTCATATCCCCCAGAAACATGAACACCTGATCCTCGACCCGCGCCCGCTTGGCCAACGCGTCGGTGATCGCCGTGATCTCCGCCGCCCGCAGCGCATGGTCGTCGCCATAGATGATGTGTGAGGAGCACAGCGTGAAACGAAACCAACCGGCCTGGAACGCAGCGAAAAACGGCGAGCGGGCGATTTGGCGGCCAGAGGGCAGTGCGTCCGAGGCAATCACGATCTCGCCGATGATGTTGCGGAAGAACACTTTGTCGGTGTTGTAGAAGAACGCCATGCGCTCGGCGTTGCCGCCTTCATGCTGGCAAACGTCGGTTAGGAAATAGTCCCAACTCGGGCCCAGCAGCTCCTTCAACCGCCGGATCGGGCCGAGGGTCGGCTTTAGCTCCTGCAGCGCGCAGATGTCGAAGGCGGCGATAATCTCAGCAATGTAATGCAGGCTCTCGTCAAGCCGTGGCAAACCGCCGTCGAAGGCGCGGATGTTCCAGGTGCCGACGATGAGGGAGTTGGGCCGCCGGTCCTTCACGATCGTCATGTCGAGATCATAGCGCAAGGTCAGCAGACGTTCAGAGATCCATTTATGCTTGTTCGGGTAAGCCGGATCAGGATTCGCTCGATACCGTTTTAGATCGGCGTAAGAAGGCATAATGACTCTCTTGTTCAGACCATGCGAAGAACACTGACTTGTCGTTAAAATTGGCCTTCGTCAAAACTCGGCTCACCCAAGATGCTGTTTGAAGGCGAAGCCAGCAAAGGACCTACTCTGCGCAGGACTCTCTCAGATTGATCCCACACTACAGTGATTTCTGGTCATACGTGATTGGAGAATAGCCTTAAAGCTTCTGTTCGGCAGCGATTTCTGCGCCACAGGCAGACGCGTTTCTTTCGAGGTAGCCCTAGGCCGCGAGCGCAGGCGCCCCTCAAGCCTCTTGCACCAACGCCACATGTCGGGCGCTGCCAGGTTCAGGCACAACGCCATCCTCCAGCCATCCCCGCCCCGCCGCCAGCAGATTCGCCGCTGTCGACACTCCGCCCATGTCCATCCATGTCGCCGACAATCGCCGCCAGTCATGGCTGCCGAGGCGCGATTTGGTCAAACCGGCGAGCGGAGGACGATCCTCTGCCGCCAACACCCGCCCCGCTGAATCGTTGACGAGCCATACCTCGGTCTCCAACCGCCACGCGGCGACATCCTCCGGGGCGAAAACCGCGCCGTCGAACGGCAGATCCTTCAAATTCGACAACAACATCCGAAACGTCAGATGCGCCAGCCGCAGCTCTTGCAGAAACAAGGCTGGCGCGGCGGGGATCACCACCAGCGCTCGGGCTTGGCGTTGAAGCCTGCGGCCTGCTCCAGCGCATAAGCCGTCGAAAGCAGCTCCGCTTCGCCCCAAGGCTTACCGATCAGCTGCAATCCCAGCGGCAATCCCTGCGGGTCCAGTCCCGCTGGCACACTGATGCCCGGCAACCCCGCCAGATTGACCGTCACGGTGAACACGTCATTGAGATACATTTTCACAGGGTCCTCCGCCATGGTGGGATCGTTCAGCCCGAAGGCCGCCGATGGCGTAGACGGCGTAAGTATCGCGTCGACGCCATCGGCGAAGACCTTTTCAAAGTCTCGCTTAATGAGCGCCCGCACTTTCTGCGCCCGAAGATAGTAGGCGTCATAATACCCGGCGGAAAGGACATATGTCCCGATCAGCACGCGACGTTTCACCTCAGAGCCGAATCCCTCGGCACGGGTTTTCTCATACATCTCGGTCACGCCGTCGCCCGGCGCCAGCGGCGCGCGCAGCCCGTATTTCACGCCATCATAGCGCGCGAGATTCGAAGACGCCTCCGCCGGGGCGATGATGTAATAGGCTGGCAGCGCATATTTGGTGTGCGGCAGCGAGATTTCCCGAATCTCCGCCCCCGCCTCCTTCATCCAAGCCAGACCCTGCTCCCAAATGGCGCCGATCTCATCCGGCATGCCGTCCAGCCGATACTCGTCAGGCGCGCCGATCACCTTGCCTTTGACGCCCGCCTCCAACACCGCCTCGAAATCCGGCACGGCGAGTTCGGCCGAGGTGCTGTCCTTCGGGTCCTCGCCGCACATGCCCTCCAACAGGATCGCGGCGTCGCGCACAGATTTGGTCATCGGCCCGGCTTGATCCAGGGAGGAGGCGAATGCGACGATTCCCCAGCGCGAGCAACGGCCATATGTCGGCTTGATCCCAACAATGCCCGTGAACGCCGCTGGCTGGCGAATCGAACCGCCTGTGTCGGTGCCGAGCGCGCCAAGGCACAGATCAGCCGCCACCGAGCTGGCCGAACCGCCGGAGGAGCCGCCCGGCGTCAAATCAGTGTTGCCGCCCTTAGATTTCCATGGGTTGACCACCGGCCCGTAACAGGAAGTCTCGTTCGAAGACCCCATGGCGAACTCGTCCATGTTCATCTTGCCCAGCATCACCGCCCCACGGTCCCAGAGCTTGGCGGTGATGGTCGACTCATACGGCGGCTTGAACTGTGTCAGGATGTTGGACGCCGCCTGTGACGCCACCCCCTCGGTGCAGAACAGATCCTTGATCCCCAGCGGCGCGCCACACAGCGACGGCGCACCAGCGCCCTCCGACGCGAGGCGCTTGTCGGCGGCGTCAGCCATCTCCAGCGCCTTCTCTGGCGTCTTAGCGCATACAGCATTGAGCCGGTCGGCGGCGTCGATCGCCTTGAGGCAAGCCTCGGTGATCTCTCTTGACGACACTTCGCGGGCGCGCAGCAGATCACGCGCCTCGGACAGGGTCAGCCGGTTCAGATCCGTGGGCGCCGCCGCCCCGCTCTTTGCAGCGCTCACCTTTGCTCCGACCGCCTTGGCGGGCGCCTTAGACCCTCCCTTACCGGTCGACTTACCCGCCGATTTCGCCGCAGCGCTCTTGGTCGTCTCGCTTTTGGCCGCCTTCGCCGCCTTACCCTTGCCTTTGCTCACCGTTTTATCCTGGTTCCTGGTCCCGTCATTGACCGTCTCGTTCTCGATCGCCGCCGCCCAGTTGGGCTCCACAGGCGCCTTCTTTCCAAATGCTACCTCGACCCGCGCCGCCAGCGGCCACAACCGGTCGAAATGCAGCGCCGCCGGGTGTAACGCCGCAGCTGGCGTCGCTCCGGACCCAACTTGGCCACGTCGCCGCTCGATCCAAGCGACGTCCAACCCGGCCGCCCCCGCCGCGCCGATATCATGGAACTGGCTTTGAGCCACATGCAGCGTGGCTTCCGGCCCAATCCCCTCCGTGCTCAACCGTTCCAACAGAAACGCGAAGAACTCCGGCGCCGGCTTGTTTATCCCAACAGCGTCGGCGGTGATATGATCATCAAACGGCTTTTTGAGCGTCTTGGCCATCGCCTGCAACGAGGTGAGATCAGCGTTGGTGGCCGCCACCAAGCGGTAGCGCTTTTTCAACCGCTTCAACACCTCAACACTGTCCGGAAACGCAGGCCAAGACGCGATTGAAGCCATAAACCGGGCGCCAAGGCGCTCATCTTTCGGGAGGCCCAACTCGCCTGCCATCCGTGCGTAAATCGGCGCCAACATCGGCCCAAAGGCGATTTCAGGAGTTTCTCGTTGCTGAACGCCTTCGGCGTAGCCGAACGCCGCCAGGATGGCCTCTCGCCGCGGCGCGGGCCGCCCGGCCTCGGCCGCGACCGCATCAATAAAGGCCGCGATCCCGCTTTCGAAATCGATCAGCGTGCCGACCACGTCGAAGGTCAGCGCTTTCTTGGCGGCTAAATCTATGGGCGTTGCGGCCACGGGGGGCGCGGATAAGGCGTCGGGCACGGCCGGGGTCTTTCAGATACCGGTGAAACACCCGTCCCTCTAGTCGAGAGCAGGCGCCCGCATCAACCACGATGGCGCCGAAAACAGTGAATATAGTCTGTGAAATCCGCCGGACGCCCCACGTCCGGCGGCTCACGGGAGTTTATTGGTTCGCGGTCGGCGTCGGCTTCGAGAAGCTGCCGATGATCGAGCGCTTCATTTTCCC
>JAHQVS010000316.1 GCA_019634215.1 Paracoccaceae bacterium | reverse complement strand
ATCCACGCCGCCATATTCGTCGATCACCAACGCCATATGACGGCGTGTCGCCTGCATCCTTTGCAACAGCGCCATCAACCGCATGGAAGGCGGCACCGCCAACACCGTGCGTAAATGATCGGACAGTTGGAAGTCGTTGGACCGCGGACCGAAGCCATGGCTCAGGGCCACATCCTTCAAATGCACCACGCCCAACGGGTCGTCGAGCGTTTCCCGATAGACCGGCAAACGCGAATGCGCGCCCTCGCGAAAAGCGGAAAGCGTGTCATCCAAGCTTGAGTCCACATCAATGGCGACGATATCGGCGCGTGGCACCATCACATCGTCGACGCGCAGATCCCGCATGCGGAGCACATTCTCAAGGAGCGCGCGCTCATCGCTAGAACGCCCATCTCCCTCCAACTCCTCATTATTGAGAAATTCATGCAACCGCTCCGCCGCATCGGCGCCGCGGGACACCTTCAGCAATCCTGATACGCGCCGCATAGCGCGGCGCCATTGAGATCGACTTTCAGGTTCATCCGACCTAGGCCCATCCTCGGACCCACTCTGAGCCGCATCCCCTTGCGCGTCGCGCGTAACCGCCTCGGCGTCCATCATTCCTTCATCCGCTGTCGGACCCTTCCGCCAGTGGCGCGCGCTCTTGAGCGGCGTCAATTGCATACGGGTCCGGTACGTCCAAGCTAGCGAGCGCGACCCTTTCGCGCTGCTCCATCACCTCGGCGTCACTGTCAATATCGTGATCGTAGCCAAAAAGGTGAAGCACTGCGTGAACGATAAGGTGAGCGAAATGATCTTCAAGCGGCTTTCCATCACGCACCGCTTCCCGCGACATGGTTTCAAACGCCAGCGCGATATCGCCCATAAACACCTGAGCACTCTGTTCCGGCCCCTGGGCCGCCGCCTCGAAATCCGGTAAATTCATCGGACAATCAAGGGAAAAGGCGGGCCAAGCCAATACATTGGTGGCGGCGTCGACGCCGCGAAACCGAAGATTGAGCGCCTGAATCGCGGCGTCGTCGCATAGCAACACTGAGAGAGAAATCCGCGAAGGCTCCACTCCGATGGCGTCCGCAGCAGCAGCAACAGCGCGGCGCACCAGTGGCTCAACCTCCACCAAACCTTCCCAATGCGCTGCTTCTTGGCTGACCTCGACATCAGGGGCGCCAGCCGCAAGCACAACATGGCTCACGAGCCGCGCCCCGCCTGTTCGATAGCGCTGGCGTCATTGCGGGCGTACGCCCTCACGATCCGCGCCACCAAAGGGTGCCGCACAACGTCGACATCGGTCAGTTCAATCACGCCAACGCCTTCAACGCCCTGCAGAATCGACAGCGCTTCGCGCAGGCCGGATCGAACCCCACGCGGCAAATCGACCTGGCTCGGATCACCGGTCACCACCATGCGGCTGTTCTCGCCCATACGGGTCAAAAACATCCGCATTTGCATCTCTGTGGTGTTTTGCGCCTCATCCAAGACGATAAACGCGTTGGACAGCGTTCGACCGCGCATAAACGCCAGCGGGGCGACTTCCACCGAGCCGTCCTCGATCAGTTTTTCCACCTTGGCGCCGGGATAGAAATCGTTCAGGGCGTCATAGAGCGGGCGCAGATACGGGTCGATTTTCTCTTTCATATCGCCGGGCAAGAAGCCCAACCGCTCTCCCGCCTCAACAGCCGGACGCGACAGGATGATCTTATCGACCCGTTTCTCCAGCAGCATCGCCACGCCGACCGCTACCGCAAGATAGGTCTTGCCGGTGCCCGCCGGCCCAACCCCGAAAACCAATTCCCGTTGCAGCAGCGCATGCGCATAGGCCTTTTGGCCGGGTGTGCGCGGCTCGATCGTGCGCTTCCGCGTGCGAATTTCGAGCTTTTCAGCCCCAAACAGATGCAATTGCTCGTCTGATTTCATCATCCGGATCGCAGCGTCGACATCACCCGCCTCCACCCCGCGACCTTCCTCCAGGCGCGCATACAGCGCCTTGAGAATATCGCTGGCGCGGTCGCGCGGCGCTTGGTCGCCGTGCAACCCCAGCACATTACCCCGCCTCACGATGGTGACGCCCACACGGTCCTCAATAACCGCAAGATTGCGATCATGAGCGCCGCAAAGGTCGACAAGACGACGATTGTCGTCGAATTCCAGGATGGTTTCGCTCAACTGCTTTGGGTCTCCGCCGCCTGCGGCCCTCGCTCAGCCGCCAACGCCGACGCCGCCCGTCGCGTCACGTCGCCGTCTCGACTAACCGACCGGCCAAACTATTGGGCCCCGCCGCCTCAATGGCGACGTCAACGATCGTCCCCGACAAAGACGGATCCACTTCCACATGGACCGCCTGAAGATAGGGGCTTCGACCCACAAGTTGATTGGGTTTCCGTCCCGGTTTTTCAAGAAGCACTTTCAAAGTTCGCCCAATGCAAGCTTCTTGAAACGCCATTTGTTGAGCGTTCAAAAGTTCCTGTAAGCGCGCCAGGCGATCGGTTTTCTCATCCTCGGCGACCTGCTCACGGTCTGCGGCCGGAGTACCCGGACGCGGACTGTATTTGAACGAATAGGCCTGAGAATAGCCGACCTCGCGCACCAGAGCCAAAGTCTGCTGGAAATCTTCTTCGGTCTCGCCGGGATGCCCAACGATAAAATCACCCGAAAGCGCGATATCAGGCCGTGCCGTACGGATCTTCTCAATCAACCGTACATAAGCCTCTGCAGTGTGACGGCGGTTCATCGCCTGCAACACCTGGTCCGACCCAGACTGAACTGGCAGATGCAAATAGGGCATCACCTCGGCGATATCAGCGTGCGCCGCGATTAGTTCGTCATCCATATCGTTGGGGTGGCTGGTGGTGTAGCGGAGCCGCTTCACCCCATCAATTCGGCTCAGTCGCCGTAACAGCGCCCCCAGCCCCGTTTCACGGCCATCAGGATCAACACCGTGATAGGCGTTAACGTTCTGACCCAGAAGAGAAATTTCGACAACGCCCTGCGCCGCCAACCGCTCCGCCTCTTCAATCACTTGCGCCACGGGCCGCGACGTCTCCGCCCCGCGTGTGTAGGGCACGACACAAAAGGCGCAGAACTTATCGCAGCCCTCCTGCACCGTCAGAAAAGAGGTCGGGCCGGTCACCCTCCTCTCCCGAGGGAGATGGTCAAATTTATCTTCTAGGGGAAAATCGGTCTCAACCGCTGGCGCGCCACTAGCTGCATCGCGCGCCATTTGCGGCAGCCGGTGATAGGATTGCGGCCCCACCACCAAATCCACCATCGGCTGACGGCGCAGAATCTCACCGCCCTCCGCCTGGGCGACGCAGCCCGCGACACCAACAGTCATCTTGCCGCCCGCCCGCTTTTTGGCTTCGGCCAATGGCTTCAAGCGCCCTAGTTCCGAATAGATCTTTTCGGCGGCTTTTTCTCGGATATGGCAGGTGTTTAGGATCACCAAATCAGCGCCATCGGCGCTGTCCGTCAACTCATAGCCATCCGCTGTCAACGCATCCGTCATGCGCTGGCTGTCGTAGACGTTCATCTGACACCCGTAGGTTTTGATGAACAGTTTCTTGAGTGGAATGCCCGTCTCCGGGATCTGCTCTTGCGCGTCCGTGTCCGCGCTGGGTCGCCGCTCTGCGCTCATGCGCGCTCTATCTCCGTTCAACGCGCTGGCTAATGTCAGACGCGTCCCGCCAAATAACGAAACGGCGCCGGTCTGCACAAGACCGACGCCGTTCCGGAGCGGAGATTTGAGCTATTAACTCCGACCGGAGCGATTCCGCCCCAAGCCGATTTTCTTAGCAAGTTCTTGCCGTTTTTGAGCGTAGCTCGGGGCGACCATCGGATAATCCGCCGCCAGACCCCATCTAGAGCGGTACTCTTCAGGGGTCATATTGTATGCGGACTTAAGATGTCGCTTGAGCATCTTCAGCTTTTTGCCATCTTCGAGACAAACGATGTAATCGTCTGTAACTGATCTCTTGATCGGTACCGCAGGCTTCAACTCCTCCTCAGGCTCCTCTGGCTCTTCAGCCGACAAGTCATGGAGGGTTTCAAACACGGTCTTAATCAAGCTCGGAAGATCCGACTGCGCAACAGGGTTGTTCGACACGTGTGAAGACACGATCGTAGAAGTCCATTGCAAAAGTTCGTTGGTATCAGTGGTCGCTTCGATATTGCTCATTTCATTCATCTTAGGCTCTTCCGCTCGTTTGATACGTTTTTTTTCCACCTCAATCCTCGCGAGAGTAATTTCAGTCGCCCATGAGGCGAAGCACATATTGTTTCGTGCAAAAGACCCTCACGTTCAGCCGAATTCCGCTTTCTCACAGCTCGTAACCTAAGTCAAACCAAAAACCCAAATAATCAATAAAATATCTTTCGGCTAGAGGTTGATCTGTGTGAACGACGTCTAGTCCAGTTCTGTTAGTAATTTTGCAAGGATTTGTGCGTCATGAGATCGACCATAGCTGTCAATAAAGTAGCCACGCCGATGACCAATCTGTGCGTAACCAAAGGTTGAATACAAGCCTAATGCTGGCTTGGCGCTGGCTTCCACCTCCAACAGCATACGTTCGGCGCCGCGTCGTATCGCCGCGTCTTCAATTGCACGCAGCAAAACGGCCCCCACCCCTCGCTTCCGCTTGTCCGGAGACACCGCCAAGGTCAGCAATTCAGCGTCCTCAAACAGAGTTCGCGCCAACGCCACGCCGAGCAGTTCGCCATCCTCGCCCTTGGCGTTGATTCCATCGGTGGCTGAATCCATAGCAGCGTTTGCAAAAGCAGCGCTCGACCAAGGGCGCGGCCTCTCCGCTGCGAAAGCGTCCGCGTGAAGCTCCGCCCACGAATCGGCGGCGATTCCTGGCGTCAGTGTGAGTTCGGTAGCGCCTGGCACTACCGCCCCTCCAACCGCACTGGCGGCGGTGATGCAGACGCGGCAGCGTCTGGCGGTCGCAGATAGATTGGCGCTGGAGGAGATACGCACCGGCCCCTTAAAGCCAGATGCGCCATTGAGGCCACGACGGCGCTCGGAAGCGGCGCCGCCACTGGCGCGAACTCGGCGCCAGCCAAGACGGCCTCTTCAGCCGCCGGCCCGGCAACAGCACTCGCTGCCACGCCGCTTAGCGCTTCGGCGTCGCCCATGACAAACGCCGCATCGATCGCAACCGCCCGGCCATTGTTAAGATGATAGCGCCGCCAAGCGAAACGCGGCGGACGACCGAAGCACACCGCCAGATCTCCTACGACGCCGCCTCCCCCCGCCACCGCTTCAGCGATGACCTCAGCGCTCTCAACGCCGACACAGGGCCGCCCGGTGGAGAGCGCAAAGCCGCGTGCCGCCGCGACGCCCAAACGCACGCCTGTGAAAGATCCGGGACCCGCGCAAACAATAATGCGCTCCAGCGCTGGCCAGCTCGTGCCCGCCACGCTGATAGTTGCATCGATCATCGGAAACACACGGTCCAAAGCTCCCCGAGGGAGTGTCTCCGCCTGCACAGAAGCTACTTCGCCACGCTCAACCACACCGACAACAATTCTTACCGAGGTGGTGTCTATACACAAAACAGGCCCATTGACCTCCAGATCACACACCGACAGGCCGCACCTCCGTCACTTCCGGGATGTAATGCCGCAACAAATTCTCAATTCCCATTTTCAGGGTCATCGTCGAACTGGGGCAACCGGCGCACGCGCCGCGCATGGTTAAATACACCACGCCGCGCTCAAATCCGTGAAAGGTGATGTCGCCGCCATCCTGGGCCACCGCTGGGCGCACGCGCGTATCCAGTAGCTCTTTAATTTGAGTCACAACTTCAGCATCGGGTCCATCATGGGCGGCGTGGCCGCCCTCAGCATCGTCACCGGCTTCAACCACCGGTGCGCCCGACTGGAAATGCTCCATGATCGCGCCAAGAAGCGCTGGCTTCACATGGGACCACTCGACCTCTTCCGCCTTGGTCACCGAGATGAAGTCAGGGCCAAAGAAAACGTTCCGGACGCCCTCGACTCCAAAAACCCGGCTCGCCAGGGGTGAGCCCCCCGCAGCCTCAGCCGACCCATACTCCGCCGACCCGGTCGACATCACAGCGACGCCGGGAAGAAATTTCAAAGTAGAGGGGTTTGGCGTCGCTTCGGTTTGAATAAACATGATAAATCCTCCGCGTCGTTCAACCGCTTTCTAAACCTGACTAGATATGTTGGTTTATTATCCGCACGTCAATTGTCCGACGTCAGCAAAGATCATCTATTTGAGACAAAGTCATATGACCCGGAACCAACGTAACCGGAATTGGCAGGCGGCCCGCCATTGACCCCGCAAGCGAGGTGACCAACGGCCCCGGCCCCTCATTCTCGGAGCCTGCCCCCAGCACCAAGATGGCGATCTCAGGGCTTTCATCGATGAGCTGCAGCACTTGCTCGCGCTTTAATCCTTCGCGGATAATGGTCTCTGGCGATGTGCCGGCAAGCGCCTTCACCTCTTCCGCCAGCGCGTTCAACCGAGCTTCGGCTTCGCTCCAAGCCTCAGCGCGCATGGTCTCCGCCACAGTCGCCCAATGCTGAAATTCTTCGGGCTCGATGACAAACAACATCACCACTCCGCCCCCGGTTCTGCTTGCGCGCCGCGCCGCGAACCGCAGGGCTTTCAGGCATTCAGGCGTCTGATCAACCACGACCAGAAATTTTCTCACGATGAAAAACTCATGCAGCTTCCTTGTCCAACGCGTCATTAATGACGAAAAGGCGACAAAAGTCTAACTTATCGCGCGTGTCCGCAATAGCCCTACAACTTCATACGTGTCTCGCAGGATTGGCGATGCGATGGCGTGCGCGCGCTCGGCCCCATCAGCTAACACCGCGTCAATCGCGGGGATATCTTCCAGCCAACGCCGCATCTCTCCGGCGATGGGCGCGATTTTCTCGACGCATAGATCCGCCAAGGCAGGCTTGAAGGCGCCGAACTGCGCACCGGCGTGCTCTTGAAGCACCTGCTCTGAGGTTATGTCAGCCAGAGCGGCGTAAATACCCACTAAATTGCGCGCCTCCGGCCGATGCTCCAGCGCCTTCAGAGTGTCTGGCAGCGGCTCAGGGTCAGTTTTGGCCTTGCGGATTTTCTTGGCGATGGCGTCAGCGTCGTCGGTCAGATTGATGCGGGACTGATCGGATGGGTCCGACTTCGACATTTTCTTTGAGCCGTCACGCAGGCTCATCACCCTCGCGGCGTCGTCCCGAATCAATGGTTCCGGCTGGGGGAAGAAGTCTGGCACCTTGAAATCATTATTAAATTTCTGCGCAATGTCCCTGCTCAGCTCCAAATGCTGCTTCTGATCCTCCCCCACCGGCACATGGGTCGCTTTGTAAGCAAGAATGTCAGCCGCCTGAAGCACCGGGTAATCATAGAGAGCGATCGACGCCGCCTCCTTATCCTTGCCCGCCTTCTCCTTGAACTGCGTCATACGGTTCAACCATCCGAGCCGAGCCACGCAGTTAAAGATCCACCCTAACTCAGCGTGGGCCGAGACCTGACTTTGGTTGAAAATGATGCTGCGCTTCGCATCGAGTCCGCAGGCGAGAAAAGCCGCCGTCAATTCCCGAATTGACTGCGTCAGGGCCTTAGGGTCCTGCCAGACGGTAATCGCATGCAGATCGACCACACAGTACAAGCACTCATGCTTCTCCTGCAGCCGAACGAACTCACGCACCGCGCCGAGGTAATTGCCGAGATGCAGGTTGCCAGAGGGTTGCACACCAGAGAATACCCGCTCTGGATGCGTAGATTTGGCCGCGACGTCACTCATCCTCGCCGTCCTTAATTGTTGACGCGCCCGGTAGGGGCGCCGGGCTTATCACCCCTCCGCCGCGCCGCCGTCAACGGGGCGTGAGTCGCCAGAACGCCGCCGCATCGCCGCTTTCAATTCCTGCAGGCTCACGGCTCCCAACCCGACGGAGAGCAGCGCGTACAGGCCGATCCCAAACGCCACCAGCCCCAGGATAACCGGATAACGCCACAGCACGTCGTTGGCGGCGTCGGAGAGAACCCATGCCGCCCCCGCCAACCCGACGCCCATCAACGCGCTCGCCACGGCCATGCGCGCAGCCCGCGACTTGGTCTCGGGTGCAATCGCGTACACGCCGCCTCGAACAATCCCGCGCCAGAGCAGCGCGACATTCACCCAAGCCGCCGCCGCCGTGCCGACCGCGACGCCGTACCATCCGATCACCGGCGCAAGTCCGATGCTCAAGATGATATTGGTCGCCACCGAAATCGCAGCGAAGCGCAGCGGGGTCTTGGTGTCCTCATCCGCGAAATAAGCCGGACTCAGCGCCTTAATCAGCACGTAAGCTGGCAGCCCCAGAGCAAACAGCGCCAAGGCGGCGCCGGTCTTGGCGGCGTCCTCAGCGGTAAACGCCCCGCGCTGGAACAACAGCCGCGCCACCTCCTCAGGGATCACCAACAGGGCCACAGCCGCAGGCAAGGTCAAGGCGAGCGCAAACTCGATCGCCCGATTCAACGTCGCATCGGCGGCGGCGGCGTCGCCCGCCCGCACCCGGCGCGACAGCTCTGGCAACAGCGCCACCCCAATGGCGACACCGACCACGCCCAACGGCAGTTGATACACCCTGTCAGCGTAGGTCAGCCACGTCACCGCGCCGTCGAAAAAAGTGGCGACGGTGGTGCCGATCAAAATATTGACCTGAGTCACCCCGCCTGCGATCGCCCCAGGCGCGCCAAGCGCCAACAACCGGCCCACGCCCGGCGTCCAACGCGGCCACCGCAGCCGCAGCCCAAACCCGGCTCGGCGCGCCGCTATCGCCACCAGCGCGAATTGCAGTATGCCCGCAACCAACACCGACCACGCCAGCGCATGCCCGACTGACAACTCCAGCGCCCAAGCGCCAGCCATCGCGCCAATCATCGACAGATTCAGCAGAATCGGTGCGCCAGCGGCGACAGCGAATTTTCCCAGAGAGTTCAGCACCCCGCTAAACAGCGCCGTCAGCGACATAAACAGCAGATACGGAAACTGGATCTGTGTAAAAACCACCGCCAGATCCAACTTTTCGGGGTCATCAGCGAACCCATAGGCGATCACGAAAATCAGCCAGGGCATCGCCAATTGCGCGGCCAGCACCAACACGAACAACACCGAGAACAGCCCCGCCAGCGCCTCCTCGGCGAATCCGCGCGCCGACTCTACACCCTCGCCCTCCAGCCGCCGGGCGAACAGCGGCACAAACGCCATGTTGAACGCCCCCTCGGCGAAAAACCGCCGAAACAGGTTGGGAAATCGGAATGCGACGAAAAACGCCTCAGCCACCGGCCCCGAGCCCAACAGCGCCGCGATCATAATCTCGCGCAGAAGCCCAAATACCCGGGAGACCATCGTCAGGCTCCCAACAGTGAAAAACGCGCGGCCGAGACTCACGAAACGCCCCTTTCCGGCGCCCCCTGGCGGGAAACCGCCCTTGGAAAGCGCATCATAACGCAATCACCATCCCCGCCAGGGACGTCCCACTAGCGCGGCGCAAGGCTCTTGGCACAAATCGGAGCGAAGTTCACGGAAGATTAAGCGTCCCCACCACCATCACCGGCTTTAAGAACGGTCATCAGCGCCGTTTTGAGACGTGCTTTCTTACTTTCGGCGTGAATCTTCATGCCGAACACGTCGCGCACATAGAAAACATCAACCGCATGCTCGCCGTAGGTGGCGATGATGGCGGAGAAGATGTTGACTGTCTCGACCGAGAGCGCGCGGGTAAGCTCATGCAGCAACCCCACCCGATCACGCCCATTCACCTCGATCACGGTGAAGGTGTCGGAAGCGCTGTTGTCGATCTCGACCGAAGGCGGCACCTGGAACGACCGCTCACGCCTCGGCATACGCCGCCGCTCCCGCAACGCCTCTCGCGGCACGACCTCGCCGTTCAGAGCACGCATCACATAACGCTCCAGCCGCTCCAACCGGTTCGGGTCGTCGTAAGCGCCTTCCTCTTCGTCTTGCACCCAGAAGGTGTTCACCGCCATGCCATCCTTGGTGGTGTAGGCGCGTGCATCGACTACCGAGGCGTTGGCGAGGGCGAACGCGCCGGTCATGCGAGCGATCAAGCCGGGATGGTCCGTGGTGTAGAACGCCACCATGGTCGCCGCCCGGTGCGCCGCCGGCGTCGCCCGCATATGCAGGGCGCCCGCATCCTTCGGCCGCTGTGTCGCGCCCTCATCAGCCTGCCGTATCATCTCGGCGTGCAGAACATGGGTCTCCAGATCCAGGCCCAACCAATAGGAAGGGTAGAAGCGTTCGAGATGGGTCTCAGCCCGCCCAGCGGGCCACTCCGCCAAATTCTTCTGCAACGCTTCCCTCAACGAGTCTTGCGCCGCCGCTATCCGTTGAGGCCGGCTCTGCGCCGCCTCGTCGCCCACCAGAGCGGTGCGGGTTTCACAGTAGAGCTGTCGCAGCAACTGTCCCTTCCAGCCGTTCCACACCCCAGGGCCAACCGCGCGAATATCGCAAGCCGTCAACACATAGAGTTGCTTCAACCGCTCCGGGCTGCGCACCAGCTCAGCGAATCCGCGCACGGTGGCCGGATCGGAGATATCGCGCTTCTGCGCCACGTCGGACATCGCCAAATGCCAACGCACCAGCCAAGCGACCCGCTCCACCTCCGCCTCTGACAAACCAAGCTGCGGCCCGACCTCACGCGCGATGCGCTCCCCCGCGATTGAATGATCTTCAGGCAAGCCCTTGCCAATATCATGCAGCAACAGCGCGACGCTCAGCACCCGGAGATCCGGCGAAGCTTCCAGGATTTTCGTTTCAACCGGATGTTCTTCCCTCAGCGCGCCCGTGCGCATCTGATTGAGCGCCTGAAGACTTTGAATGGTGTGCTCGTCCACCGTGTAATGGTGATACATGTTGAACTGCATCATGCCGGTGATGCGGCCAAACTCCGGCAACAACCGCCCCAACACCCCTGTTTCCGTCATCCGCCGCATCGCGCGCACCGGGTCTCGCGAATGCGCCAGCAGGTCGACCAGCGTCGCCCCAATCTCAGGATATCGCGCCAGGGCGTCGTCCATGGATCGCCGGTACCGGTCAATCAAACGCAGCGACGCCGGATGGATCATAATATCGAGCCGTACGGCGGCTTCGAACAGCTTCACAATGTTCCGCGGATCTTTCAGCCTGTCCGCACGCGAGACCATCAGCCGGCCATCCCGCCGCTCCAACCAATGTGGAGCGCCCTCGATCGCGCCATTGTCACTGCCGGTCAAAAACCGGGCGACGCCGAGCAGGGGAGGGGGCTTACGGTGTTGAGCCTCCAGCGAGGCGCAAAAGATTCGGGTAAGTTCGCCGACCTCTCGCGCAGAGACAAAATAGCGCTTCATGAACCGCTCAACCGGCATCTGCCCGGCGCTCTCACGATAGCCAAAAGCCTCCGCCAACTCGACCTGGTTCTCGAAACTCATCCGCTCCTGAGCCCGGCCGGCGACATAATGCAACCCGCAACGGACTGTCCACAGATGCGCCTCAGCCTTCCGGAACCGCGCCACCTCCTCGTCGGTGAACACCTCTTTTTCGACCAAATCCTCCACGCTTTCAACGCCGTAGAGATACTTGGTGATCCAATACAGTGTCTGTAGATCGCGGAGACCGCCCTTGCCTTCCTTAACATTCGGCTCCAGCACGTAGCGCGATCCACCACCGCGCTGATGCCGCTGGTCGCGCTCCGTCAGCTTGGCTTCCAGAAACGCCGGACCGGTCTTTTCAAACAGCTCACGCCGGAGCCGTTGATCCAGCGTCTCAAACAGCGCTGCGTCACCGCATAAAAACCGCTTCTCTAACAGCGTGGTGCGGATGGTCATGTCGGAGCCGGCCAAACGCAGGCAATCCGACACCCGCCGCGTGGAATGGCCGACCTTCAGGCGCAGATCCCACAGCATATAAAGCATCGCCTCAACGACGCTCTCACTCCAGGCGGTGTCCTTGTAAGGCGTCAAAAACAGCAGATCGACGTCGGAGTAAGGGGCCATCTCCCCCCGGCCATACCCTCCGACCGCGACAACGCTCAAATGCTCTCCTTTGGTAGGGTTGGATATGTAGAACAAATGTTCTGTGGCAAATCGAAACACCAATCGAACCACGTCATCCGTCAACGCCGCAATCGACCGAGACACCCTAGCGCCTGAGCGCAACTCAGTCTCAAACGCCTGTCGAATACGAGTGTGCCCCCTCTCAAAGGCGGACTTCAGCAGTTTGGTGGCCGCTAAACGCTTTGAACTAGCATCGCTGCACTCTCGCACGGCTCGTTCAAACGTCGCCCAAATCCTCTCGGCGTCAAAGACTTCCTCACGCGGCGCGATGAGCGCGTCGTCACGAGCGAAAATCGCGCTATCACGCTCCAAATCCAACACGACGACGCCACTCCTCTAAGAAAAGACCGCCTCCCGTTATCACGAAAGGCGGTCTAGGTTTTACTGTGTTTTCCAGCCATTCAGACCCAAAACACCCTACTCGACGATCAAAGCTGCGACTCTTTGATTAAAAGCCGCTGAAGGTGGTTGGGGCCGGGTCAATCACAGCGAAACGGTCCGCGCGCACTTCCAACACCGCCAAGCCGCGCTCGTTCAGACCATTCGGCAAAAACCGAAACACGCCATTAACGCCGGTGAAGCCCGAGGGGTCGACAATCGCTTGCGGCGCGAATGGGTAGGGAGTTCCGACCGCCCGAGCCTCCGCCACCAGCGCCGCCACCGCCGCTGCAGAGTCATAACCGATCGACGCCACAGGATGCGCCGGACGGCCAGTGGCCTCCAGGAACCGCGCCGCAAATTGCTCTTTCACCCTCGGGTCAGGAGCGGCGAACCATCCTTCACGAAGGGCCGGCTCCTTGCGCGTCAGCTCGCTGCTCCAACCAGAGACACCGAGAAACTTTGTGGTGCGGGGCGAGATGTCGAAGAACGCCAGATACGCCGCCAGAGTCTGCAGCGCCTGGCCGTTATCCGCCAACAAAACACCTTGCGGCCCGGTCTCGCTGGTCAGCTTCGCGCGTTCGGTATACTCGGTCACCGCTGACTCGATGCCCTCGAAGTCGCGGGTGTAAAACTGAGTGTCGACGATCGATACTCCCGCCGAAGGCCCCGTTTGCCGCGCCGCCGCGATCGCAACCTGCCCAAATTGATTATTCGGCCCAAGCGCCGCGATTTCCTGCACGCCGCGTGCGCCCGCGAAACGCAGCACGCGCTGAATCTCTTGAGCGGCCATAAAGCCAAGCAGATACACATTGTCGCCCGCAGCCGACGGGTCGTTAGAGAACGACATCACCGTCAACCCTGCGTCGCGCGCCACCGGCCCCACCGCCACCGTCGAAGCGGAAAATAGCGGGCCGAGAATCACCGTGGCGCCCGCTGCTGCGGCGTCACGTGCAGCCGCCGCCGCGGCGGCAGGGTCGCCCCGGGTGTCGAAAATCTTGAGCTGCAACGACTGATCGCCAACATCTCGCAGCGCTAGGCGGGCTGCGTCGACCAGCGACTCCGCCGCCGTGCGTACATCCGCATCCTTCGCGCTCATGGGCGCCAACAACGCCACCCGGACCGGGCCGCCTGGGTCCACCGGCACTGACAGGCCGGGGGTTAACGGACCTGATGGCTGCAACGACCGTGGCGCACCGCCGCCATAGACGCCTTCGATGCCGCCGGACTGCCCGCCTTTGCGCACGCCGCGCTCTTGAGGCGCCCCCGCACACGCCGCGACCGTCAAAGCTGTCAGCCCGGCCAAAGCGACGCGCCAGAGCTGACGCCCCGCGCCGTCTCGCCGCCGATGGCGGCGGATGCTGGCCATTTCAGCTCTTGCCTCCAGACGCAGGATATTCATGCTGCCTCCCAACGACACGCCGCCGGGGCGCATCTGAAATGTCGCTCGCCTATCGCGCCAGATAGCCAGCGACTCTTGCAAATTCTAAACGATTTGGAACCTATGGCCGCGTCTTCCTTAAGTAAACGCCAAGAGGTCGACCCACCCTCTACAGCGTTGCCCCCAGGTCTCTATGTGTTGTCGACACCAATTGGCGCTGCGGACGACATCACCTTGCGCGGCCTCGACGCGCTCCGCCGCGCGGACGTCCTCTCATGTGAAGACAGTCGAGTGCTGCGTCGCCTGCTAGACTTGCACGGCGTGCCTCTAAACGACCGGCCCATCATCCCCTATCACGACCACAACGCCGCCGCTGCACGTCCTCGCATTCTGAAGCGGCTGCAAGAAGGCGCTAGCGTGGTTTACGCCAGCGACGCCGGCACCCCCCTAGTCGCTGATCCGGGATACCGCCTGGTCGCCGCCGCCCGTGAGATCGGCGCCCCCGTCACCGCGTTGCCGGGCGCTTCGGCGTTGCTGGCCGCCCTGACTCTCTCCGGCCTGCCGACCGACCGCTTCAGCTTCGGCGGCTTTCCGCCGCCCAAATCCACTGCCCGCCGACGTGCGTTCGAGGAGTGGCGCGGCGCCCCCGGCTCGCTGGCGTTTTTCGAGGCTCCGCATCGCGTCGCAGCTTGTTTGGAGGATATGAGCGCCGTTTTCGGCCCAGATCGCCCCGCCGCGATCGCCCGCGAGCTCACCAAACGCTTCGAGGAAGTCCGCCAAGGAAGCCTCGCCGAGCTGGTTCAATCCGTCGCCGACCGCCCCCCCAAAGGCGAGATCGTCGTTGTCATAGGCCCGGCCCCGCCACCCGGCCCGCCTGATGAGGCCGACATCGACGCCCTGCTGCTAGAGCGACTCGCCACCGATAGCGTGAAGGACGCCGCCCGCGCTGTCGCCGAAGCGCTTTCGGCCCCTCGCAAAACGGTTTACGCTCGCGCTCTGGAATTATCCGCGCAACACCGCGCAGCGGAGGAGGGGCGGGAACATGGCGCCGAAACCGACGAGCCAGACGCCTCCAAATCGTAAACTCAAGGCCGAGCAATGGGGCCGAGCCGCCGAGGAGGAGGCCGCCCGCTTGTATGAGGCTCAGGGCGCCGAAATCACTGGCCGCCGCGTTCGCACCCCAGCCGGTGAACTCGACCTGATCGCAGAATTCCCCGGGCTGATAATTTTTATCGAGGTCAAGGCCCGCCGCACCGTTGAACAGGCGCTCTACGCCCTCACACCGACGCAACGCGCCCGAATCGCCGCCGCCGCCGACTCCATCGCCGCCGAGCGCGCGCCCCAAACCGACTTCCGCATCGACCTCGTCGCCCTCGGCGCCGACGGGCGTTTGACAATCGTTGAAAACGCGCTGATTGACGGGTTTGACTAACCGCCCAAGCCCGCGCTCACCCCACGCCTGCGCGCCAACAGATGGACTTTCCGATGCCGCTCTCCGTCGCCATTCAAATGGACGCGATCGAACCGGTCGACATCGACGCCGACAGCACCTTTCGCCTCGCCCTCGAAGCGCAGGAGCGCGGCCATTCGGTCTATCACTACACCCCCGACCAACTGAGCTGGCGCGACGGCAAGGTCACCGCCATCGCCCGTCCGCTCACCGTCCGTCGCGTCAAAGGCGACCATTTCACCTTCGGCGACTCCCACGAGCTGGACCTCAGAACCATCGACGTGGTGCTCCTGCGCCAAGACCCGCCGTTCGACATGGCCTATGTCACCACCACCCACCTGCTTGAGACCATCCACCCCGGAACCCTGGTGGTGAACGACCCGTTCTGGGTGCGCAACGCGCCCGAGAAGCTGATGGTCAACCAATTCGCCGACCTGATCGCCCCCACCCTGATCACTCGAGACCGCGACGCGCTCACCCGCTTCCGCGACGAGCATGGCGACATCATCGTCAAGCCGCTCTACGGCAACGGCGGCGCGGGCGTGTTCAAGTCCGCCCCCGGCGACGGCAACCTGAACTCCCTGCATGAGATGTTTACCCAGGTCTGGCGTGAGCCGTTCATCGCCCAAAAATTCCTGCCCCGTGTGGTGGACGGCGATAAACGAGTGATCATCATCGACGGCGAGCCCGCAGGCGCCATCAACCGCATCCCCGCCAAGGGCGAGACCCGCTCCAACCTCCATGTCGGCGGCACCGCCGCCCCAGTGGAGCTGACCGCCCGAGACCGCGAAATCTGCGCCGCCCTCGGCCCGGTGCTGAAAGAGAAGGGCCTGATCTTCGTCGGCATTGACGTGATCGGCGACACCCT
>JAHQVS010000315.1 GCA_019634215.1 Paracoccaceae bacterium | reverse complement strand
CGAGCTAATCTGATAGGCGGTCGCGCTCTGCTAGGGAAGGGGGCGGCCGCCACAGGTTTGGCCGGAGGCTACGTCAAACGATCACGGTGATGCGACGCCTCTAAGTCTTGCGACGGTCCGACGGGGGTCACGCCGGTCGGATTGATGAAGCGGTGGCTCTGGTAATAGTGGCGCTGGATATGATCCATGCGCACTGTCTTGGAGACGCCAGGGCTCTGATACAGCTCGCGTAGATAGCCGGAGAGGGCGGGATAGTCGCTGATCCGCCGCAAGTTGCATTTGAAATGGCCGACATACACCGGGTCGAACCGCACCAGTGTGGCGAACAGCCGCCAATCCGCCTCGGTGATTTGCTCGCCAACGAGATAGCGGCGATTTGACAGCCGCTCCTCCAGCCAATCCAGGCTCTCGAACAGCAGATTCACGGCCTCTTCATAGGCCGCTTGGTTGCTGGCGAAGCCAGATTTATACACCCCGTTATTGAGGGTGTCGTAGACGCGCGCGTTCACCGCGTCGATCTCGGCGCGTAGGGGCTCGGGGTAATAATCGCCCGCCAAGGCCCCCAGACCGTCGAAAACGCTGTTGAACATGCGGATGATCTCAGAGGACTCGTTCGAGACAATCTGGCGGGTCTGTTTGTCGAACAGCACCGGCACGGTGACGCGCCCGGAATAATCGGGTTTCGCCAGGGTGTAGATTTGATGGAGGTGCTCAGCGCCGATCATCGGGTCCGGAATCACGCCGTCGCCGTCACCAAAGCTCCAGCCATTCTCCAGCATCAGCCAATGCACCACGGACACGGAGATCATCTCCTCCAGCCCTTTGAGGCTGCGAAGGATCATGGTCCGGTGCGCCCAGGGGCAGGCGTAGGAGACGTAGAGATGGTAGCGGTCCGATTCTGCCTTAAAGCCGCCGTCGCCGGTGGGGCCGGGGGCGCCGTCCGGCGTTATCCAGTTGCGGAACGCGCTGTCCCAGCGGACGAAGCGCCCGCCGGTTGTCTTGGTGTTATAGCCCTCGTCGCGCCACACGCCTTCGACCAATAGGCCCATCATCTAATCCTGACTCTGTAAATCTTAGTTAGAGAGCGACGTGGTGTGGGGCGAGGCGATGGCCAATAGGGATCTAGGGAACGGATTGTTTCGTTTTCCGATCCTTTCAGGGCCGCAGATACGCCCAGCCTTGTTGCTGCAGCTGAATTAACTGCACCGCGCCGGACGGCACCATCTCGATCTCGTCCAGGATCTCCGGCGCGGTTCCGCCGGCCTTTTTGGTCATGACCGAATGGGTGTTCATGCAGCCCTGGAAGGACATGTTCGGATACTCCAGCGACATGGTCGCTAAGCGGGCGCTCACCGGGCTGGTGTCGGCGCGGAACATGTGCAGCCCTGGGCCGTTGGCGACGATGGCGATCTCCACCTCTTCGCCGCGCTCAGCGTAATATTTTTCAATGTTCTCGGCGTTGTTGAGCACGAGATTCATGCGCTTGGGGTCGTTCTCGTCAATGTGGATCGCCACCTTGGCCACTGGTTCGGCCAGGGCGGGGGCGATGAGCGGGGAGGCCAATAAACACAGCCCGAGAGCGGCGGTTTTCAGGGTCTTGAACAGCATTGGATCTTCCTCCAGATAACGCCGATTGAGCGCTCCACCCGCTTGGGCGGCGCCTGAACGTATGCGCATGAATGGGGAGCTGTCCATTCACGAAGTTGCGCCAAGGCAGCGCATCTTGTTGCATTCTTCGCCTTGGTGCGCCGATCTTGTGCGGCGCATATCGTCTGGATAAGGTGCGCCGAAACCATAGAAGAACGAAAGACGAGCAGATGGCGTCCTCCGCGCAGCGTAAGTCCCTTCCGGACAGCGGTCCGGATCTTCTGAATACCGCCGTTTACGACGCCTCGCAGATCGAGGTGTTGGAGGGGTTGGAGCCGGTGCGCAAGCGCCCCGGCATGTATATCGGCGGCACGGATGAGCGCGCGCTGCACCATCTGGCGGCGGAGGTTCTCGACAACGCTATGGACGAGGCGGTGGCTGGCCACGCCACCCGCATTGAGGTGCGGCTGATGGCGGACGGGTCGCTGGCTGTCACAGATAATGGGCGCGGCATACCGGTCGACAGGCACCCGAAATTTCCGAAGAAATCTGCGCTGGAGGTGATTTTCACCGTGCTGCACTCCGGCGGAAAATTCTCCGGTAAGGCTTACGACACCTCGGGTGGATTGCATGGGGTTGGCGTGTCAGTGGTGAACGCGTTGTCGGAGTGGGTGGACGTCGAGGTGGCGCGCGACCGAAAATTGTATGGCATGCGCTTTTCTCGTGGGGCGCCAGTGGGAGCGTTGGAGACGCGCGGCGCGGCGCCGAACCGGCGCGGAACAACGGTCAGCTTTCTGCCGGATGTTGATATCTTTGGCCCCCGCGCCGTGTTCCGCCCCTCGCGCCTGCACAAGATGGCGCGCTCGAAGGCTTATCTATTCCGCGGGGTCGAGATTCGCTGGTCTTGCGCGCCGGAGCTGTTGGCCGAGGGCGATCAGACCCCGGCGGAGGATGTGTTCCACTTCCCAGGCGGCCTAGCGGATTTTCTGCTCGCTCAGCTCGGCGGCGCGCAAATGTTCTGCGACGCGCCTTTTGCAGGCAAAGTTGCGTTCGCGGAGAAATTCGGCAAAGGCGCTGTGGGCTCGGTGGAGTGGGCAATCGCCTGGAGCCCGGGGATCGAGCCGTTCTGCTCATCCTACTGCAACACCATTCCCACCCCGCAGGGCGGCACGCATGAGCAGGGCTTCCGTACCGCCTTGACCAAGGCCGTGCGCGCTTATGGCGATCTGACCAATCAGAAGAAGGCGGCTCAGATCACCGCCGAAGACGTGTTTGGCGGCGGTGGAGCGATGATTTCGGCCTTTGTCCGGGACCCGGAATTCCAAGGCCAGACCAAGGAGAAGCTCTCAAGCAGTGAGGCGGCGCGGTTGGTTGAAGGCGCGGTGCGCGACCATTTCGACAATTGGCTGGCCGCCGACCCCAAGCGCGCTGGCGTGCTGTTGGAGTTCTTCATTGAGCGCGCCGAGGAGCGGATGAAGCGGCGCCAGGATAAGGAGGCGGCCAGGAAAACCGCCACCAAACGGCTTCGGCTGCCGGGGAAGCTCGCCGATTGCTCTGAAGCGGCGAAAGACGGCTCTGAGATTTTTCTGGTCGAGGGCGATAGCGCGGGCGGCTCTGCGAAACAGGCCCGCAACCGCAAGACACAGGCAGTTCTGCCCCTGCGCGGCAAAATTTTGAACGTGCTTGGCGCCGCGTCTGGCAAGCTGGCGCAGAACCAAGAACTGCAAGATTTAATGCAGGCTCTCGGGGTGCAGTTGGGCTCGCGCTACAATAATCACGACCTTCGCTACGACAAGGTCGTGATTATGACAGATGCTGACGTCGACGGCGCGCATATTGCGGCACTGTTGATGACGTTCTTCTTCACTCAGATGCGGCCCTTAATTGATGAAGGCCACTTGTATTTGGCGGCGCCGCCGTTGTACCGGCTGACCCAAGGCGCCCGCACGGTCTACGCCCATGACGACGCCGAAAAAGATGCGTTGGTCGCTCAGGGGCTGGGCGGCAAGGGCAAGATCGACATTGGGCGCTTCAAGGGCCTCGGCGAGATGATGCCGAAGCAACTGAAGGAAACCACCATGGACCCTTCGAGCCGCACCCTGATCCGGGTGCGGATCGATGACGACGCTCCGAATGAGACCAGTGGGTTGGTGGAGCGGCTTATGGGCAAAAAGGCGGAGACGCGGTTCCAGTTCATCCAAGAGAACGCCCGCTTTGTGGAAGATGTGGACGTCTAAATGTCTCGCTTGCCGTTAAGGGCGGCGCAGAGCCGCCCTGATTTGCTGCCGGCCTTTGAATCATGACCTTGGCGTCGTTTGCGCTTGCCTGATTTCGCTTGTACATCTTGAATGGATGTCAGCCAGGGAGCCGACGATGCCTGGAAGCAATCGTTACACGTTTATTCTATTGATTTTATTCGCCTTCGGCATCGGCCCAGCGCGAGGTGAAGACGCCGTTTGCGATGACCCTACGCTGCTGTGCAAGGTCGATCCCTCCTGCACTGAGCGTCTCGGGGCGGGTTCCGTTGGGATTGACGGCCAAGCAGACGCCGAAGGCGGGTTGTCTGAGGCGGCCTGTGATCAACAATGGGCGGTGTATCGCAGTTGCTTGGAATTGGTGGTGCGCCAATGCGGCGAAGACAGCGCCAGCGGGGCGGACGCGCCGCCGGCGCCTGCATCGCCTCAGGAGACCGCGAGCGACTCTGCGCCGTCCACGCCTCCAGGCGTTAGTCAAACCGATCTGACCGTGGCGCAGCGAGAGTTGGCTCGGCTAGGCAAATACCAGTCGTCGATCGACGGCCTGTGGGGGCCGGGCTCGATCGCGGCCTTGGCGTCGTTTCAGCGGGATCTGGGTGTTTCTCCTGCCGATGGGGTGTTGTCTCCGACGCTGTTGCAGGCGCTGCTGGCTGCGCCAACCCCATCGGCTGCTCCCGCTCCAGTCCCAGCGCCATCCCCGGCGCCGGAAACGGCGGGAGGCTGCACGGCGGATGACGCCCGCACCGAGTGGGAAACACTGAAGCGTTCCAACGAGATCACCACCTTGCAAGTGTTCGCCCGGTTCTGCGGCGAGCATTTGCAGGGTCAACTGGCCGCAGCGCGGGTGCGTGAGTTGGGTCAGGCGTCGACAGGCTCTGGCGGAACTGCCGATGATACGGCCAGTCGGCCCGAAGGCTTAACCATCAACCCGTCGGGTATATGGTTTTATACCCTAAATGGTCAGACCAAGCGTTTTAGTCTTCGTATGGATGCAAAATACCGGCTGACGTCAAGCGAGCGAATTATTTTCGACCACCGGAGTAAAAACCGCTGGTACAACCGCGATAAGCGCATGTTGTTGGATTTTAGTTCGGAAACGGCCGGGGTCTGGCATTTGGGAGACGCGGCTAAGACGCAGGTCCGCCTAAGCAAGAGCAGGTGACGGCATCGGTCGTGTGATCCGCTTACGGCGTTGCAAGTTAAGGGGGATAGGATGGCGCTCGAACAGGGGTGTGGCGTTGCACTTGATCGATGGGGCGTTCGGTGCGCCCTGGCTTTGGCGGTTGTCGTTCTCGCCGATCTGACTATGGCCTCAGCTCAACCCGCCCGATGTGGAAATCCGGCCGGATATTGCAGTCAGGATCTTGCTTCGGCTTGCTTGAGCTTTGGCGCAGGGGCGCGGGATGTCCCGCCTGTACGGCCGCGGGAGTGTGAGGCGCAGTTCGAGGGATATCGCGTCTGTATCGCCGGGGTGGCGCGAGATTGCCCTGTGGAGGAACTCCCCGGGCCGTCCACGCCGCCGTCACGCCACGCCAGCCAATGCGGCGCAGAGGCGGCTCAGGCCGAGTGGAACGTTCTGCGCGACAGCAAGTCCGTCGGTATGCTGCAAGCTTTCTCTGATTTTTGTGCGGGCACACTGCAAAGCGAGCTGGCTAAGGCGCGGATCGCGGATTTGGTTTCGCCGCCGCAGCCCGAAAACTTGCCGCGCAAGATCGACCCGACCGGCTATTGGACTTTCACCCGCAACGGTCGCCACACTATTCATCTGGTCAAGCTTTTGAAGGGGGAGCGGCTTCAGGTCGCCAATCAGACCTATGTATGGGTGTCGGGCGAGGTCTGGAAGGACGAGGACGCCACCGGCACCTATGAGTTTTTCGATACTCGCACCGCTGTTTGGCGCTCCAACGATGCCCGTGGGCTCGAGATCCGCTTACAGAGGTTAATTGATCCCGGCGGCGTCTGGGGTTTCACCCATAAGGGGACTAGGCGGCAGAACGTATTTGGGCTCATCGACAACAATCGGCTGAGAGTCAATGAGCAGATCTATGTGCATGTGGGCGGGAATGTCTGGAAGGATAAGGACGGCACGGGAACATATGACTTCACAAGCGACACCCAGGCGGTATGGCGCTCTAATCGCTCGGGCAACCTGACGATTAAGCTGCGCCGCGAACAGTGAGGCCCGCCAAGTTGGCGCTCTCGCTGGCTGTGGTTACGCACATATTTTGGGAAAAAGCCCGATTCGGGCGAATTTCTCTTGGATTAATCCCTGATTCGCTGTGAGTATAAGCGCATGATGCGGTTTGGCCGTATGACAGCGTTAGCTCCAATCATCAGGGGGCGGATCAGTGGAGCAGGTTCTCGATTTTGTCGCAGGTGTTCTTGAGCGAGCTACCTTTGAGGCGGCCTATCAGTATCTGAGCTTTGCAGTTGCTGGCGCACTACTCTTGAGCGCCGGTTGGCTTTGGGGACAAGCGCTACGGATTATGTCTTACTTTCGGCGTCTAGGCGCGGCGAGGGCGGCTGTGGCCCGGGTGCGGACGGCTTCCGGGTGGAAAGAGGGCGAGGGGATGTGGCGCGCCGAGCCAGTGATACAGCCGGCGCGTTATGATGAGTTTCCGCTGCAAGCGATGAAGGTTCTCAACCTCGCCAATTTGAAGGGCGGGGTGGGCAAAACCACCTTGGCTGCCAATATTGGCGCCGCCTTGGCGCTGGAGCGCGGCAAACGGGTGTTGCTGCTGGATCTGGATTTTCAGGGCACGCTAACTCGCATGTGTCTGACGCAGAATGAGTGGCTGCCCTCTGAGGACGGCGATTCGCCCGCTAGTTGGCTTGTTGGCGGCCACATGGATGGCGCCCAACTGCGAGAATTTACGACGCCGGTCAATGTTGGTGTGGGCGTTGGCGGGCGGCGATCTCGATTTAAGGTGCTGCCAGCCTATTACGACCTCGCCACCACCGAGAACCGCGTACTCGTCGAGTGGCTGACCGGAGATCGGCGCAAGGACCCGCGCTACACTCTCGCGGAAATTTTGTACTCGCCAGCAGTGCAGCGTGAGTTTGACGTGGTGATCATCGATTCGCCGCCGCGTTTGTCGAGTGGTGGGGTGCAAGCGCTGTGCGCCGCGAGCCATCTGTTGATCCCGACCATCCTGGACCGTGCCTCGACTGAGTCGGTGTCGACATTTGTGGGACAGGTTTCTAAATTGAAGACGTCTGGGATCTGTCCGCATATTGACATGATTGGCGTCGTCGGAACTATGAGCGGCGCCGCTACGTCAGCTGAGGATGATGAGCGCGAATTCTTGAAGGATGCGCTGCACTCAAAGGGTATTCATCTGCTGTCGAAAGAGATGGAGATGCCCCGGCGTGCGGCGTTCCCCTATGCGCTGCCGCGCGGAATCGCCTTCTGGGCGATGGGGGAAGCCCAGTCTGTCCAAGAGCCGAAAAACGCCATTCGCGCTTTGGCGCGTTATGTCGACGAAAGGATGTTCAATGCAGGCGGTCAAGTTCAGCGATTGGCTCCAGACGGTCGCCCAAATGAGCGAATGTTGCGGCGGCGGCGCGGACGGCCGCGCGTGGCGTGATCTGGCTATCTTATTCGCCGATCAAGGCAAGGCGGCGGTGGCGGCGGTCACGTCAGAGATGATGTCGGCTGATTTGGCTGCTCAAGAGGCTGGCGGCGCCCGCTTGGAGGCGCTTCAAGATCTGCTCAAACCGGTGATGACAGGCATCAACCTAACCGGCTCCAAAACCTGGAAGGATGATGCGGTGCGGTTGGCGGATGTGATCTCCGCCCGGCCCGACGCGACAATTGGCGGGTTTCAAGCCCATTTCGCCGCCAAAATGGCGGCAAAACCGGCGCGAAAATCTCGGGCGGCTGCCAAGCCGGTGGATGAGGCGGTGGTGAGAGACTATGCGGACCGTCTCCGCCAAGCGCTCCGCGACGCCGAGGCGTTTCCAATTCTGTTTAAGCGGTTGCAGGACGATAAAGGCCTGTCTGTCACGGCCCGTAAAGAGATTGCGCGTGACTTCACCGGAGGGCAGGGCAAGAGCGGCAAGGACGCGCTCAACCGCATTTGGATGAAGCATCAAGCCATCATCGCGCAAACCGCACGGGAACGCGCCAGCGCCGGCAGGACCGCCGCCTAAGCGAGGCCAAGCGCGACCACTGTTGAGCAGGTGAGAGTAGTTAATTTTTTCGCGACGGAGGGAGGTTTCCGTAACGTGCAAGCGACATCACTCTGTGTTGCACCGACGGAGACCCTGATGAACCGCTTATTGTTTCCCCTCGCCGCCTTATTAGCGGCGGTATTCGCCGCCCCGGCTTCCGCCGCCCCAGTCACCTCGGCTCCGATCACGGCGACTGTGACTGTTGAGGACGCTGAAGTTACGTTGGATGGCGTCATCCTCGCCCATGGCCGTAAGTATGGGCATCGGCATCACCGTCGTCGGAACTATCGCCGCCACCGGCGTCATCATCGTCACCACCGTCGCCATAGCCGGCGCCACTACGATCGGCGTCATCGTGGCCATGAGCGGCGCTATCGGGATGATGGCTATCACGACCGTGGGCGCCGCCATGGTCGCCACTATGACCGCGATTACGACCGGGACTACGGTCACTCCCATGGTCGGCGCCATCACCGCCACAGGCACGGCGGCCACCACCGTCACCATGGCGGGCTAAGGTTCGATGGCGGGGACGTCTTCCTGCGATTCAGGTTCGATTGATCGCACCAGTGGTTGGGCTTGGATTTCGAGCTGGTCTTAAGCGCAAGCCGCACAAGATCAGTTAGCAGTCCAGCCCTCGGCTGGTGTACGCGCGGTTATGGCCAGCTCGATTGAAGCTGACCTGAAATGGCGAAAGCCTTAGGGACGTGGAAGCTCGCCGCGAATAGTGTAGCGTAGCACGTCGACGACTTGCGCCGTGGTTTCGCACACCGCCGCCGCCGCAGCGTCAACTTCCTTCAGCGCGTGAGCGTGTTCCGGCCCATGCAGGATCACCAATGGCTTGTCGAGTGCGGCGGCGTAGCCAGCGTCGAAAGCGGCGTTCCATTGCTTGTATTTGTCGCCGAACCTGACCACCACGATGTCCGCCTCGGCAATCAGCGTGCGGGTGCGGATGGCGTTGAGGCGTGCGCCCTTTTGATCTTTCCAGAAGGGCTTTTCCTCTGCGCCCATGATGGCGACGCCGCAATCGTCGCTGGCGGCGTGATCGGTGACTGGGCTGTCGAACAGCACCGGCAAGTCGGCTTCTTGCGCCGCCTTCGCGATCTCCTCTCGCCACTCAGTGTGGATTTCGCCCGAGAGATAGACGCTCCATGTCTTAATATTCACCACCATATGATCGGCTCCCTGCTTCGTGTGGGGGGACGTGCACTTATGTAAGGTCATAGCGCGGCGCTTGGCGGCGCGCCCGGAGAAACTTTGGTGGGGGAGAGACTGGTCCCCCAGCGTTTGTGAGATATTTTCCCGCAGGTGGGCGTTCGCTTAGCCGGCGTCCGCATCTCGATGTTCGGGAATGGAATGAGGGACGGCAGAATGATGTCAGCGAAATTCGGCGGCTTGGTCATGCTTCTCGGTGCGGCGTCCTTGACGGCGGGCTGCGCCAGCGGCGCCTTTGGGATCGGCGGGAGCGGTTTGGGGGTTGTGACCAAGGTGTCTCAAGACAGCTCCTATAGTCGCCAGCGCGTCAACAGCGCCATCGCCGGCAGGGCGAACGTCGAGGTGTGGGGCGCGCCAGGCGGCGATCCCCAAGCGGTGGCGGACGTGTTGCGCACGCCCGGATGGTTCTCGCCAGCGACGTTCACCGCCATCGCCCCAAGTCCTGAGACGTCGGACGACCATCGCTTCGTATTGGTGTTCGACGCGCCGCCGAATGTGGGTGGGAGGGACGCCTGCGAGGGCCTCGCCGAGCCGGGCGCGCGCAACAATCAGGTGTTGGCGGTGTATTGCGACGGTTATGAGGAGCTGTCCGAGGCGCGGCTGAGTTCGTCCAATCTGGGCGACCCGCGCTCGCCGGAGTTCGAGGGGGCGATGCGCGGGCTGTTCATCTCACTGCTGCCAAGCAGAAATCCAGAGGATCGCTCAGAGCGCGATTCGAACGTGTGGGAGCCGAATTGATCCCTCTGTAAGGGCCTAGGTGGACGGTCAGACCAGCAGGTTCGTGATCTCGAACCGGTCGACGTCCACCAAACCTTTGTCCGAGATTCTGAGCGACGGGATCACCACCAGCGCCAGCAGTGAGTGCTGCATAAAGGCGTTGTTGAGCGTGCAGCCGCAAGCCCACATTGCCTCACCAAGTTTCGCCGCCTTTCCGGCGACGCTCTCGGCCCGTTCGTCGGACATCAGCCCTGCGATCGGCAACTCGATAAGCGCCAGTTCCCGCCCCTCTGACACCATCGCCACTCCGCCCCCGGCCTCAGCAAGGCGATTGGCGGCTTGGGCCATGTCGGCGGTGGAGGTTCCCACAACGATCATATGATGGCTGTCATGGGCGACGGTCGAGGCCAGGGCGCATGGTTTGTTATAGCCAAAGCCGGAGACGAAGGCGTTGCTCACCCCGCCGGTGGCGCGGTGGCGTTCGACCAGGGCGATGTGGCAGACATCTTGAGCTAGGTCGGGCTGCACCAAGCCGCCACGCACTGGCAGGCGGCGCTCCAGGGCTTGGGTCGGCGCTTGGTTCTCGACCACGCCGATCACTCGCGCCGTGACCTCGCCCGCCATGGCTGAGCTGGAGACAGTGAAATCAGGCGCGGACAGACGGCGGCCCAACTTAATGGTGTTCTTGGCGTTTGCGGGATACGGGTAGGCGGGGATGTCGGCGGTCAGTTGGCCCTGCTCCGCCAGTTTGACGCCGCGCGCGTAGACTGCGTCGATGACGAGGGCGGGCAGATCGGTGACCAGTATGAAATCAGCGCGGCGGCCCGGTGTGATCGAGCCCAATTCGCGTTCCAGGCCAAAATGCTGGGCGGTGTTGAGGGTCGCCATCTGAAGAGCGGTGATTGGGCGCAGGCCCTGGGCGATGGCGTGACGGACCACGCGGTTCATGTGACCGTCTTCGACCAGGGTGCCGGAGTGGCAGTCGTCGGTGCAGAGGATGAAGTTGCGCGGGTCCAGACCCTGCTCGGTGACGGCCTTGATCTGCTCGGCGACGTCATACCACGCCGAACCAAGCCGCAGCATCGCCCGCATGCCCTGACGGACCCGCGCGATCGCGTCCTCGGCGCGGGTGCCCTCATGATCATCCGCCGGACCGCCTGCGACATAGCCGTGGAATGGGCGGCCGAGATCGAGCGCGGCGTAATGGCCGCCGACGGTCTTGCCTGCGGCCATGGTGGCGGCAATCTCGCCGAGCATTTTCGAGTCGGCGGCGGCGACGCCAGGGAAGTTCATCACTTCGCCCAGACCGATGATGTTGGGCCAGCTCATCGCCTCGGCGATGTCCTTCGGCCCCAGTTCCGCCCCGGCGACCTCCAGGCCAGGGGCGGAGGGGACGCAGCTGGGCGCTTGCACGAAGATGTTGACCGGCGCGGCCATCGCTTCGTCATGCATCAGCTTGACGCCGGGCAGACCCAGGACATTGGCGATCTCATGCGGGTCGATG
>JAHQVS010000314.1 GCA_019634215.1 Paracoccaceae bacterium | reverse complement strand
GCCATAGGGGCGCCGCAAGCCAACTCCGCACGGCCGAGCAGAATCAGGGTTTTTACCGAGGAGGGCGCAATTTTTACCGTGCGGCGGGCGATTTGCCGCGCTGTGTCGGGGTCCTGCTCGGCCAGCGCCTTCATAACCCGGGTCAGCCGCGCCTCCAGCATGTGCCGATGCGCCGTTGCCGAAAGGTCCGTGAAGGCCGCCGCCAGCAGCGGCCCGGCGTTGTGCAGCGTTGGAGGGCGCGGCGCGATCCAGGGGTAGCGGCTGAAACCGCCCTCGAACAGTTGGTCCCGCTCCGGAAACCAGCGCTGCTTCAACCGCCTGTTGGAGAGGTAATGCCGCATGTAATGCACCCATGCGGCTCCGCGCGAGGGTGTGGCGCGGTCGGCGCCTGCATGCGCCGTCAACGCGCGGACCAGCGCGCCGCGCGCGGGGTTGGGCTGCCCGTCGAGGAGAGGCGGCATATGCGTGTTCACCGCGTTCAAGATCGCCAAAGTCAGGGCGCTGTGGGATTCGTTCTCGGGCGGGGTGCGGTCAAAGCCTGTGTTTGGCCCCAACGACGCCGTTTCGATAAAATCATCGATCAGATCCCCATTCGAGAAGTCTGACCGCTGGAACAGGCGGGGCCGCAGCGATGAGGCGCCGAAAACCTCGGCCCAAGCGTCCAACGCCTTGTCGTAGCGCAGCATAGGCGGTTGGGGCGCGAAGGGGTTCAACCTTGGCAAACGCGCGCCGCCGATGCGCCCGTTGACGATTTGCGTCGAGTAACGGCTGACAGCGGAGAGATCTTGCCGTCGCAGATAGGCGATGATGCGGAAATCGTTAAACCAGGGGGCCAGAAACTCTTGCAGCCGCCGCACTTCTTCCGGTCGCAAAAACAGCAGCCCTTCAAACGAAAACGCCATGCTGTGGATGGTGGATGGCACTGCCCCGACCTCGGCGGCCAGCCGCGCGCTTAAGTCTCGGTGCAGAGCCTGCTGATCCTGCGCATTGGTAATGCGCCATTCGCCGAACTCAGGGCGCGTGGCCGCGCTCACACTCGCCACCGCCGCGCCCAAGCCGCTGTGATAGAGTTTGTGCAGCGACCCGATATTGCGGGTGACGCCTCTGTAGACGAGAGCGCCGTGATTGGTCTGCAGGAAGCGCTGGATCGATTTCGAACCCGCCTTCTGGTCGCCGATATGCAGGATCGCGGTTAATTTACGGGGCGAAGGGGTATCCAAACGCGGAGGCCTCGATTTGTTAAGCTTTCTGAGGGCTTAGGAGGCGTGGCCGCGTCACATCAGGCTACCCCGTCCAACCCCCGGCGCACATCTCCTCTCTCGGCAGCCGGATGTCAAACCGCTGGCGGATCTCGGCGTCGAGGTCGGGCGCAATCGCGTCTGGCCAGTGGCTTTCCAGGATCTCTCGCGCCCGCTCCTTGGCCGCGTAGCGCAGGGAGAGGCCGCCCGCCGCTTGCCAATCGTCGCGGGGGCGGCGGTCGAACAGCGCAGGATAGAGATATTCGCTCTGCATCAGCGCCAGAGTTTGCGGGTGGCCGAGGAAATGATTTGGCCCGCGCGCGACATCCTCGATCACGTCCAGTGACAGAGTTTCGTCGGTGACCTCGATGCCGCGCACCAAACGCATGGCGGCGCCGTTGATGTCATTGTCGATGACGAACTGCTCATAGGCGACCGTCAGCAAGCTCTCCAGGAAGCCGGCGGAATGGTGAACATAGTTGGAGCCGGCGAGGGCGGCGGCGGTGGTGGTCAAGCCTTTCTCGAACCCAGCCTGGGCGTCGCCGAGCTTGCTGTCGGCGATGCCGGAGGAGTTGTAGATCGGCAGTTTGAGATGTTGCGCGATCTGGGCGCAGGCGGCGTGGAGCAGGGCGAACTCCGCCGAGCCGCCGGTGAAGGCGCCGCTGCGCAGATCAGCTTGGGCCGGGACGCAGCCGAACAGCGCCGGGAAGCCGGGGCGCAGGAGATTTACGTATGTAAAGCCGGAGAGCTGCTCGGCGACAATCTGCACCAGGGTGCCGGCCAGAGCGGCGGGGGAGGTGGCCCCTGCCTGAGGGGCGGAGGACAGCGCCGTGGGGATATTATGGGCGACCAGCTCGTCCAGAATCTCCACGGTTTCAATGGCGAAGCGCAGCGGCGAGACCGTCCAGCAGTTGCTGCAGGAGACCAGCGGTCGGGCGTCGAACGCCGCGGGGCCGCCAGCCAGCATTTCGCCGAGCGCCCGCAGTTTGGCGACGTTTTGCGGCTCATAGCAGTTGGCCATCACATGTTTTCGGGTGGCGGACAGGCAAGCGTAGAATTGATTGATGTCGATCGCGGCGTTTTCCAGGTCGCGGGCCATCGCCGGGCGCATGTAGAAATGCACATGCTCCAGCGCGTCGCAGAGGCGGCCGATATGGTAATTGTCTGAGAGGCGGGTCTCGCGGACGCTGCCGTCAAGGTCCATGATCTTCACCGCCGTGCCGCCGGTGCCGAGATAGACCCGCCGCCCGCCTAGTTTCAGATCCATCGACCCTTGGTCCGCGCCCTCGTGGCGGTCGGCGAGCAACACTTCGGAAGGGGCGAATTTGAGGGTGTCCTCGATCAGCTTGGGCGGAAAATACACCCGGTTGCGGTCTGGCTCGACGCGGCAGCCCGCGGCGGCGAGGCGGTCGCGGCAGGGGGAGGGCAGGATTTCGACGCCGGTGCGCTCCAAGACCTCATATCCGGCGGCGACGATGCGTTCGATCTGGGCCTCGGATAGCGGACGATAAGCGCCGCCCTCCAGGCCCGCCGGGGCGGGGTTGACCGTCGGTTTCGGCGGGGCCGGACGACGGCGCCGCGCCGAGCTGCGGTCGGGGCGAGGGTTGGGCATGGGGCGTCCTCTCGTTCTCCTGGGGGGAGAGTTTGTCGCGACATCAAAGCGCCCGCCGCCGTGGCTGAGCGCAACCGCGCCGATGCGGCGCGTGCTTGCGTGACGGGACGATTACAGCTCAGATTGCGCGCCTCGCGGTGTCGCGTGTGGGACGCTCGCTGTCCCGTGTGGGGGGAATCCTGACGGGTGAGTCCTGATAATCGGGGCGTAAGGCAAGGGAGCCGGAACATGGCGCGCGATGCGCGGATCGAAGCGGCGTTGGAAGCCGACACCCGCGAGATCGGCTTCCTGCTGATTGACGAGTTCCCGCTGTTGAGCTTGTCGGGCGCCGTCGACGTGCTTCGCCACGCCAACCGCTTCGCCGGCCGCAAACGTTTTCTCACCCGCGTCTACACCCCAAGCGGCGGCCCAGCTCTGGCGTCGAATCTGTTGGAGATCGCCGCGGATCGCGGCCTGGACGACGACGCCCGCCCGCACATGCTGTTCGTGGTCTGTGGCTTTCACCCTGAGCGCGTCACCGATGAGAAAGTGTTGAGTTGGCTGCGCCGACTCGCGTCTCGGGGTGTAGGGCTTGGAGGGATATCCGCCGGGGCGTTTGTGTTGGCGCGGGCGGGGCTGCTCGAAGGCCATCAATGCGCGGTGCATTGGGAGTATGCCGGGCCGTTTCGTGAGATGTGGCCCACGGTCGAGTTGACCGACCGTCTCTATGTCATCGACGGCGCGCGCCGGACCTGTGCGGGCGGTTCGGCCACCATCGACATGTTCCTGCGTCTGGTGGTCGACGAATTGGGGCCGGAGCATGGGCCGGACGTCGCCGCCAAGGCGGCGGAGCAGATGTTGGTGGAGCGGGTGCGCTCCACAATGGATCGGCAAACCTCGGCGGCTTTGTTCCACGCCAAATCGCGCTCGGAGGGGTTGGCGGCGGCGATCGAGGCGATGGAGGGGGCGATGGACGCGCCGCTCTCGATGTTGGAGCTGGCGCAGATCATTGGTTTGACACGGCGTCAACTGCATCGGCTGTTCCGCGAACACACCGGGCAGTCGCCGACCGATTTTTACCGAGAGCTGCGCCTGCGCTACGCCCGAACCCTGCTCCGGCGGACCTCCACCAAGGTAATCGACGTCGCACTGGCCTCAGGCTTCGGCAGCCACTCGCATTTCTCCAAGGTCTATCGCGAGCATTTCGGCGTCAGCCCATTGAAGGATCGGCGCGAAGAGGGATAAGCGGGATGGGGGCGTCTGAAAGAGGAAGCGCAGATGTCGACAAATCATGGCGAGATTCATTGGACCGAACTGAACACCTGGGATGTGGCGAAAGCAAAAGCCTTTTACGAAAAGACCTTGGGCTGGACGTTTGAGGACGTTCCCATGCCGGACATGCAGCAGCCGTATACAATCGCCCGCAAGGGCGAGAAGGTGATTGCGGGCATTTTCCCGATGACATCGCCGGACTTCGACGGCTTGCCGGATCATTGGATGACCTATTTCGCGGTTGAGGATGTCGAGGCGGCGACGCAGGCGGTCAAGGCCGCTGGCGGATCGGTCAAGCACGAACCTTTCGACGTACCACAGGTGGGGAAAATCGCGATTGTCGCTGATTCCGGCGGCGGCGTGAGCGGGTTTATGACGCCTTCGGACGCCTGATCGTGAGGTGTCAGCCCCCTCTCTTCGCTGGAGAGAGGGGGCCGTAAGGTTACTCAAACATAAAGTCGCTCTCAGCGATCTGATCCAGGGTCCGGTCGGCGATCAAAACCGAACCGCCGCCAAACTCGACCAATACCCCGTCATCGGTTTCCGACAGGGTGAGGTCGGTGAAATTGGCCGCCACCGCTTTAGAGATCTGGATGACGTCCGAGCCTGAGGCGAAGCGCACCAGCTCGTCGGCCCCGAAACTGGTCTGGTCGAACACGAAGAGGTCGCCGTCGGCGCCGCCGATGAGTTGATCATCGCCAAGGCCGCCGTTCAGGACATCGGCGCCTGTGCCGCCATTGAGAGCGTCGTCGCCCGACCCGCCCGTCAGAGTGTCGGCGCCCGCGCGCCCAAGCAGCACGTCGTCGCCGTCCTGGCCGGAGAGGATGTCGACGCCGCTGCCGCCGTTAAGGGTGTCATTGCCTGCACCGCCGAGGATTTCATCGTCGCCGAGCTGGCCGACGACACTGTCGTCACCGGCGCCAGCGTCGATCACATCGTCGCCGATGCGGCCGCCGATGACGTCGTCGCCGCCCCCGCCTTGAAGGTCGTCGTCTCCCGCGCCGCCGACGACGCGGTCAGCCCCTTCGCCGCCGAAGATGCTGTCATCCCCGGCCTTGCCGTTCAGGGAGTCGGCGCCATCCAGTCCGCGCAGTTCATTGCCGGCGCCATTGCCGAAGATCACATCGGCGTTGTTCGTGCCGATCACGCCTTCGATCGAAGTGAAGCTGTCCTGGCCGCCGTGGGTGTCGCGGACCCGGCCGCTGTTCATATTGATCGCCAGCCCGCCCGAGCCACTCTCAATGCTGAAATCGGCAATGTCGTAACCTTCGCCGCCGATCAAGGCGTCGGCGCCGGCGTCGCCGGTGAGGATGTCGTCGCCCGCGCCGCCATTGAGGGCGTCGTCGCCCTCGCCTCCGAGGAGGTTGTCGTCGCCGTCGCCGCCATTGAGCTGATCTTGGCCAGCCTCGCCTTGCAGAAAGTCGCGGCCTCCCTCGCCGTTGAGCGTGTCGTCGCCCAAGCCGCCGGTGAGCACATTGTCACCGCCGTCGCCGGTCAGAACATCGCCCTCGTCGCCGTTGCTGACGATCGGATCGGTGTTGGCGAGAATGGTCACCGCATAAGAGCCAGTCCCCTCTCCGCCCGCATCAATGACAATATAACCGTTCTGCTCCCCGTCATCGATGGTGAAGTTGGCGGCGCGGTCGAGATCGCGGGTGGTTTGTGAGCGGATTGCGCCGCTGCTGTCGGCGTAGCCGATGGTGACCGAGCGCGACGTATCGCCGTCGACGCTGGCGACGGTGACGCTGTAGTCTCCCGCCGTGAGGGCATAGCGGAACCAGTCGGCGTCTTGGGCGGTCTCATGGCTGGCGGCGGCGGCGCGGTTAAGGGCTACTTCGCCTGTGGTGCGGGTGGAGGCGGCGAAGTCATCCTCGATCAGGGACAGCTTGTAGCCGCCGAGATCAGCGGCGTCGTCGCCTTGCGCGCCGACGAAATACACTCCGGCGCTGGCGGGGGTGTAGCTCAAGATCTCGACACCGTCGTCATCGTCTTCCGTGGCCGCCAGCTCCAGGCCATTGCGGTCGAGCAGGCGGAGTTTGACATCCTCCAGTTCCGTCGCTGAACCGTCGCCCTCGATCATCAGGCCGTAGGTGAAATCAGCTTGGAGCCGGAGTTCCGTCCAATCCTCCTCACCCTCAACGCTAATCGCCCCTGTGAGGCTTTCACCGGGGGGGAGCGTGCGGGTGGTGGCGCTGGAGCCCGGGGCCTCGTCGTCGATGATTGACAGGCGGTAGCCGCCGATGTCGGCGGCGTCGTCGCCCGCAACTGAGATGAAATAGACCCCGTCGTTGGTCGGGGTGTAGGTCAGCGTGGCGCGACCGTCATTGTCTGCGCCGCTGTCCAGAATCTCAAGCCCGTCGGCCCCGCGAAGAATCAGGCGCACATCCTCCAACGCATCCGGAGCGCTGTCGCCTTCCAACAGGAAGCTATAGCTATAGCCAGCGCGCAACTCGCCCTTGAACCAGTCCTGATCGCCACCTGCCTCGATTTCACTGACGATCTCACCGCCAGGGATAAAGCGGCCGGAGGTCATGACATTGCGCTCATAGACGTCGTTCAGCACCCGGAGATGATACCCGCCTGTGTCGGAGGTCGTATCTCCTGCTGCTGCAATGAAGTAGGTTCCGCTGCTGGTTGGGGTGAAAGACAGGCGGGTCAGGCCATCTGTTCCACTGGCGCTGCTGGCCAGCGGGTTGCCGCCGGAATCGTATACAATCGCTTCGACATCAGCCAGCTCGCCCGGCTCGCCGTCGCCCTCTAGGATGATGCCGTAAGTCAGTCCGATTTGCAGCTCGCCCTTGTACCAGTCTTGGTCGCCGCCGGCTTCAATGGAATCGTTTAAGGCGACGCCAAAGGTGAAAGCGCCGGTGGTCAGGGTGTCCTGGGAGAAATTGTCGCCCAGAATGGTCAGCTGATAGCGGCCAATATCCGCGTTGTCGTCACCGGCGGCGCCAATAAAATAGGCGCCGTCTTCGGTGGGACGGAAGGGCAAAGTCGCTTGCCCATCGGCGTCAGCGCCGCTGCTGGCCAGCGGATTGCCGTCAGCGTCGTAGGCGATGACCTCGACGTCAGTCAACTCACCAGGGCGGCCATCGCCCTCGATCTTAAGGCCGTAAGTGAAGCCCGCTTGCAGCTCTCCCTTGAACCAGTCCTGATCGCCCTCGGCCTCGATCGCGCTTTGCAGCGTGTCGCCGATGGCGAAAGTTCCGACAGTGTCGATTGTGGCTTCAAACTCATCGCCGACCAAGGTGAGGCGATAGGTGCCTAAGTCGCCGTTATCGTCGCCTGCGGCCTCGATAAAATATGTGCCGGTGCTGGGGGTGAAAAAGCCGAGCGCTTCGATGCCGTCATTATCCGCGCTGCTGGTGAGCAGCGGGTCGCCATTCTCATCGCGGATGGTGAGTTGGACGTCGGACAACTCCCCGGCGGTGCCGTCGCCGCTGAGGATGACGCGATAGGTCAGGCCCTCTTGCAGCTCGGCGCGATACCAATCCAGATCAACCTCAACAGTGTTGGTCTCCGGATTGTCGACATTTTCAATCTCGCTGGCGATGGTTTCTGAGGGGGTGATCAGCGCCGTGGTGGAAATGTCGTCAGGAATGTCAGCCATGGGAGCCGCCTTAAATTATGTTCACTTTGTGGCGGACCCTATGAGATTCCCTTTGAGGGTGAATACAGCCTATCCTGAATGCCGGAGTAGTTGCTGAGTCGGCGTTGCTCTGGCGCCAGAGGCGGGAAAGACGGTACGCTCTCATCAGCCGTCCCTAGCCGAGAAACGAGAACAGGCCATGCCCGCAAGCGCCGCGAAACCCCGTGTTTTGATCACCCGCCGCCTGACCGACGCGGTGCACGACCGCGCCCAACGGGACTATGACGCTGTCTTGAATCTAGAAGACCGCTTGTTCTCCAAGGCGGAGCTTATTGCGGCCTGCCAGGAGGTCGACGCCGCCATTCCCTGCCATTCCGAGTTGTTTGATGCTGAGGTGATGGCCGCGCTCCCGGCGCGCTTTAAGGTCATCGCCAACCACTCGGTTGGGGTAGATCATGTTGATTTGGCCGCCGCCAGAGCGAGGGGGGTGGTCGTCACCAACACGCCTGACGTTCTGTCGGACGCCACCGCCGAAATCGCGATGCTTTGCATGCTTGGCGCCGCCCGGCGCGGATCAGAGGGCGACCGGATGGTGCGGGAGGGGCGGTGGGATTTCTGGTCGCCCGCCTTCATGGTGGGTCGGCAGGTCACCGGCAAGCGCTTCGGGGTGGTGGGAATGGGCCGGGTCGGGCAAGTCGCCGCCGAGCGGGCGCGCGGGTTTGGGATGGAGGTCCATTATCACAACCGCCGCCCATTAGAGCCGATGCTTGAGAAGGGCGCGGTGTTCCATGAGCGGTTGGAGGATTTGCTGGCGGTCTCGGATGTGCTGTCGCTGCATTGTCCGACCACGCCGGAGACGACCGGCATGATGAACGCCGCCGCCTTCGCCCGCCTGCCCGATGGGGCGATCTTTGTGAACACCGCACGAGGCGCCTTGGTGGATGAGGCGGCGCTGGTTGAGGCGCTGAGCAGCGGCAAGCTGTTCGCCGCCGGGTTGGACGTGTTCCGAGATGAGCCGGGCGGCAATCCGTCGCTCTCTAAGCTGGAGAACGTGTTTCTGTTGCCCCATATCGGCTCCGCCACCTCGGAGACACGCGACGCCATGGGTTTTCGCGCGCTCGACAACCTCGACGCGGTGTTCGCGGGCCGGGAGCCGGGGGATCGGGTGGCTTAAATCCGGGCGCGTCAGAACCCGCAAGGAGCAGAACTCATTGCGGGTTGGGAAATGCGACCGCGTGGCGCCTGAACGCAAGGGTCGCATTTATGAGAACCGAAATTAGGTCAGCGGCGACAGCCGGATCTCCACCCGGCGGTTGCGCGGTTCATCGACGCCGTCGGCGGTGGGCGTGTGCGGCAGCGTTTCGCCGAGACCGCGCACGATCAGCCTGCGGCCCATGACGCCCTGTTCGATCAGATAGGCCGCGACATTGTTGGCCCGCTCTTGGGAAAGGTCTCGGTTATACGCCGCTGGGCCGACGCTGTCGGTGTGGCCATTGATCTCCATCATGCACCTGTCATAGGTGTTCGCCACCGTCGCCATCGCGTCCAGCAGTGGCTGGATCGCCGGGGTGACATCCGATTTCGCAGGAGCGAAGGTGGCGTCGCCCGCCATGACCAGATGGATTTGGTTGCCGACGCGGACAATGTCGACGCCGCTCTCGCTCAAGTCTCGCCGTAGCGTCAGCTCTTGTTGGTCCATGTAGGCCACAACTGCATAATCCATCAGCGCTTCGACGCCGGACCCCATCAGGGCGTTGCGGGCGGCGCGCTTATGCATCGAGGTGCCGTCCAGCGCGTCGATCGCCGCTGCTTGCTCAACCGCTTCGGCCTGAGTCTTCAGGAGGAGCGGCTCGCTCCCAGAACAGGCAGTCAGCGTCAGACAGGCTGCGGCGAGGGCGGCGCCGCGTAAGGCGGCGGTGGTGGCTGACTCCATCGACGTCGGCTCCTTCTGCGTTTCGGCGACGACGCATTCAGCGTCGCGGGCAGATAGGAAATCTCCCAGATATCAGCGGCGTGCGGCAAGAACTAACTGCGCCGTCGCTGGCGGAATTAACCTATCAAGCGAAAGTTGATGCTGTTGTTATACCTAATACCTTATTAGGCGGGCGTGCTGATGGCGAATGTTCGGCCAGGATTAGGCGGATAGCTCGTCGCAGGAGGTCATCCTGAACAACTGGCGCCGCCCAGTACGCAGAATTTCGCGCAATGCGGGTGGTTCAGCGCCACCGGCGCTTCGGCTTCGGCCAGAGTCTTGCCCAGCTCGAACTCCGGTGAGTAGGGCAAGAGGGTGCAGGCCAGCACCGTGGGGTGAGCCGCGCCCTTGCGCTTCACCACCATCCGGGCCGTGGCGCACATGACGTCTTCCGGGGATTTGCCGAGGATGCCCCAGCAGGCCTCGGTGATCTCGGGTACTTCGATGGTTTCATCCATTTCCGGAAATAGCACGGTCTCCATCGGGTTATGGGCGTCAATTGCGAAGCCTTCGCTGGCGTACAGGGCGGCGAAACCGGTGCGGGCTTCGGCCTCGGCTTCATCCCAGAGCGTGCGGCCGGCGACGGCGAGGCGGAAGCCGTTGGCGTTGAGCCAGCGCATGCCCAGGAGCGAGTCCTCGAAGGCTCCGGCTCCGCGCTCGGCGTCATGTTTGGCGGCGGTGTAATGGTCGAGCGAGACGCGCAGGGTCAGCTTATCGCCGTAGCGCGGATGCAGCTTTTGCATGCCGGCCATCACCCTTGGCCGCATCAGCGGCTTCATGGCGTTAGTCAGCACCAGGACCTCAAGACCCCGTCCCAACGCCTCCTCCAGAATGCCGATGATCTCCGGATTCATGAACGGCTCGCCGCCAGTGAGGCCGACTTCGCGCAGCGGCCAGCCGCGCGCGGCGGCTTGGTCGAGGTACTCGGCGACCTCGGCGCGGGTGATATAGACTAACCTGTCATTGAGCGGGCTGCTCTCAATATAGCAGTGGGCGCATTCGATGTTGCAGAGGGTGCCAGTGTTGAACCAGAGCGTCTCCGCTCGCGACAATGGCGCCACGGCGCGCCGTTCGCCCTGGGCGGTGACGGCGGGGTTGCGCCATTTCTTTGGGGCGGCCCCGGCCTTTTGCTCTGGCGCGCCTGAAGCGTCGGAAAGGCGCGGGTCGAGCATATCGGCGTCGGTCATGGGGTGCTCCTAAGGGGGCCGGAGGCGGCGCGGGCGTTTGGGTCAACTTCGTTGGCTAAGCCCAG
>JAHQVS010000313.1 GCA_019634215.1 Paracoccaceae bacterium | reverse complement strand
CGATATATCGCTCGGAGTAGTTGTCTGGAAGACAAAGGGCTGCTGTAGCTCAGAGGTAGAGCACTCCCTTGGTAAGGGAGAGGTCGAGAGTTCGATTCTCTCCAGCAGCACCATATAAATCAATACCTTAACTTGGTTGTCTTGGGGTGGCCTCGATTACGGCAACGTTTCCAGACCGCATGATCGCTTTTCCGACCGATTTTTGGTGGCTTGGGTGGTGCATGTATGTGCGCTCTAGCTCGGCTATCGTGATCCCAAAGAAGCTGGAGGCTTTCGCCATATTAACACCGCTAACAATCGCCTCAGTGGTCGTGGTGTGGCTGAGGAGATGGAGTGAGGCGTCCTCTATCTCGGCGCGGGCTCATGCGCGCTTGAAGCCTTGCTTCACCGATATCACCGCGTCGCTCCGCTACTCGATCACATCCTGAGTGACGCTCTCCTAAACTTAGCGTCTGACTGTTGTGAAGACGCCGAGACGAACGCGATGGTTATCTGGGTGGGCATTAAGCAGACGTTCACGCTGCTCAGCCCTGAGCGTCAGGCGGTGCCTACCTATCGGGTTTGATAGAGTGTGGGCAGTGTCCACTTCGGTGAAGGTGGAGATCTTTCGTCAGGCGTCTCTGCCTGAGCTGTATGTGTCGCCAGTCACGCGGCACGACCTGGTGAGCCCGAATCTGATCTTCAAGTGGCGGCGGGATAGGCGCTATGAAGTGACATCAATCCCATCCACCTCAGCCCCGATCTCGCCAGTGGTTGCGCCGACGATGCTTGCGGGTAACTCAAGGGCAGCCAAGCCGATTGCTCCGGTGATTACCTCCAAATGCGGGCGCTGAGCGGAGGTTGTGCTGTGTCGCGCCAATGTGAGGCCGTAAGTGTAGATTTTTACAGCCACTACATACGTAGCCGCGCTTCATGACAGCCCTCTGATTGGATGGGTTTGAGCTTCTACTCAAGTCTTGCGCCTTAGCTTGTGCTGGTGATCTATTCGCGCTATCGCAAGCGCCGTCGGCGGTTTAGACGCGGCCTGGTTCTCCGACGCGCCGTCTCCTTGACTCAACGCTGACTGGTCCTTGGTAGGGAGCAGCTGAGTAATAAGCTATTGATATCCGCCCTCCAGGAACACTGCTCCGCTTTTTGCTCATATCGCCTGACGTTGATCCAACTACTCACACTACGCATGACCGACTGTTTGTCGCCGGGCGGTCATTTGGGGTCGTTCGCCGCTCACAAAAGGTTGCAAGAAGATGGCTCACCCGCGCCAAGCGTTGCCAGTGCGAGGCGATCGTGGCTGTGCTCGCCAGCACAGCACCGGGATCAGCAAGCAGGCGTGGCTGTTATATCCCTGCAGAAAGCGCGGCCATTCCGGACGCCAGGGAGACGCGGAGTCGACGACTTGGCTTGCTGTTATGATTGGGGATAGCAATTTGAAATGTGGCGCAAATCGTCGCCGTGTCGGTTCCAGTTGTGGGCGGCGGTTAGATTGATCTAGCAACTTTACCGAGAATCACGCCCGGAGCCATGCCTTGCCAAACACAACCTCTTCAACATTAACCAGCCGCGCAACGCGCCGAAGCTCCGAAGTCAAAGCAGAGATGCGACCTTTGCCCATGCGCACTCCAGTCTCGGGCCAGAAAGCATGGACGACGAGTGCGTTGCCAACCCGTTTGCCATCCATCCTGCCGATCAGGCGATCGCCCTGAATTACTGGGAAAACATAGTAGCCGTACTGCCGCTTCGCCGCGGGCACAAAAATCTCAATCCGGTAATGAAAACCAAAGAGCCGCTCTGCTCGCGCGCGATCGCGCAGGGCAGGATCAAAAGGGGATAAGAGGCGTATGCTGGACGTTGGTTTTGGCAGCGCGGCCGCGCAATCGAGCGCCTCCTCGGTAATATAGCTCAGGCGCCGGTCACCACCCACTGTCTCAATTTCCGCTTCTAGAATGCGCCCGTCCTCTAGGGCCTCGACGCACCAAGCCTTCGCCTCTTCGCGCGTGACGATAGCAAAAAAATCTGCCAGCTCTCCCGCAGTCCCAAAACCGAGCCGGTTCAGCGCCTCGGACATGGCCCAATCAACTATCTCGACATCGTCCATTCTGGCGTTGAGTTGATCGTGTGGGATCACCCTTTCGGCCAAGTTGTAGTGCTTGCGAAAGCCTTTGCGGTGACAGATGGCGAGCTGCCCGGATCGCCAGAGGAACTCCAGCGCAACCTTGGAAGGATGCCAGTCCCACCAACCCGCAGAACTCTTTTCCGTCTTAGCTTCATCCCCTACGTCGCGCGACGAGGTGACGCCGTGGTCACTCACATGGCGCAGGATAGCGTCGAAATTGGCTTCTAATCTTGCTATCTTCTCGGGCGGCCAGCCTGCCCGGATACGTGCTTCATCACGCGCAAACTTTAGCCGCCATATCGGATAGAACGACATGGGGATGACCGAGGCGTCATGGGTCCAGGCCTCAAAGGCGGTGCGAGCTCGGGCCACACGATGCTCTAGTGCTTCCGGGCGATACCGGCCCCGACGCGACCACAGGATCAGGTCATGGGCGCGGGCGAGCGTGTTGACGCTGTCGATCTGAACGAAGCCAAGGTGATGGAGCACCCCGTCCAGATCTTCCCCCCTGCCAGGGCCTGAGCCGTAGCGCAATAAGAGGTGGCGATCGAGAAATAGGCGCCGAGCGCGCTGATTGTCTAATAGGAGGAGGGTCATTGACTTGTGCGCTACATGGGGTCGTTTGTGGGAAAAGGCGAAATGGTGCGCTGACAACATATCCCTATCGCAAAACCGCCTAGAGCGTCCGAGCAAAATGGATTGATTTACGGCGAATTATTCGCCAACGAAACAACGCAAGAACACGTGAAGTTTTGCTGGAAAATACTTATAAGATGCTGTTTTTATTGATTTTTATCCCGGAGATCCACCCTTGACAAGGGAGAGGTCGAGAGTTCGATTGCTCTCCAGCAACACCACAGAGATGATCGCCCATGACGTAACGGAAGGCGGCGCACAGCGGCGCCTTGGTCGCTGAGGCGTCCCACGGCTCGAAACCCTCTTTTCTTAAGCCATTCACCGCCCTGAGCAGTTAATCTTATGGCGGTGTCAACCCAAAACGAGTATGGCTAACAAGACCTAAGCTTACCGCGAGCGCCGTTGCGCCGCACACAACAGCGGGGTCGACACACCATGAACCCAATGGATTTGCGCGCCGCCGAAAATTGGATGCGCTTCTGCTGGGGGGCGCCGAACCCGTTCGATCCCGCATCCGGCGCCCAATTCGGCCAACACTGGGCCCGGGCCGCCAGCGCGATGCTGCCGCCGCCGTGGGGCTACGCCGCGCACGCCGCAATCGCTTGGCGCGATATGCTCAACAGCGGCCACGCCTCCGCCTTGGCTGAGGCCGACAAGCGCGCCGCCCAAGCCAGGGTCAATGACGCCGCCGCCACCGGCCTCAAGCTGGTGCAGCCTTCCGCCTCATCATCAGCTACAGGAGACGCGACCGCCATGACCGCGCCCCCTTCCGAACCCGCCCCCCAGCCGAAGCCCGCGAATGTTGTTCTAATCAACACCTTCGTGGTGCCGATCGCGATGGAGGAGTCGTTTCTGAGTTGGTGGCGGCTGATGAAACCGGCGTTCGCCTCGCAGCGCGGCTTCGTCTCGGCCAAACTGCACCGCAGCCTCGACCAGAATGAGCGTTACCGCTTCATCAACATCGCCGAGTGGGAGAGCACCGAGGCTTATCGCCGGGCCCTCACTGGCCTGTGGTCCAGCGTGCCGAAGCCAACCATCGCCGGCATGGAGTGGCACCCGGCGCTGTATGAGGTGGTTGAGAGCGCCTAACCCGCCGCTTCCGCCCCCCCAATCCCTCCGCCCTGCGACAACCCGGCGCCGCGCGCCGGGTTCCCGGCTGCCGGAAATCCGATTAATCCAGTTGCGTGATAAAACTGGGAAGGGTTTCAGGAATGTTGACGATCTGGGGACGCGCCAACTCCGCGAATGTGCAAAAACCGATGTGGCTGATCGCTGAGCTCGGTCTGGAGCATGAGCGCATCGACGTCGGCGGCCCGTTCGGCGGCCTTGATCAGCCGGATTTTCTGGCGATGAACCCCAACAAACTGATCCCGGTCATGCAGGACGGCGATCTGGTCCTGTGGGAGAGCCACGCCATCCTGCGCTACATCGCAGAGATCTACGGCAACGACGCGCTCTGGCCGGTCGACGCCGAGGCCCGCGCCCGGATTGACATGTGGATTGAGTGGAGCAGCTCCAGTTGGATTCCGGCGATGACGCAACTGTTCATGGGCATCATCCGCACCCCCGCTGACAAGCGCGACAAGGCGACATTGGAGCGGGTGTACGGCGCCGTCACGATAGCGGCGAAACGGGCCGACAGCCAGCTCGCCACGCACCCCCATATCGCCACCGACCGAATGACTCTGGCCGACATCGCCTTCGGCACGTTGCTTTATCGCTATTTCACCCTGGAGATCGAGCGCCCGGACATGCCCAACCTGGAGCGCTACTACACCGCCCTGACCGAGCGGAACGCCTATCGCACCCATGTCATGATCAATTATGACGGCCTGCGTGTCCCCGGCGCCGAGCGCCCCTGACCACGAACCGCCGCCACGGCGTTTATCCGATCCTCACTTCGCCATGCTTAATTCGCCGATGAGTTGCGCCAACCAAGCGCGGGAAAAGTTAATTCAACGGCGAAGAGGGCGGCGGCCGTGCCGGCGACAGTGTACTATGATGGCGAATGCCCATTCTGCGACCGATATGTGCGCCTGATCCACCTGAGGGAGGCTGTCGGCGCTGTCCGGCTCGTCAATCTGCGCGATCATGTTGACAGTCGCTGCGCGCTGGAGGCGGAGGGCTTCGACCTCGACGACGGCATGGTGGTCGAGATCGATGGAAAGCGGCGCGGCGGCGCCGACGCCGCCCATGCGCTGGCGCTACTGTCGACGCCCTCGTCCCTGTTCAACCGCTTCAACCGGCTGCTGCTCAGTTCCAAGACCCTGAGCCGGATCACCTATCCCGTTCTGCGGGCCGGGCGCTGGATCATCCTGTTCTTGTTAGGCCGAAAAGGCTTCGCCGCCGAGGACCCTGGCCTCAGCGCCCGCGCCGCCATCTTCTCCCAATTCTTCGCGCTGTTCTCGTTCTTCCATTTCTTCAATTACGCGTTGGAATATGGCAGGTTCCCGCCCGGTTGGGACCAGGGGCTGTTGCTGATTTCGGCGATCGCCTTGTTTTTCAAACCGAAATCCGAGAGGTTGCTGCTGCTGTTGATGCTGACCAGCACGATCAGCGCCATCGTCCAAGCCCCGGCGCAATCCAACCACACCATGATCAGGCATGCGGTGCTGCTGGGCTATTGGCTGTCATTCGGGGTCGCTTGGGCCCGGGGCAGCAACTGGCAAGCCATCTTTGCGCGTTTCGCCCCCGCCGGACAAGGCGCGCTGCTGGTGATGTATGTCTTTGGCATCTTCCACAAGATAAACGCCGACTTCCTCAACCCCGAGACGAGTTGCGCCGTGGCGCTCTGGCAGGAATTGCCGATTCCGCTAAGCCTGATTGAAGGCTTGCTGATCGATTACGCCGTCATTTACGGAACCTTTATCATCGAGGGTGTGCTGATCGTGATGCTGTTGACGCCGCGATGGCGTCACACCGGCATCATCGGCGGCATTCTGTTCCACACGCTGTTGGCCCTCAGCGGCTATGCCATGTACATCACCTTCACTATGCTCTCGATTGCGTTACACACGCTGTTCATCAGCGGCGACGCCGCCCAGCGCATCACGCAATCGCCAGAGCTGAAGACCGTCCAAACCTACTTCGCCCGGCCGCTATTTCTCCTCTCCCTGTTGATCCTGGTCGCCGTGATGACGCTCGCGGCGCTATTGCGCGACTATTCGACCGCGACGCTGATGGTGCTCCCCATCATCCTGCCGTTGGCCTGGGCCGTATTCCGCTATGGCCGCACCGAGCAGCCCTTGATCCGCCCCGGCCCATTCTGGGCGACACACGCCGTCGGCGTGATCACCACGCTGCTGCTGTTCGCCAATTGCACGGCGCCCTATCTCGGGCTGAAGACCGCGCAAGCAGTGGGCATGTTTGCGAATTTGCGGCTGGAGGCCGGGGTCAGCAACCATCTGATCATGCCGGTTCCGGGGCCCTTCACCTATCTTGAGCAGGTCGCGGTGATCGAAGACGCCGGGTCGGATCTTATGCTGAAGGGCTACAAGCGCAACGACTACGCTATTGTGTATTACGACCTGCTGGCGCGCCTCCAAGAGACCCCAGACAACAAGATCACCTTCACCCGCAACGGCGTGCGCCACGTCAATGTCGGCGCCGCCGACCTCGCCGCAGAAATCGATGCGACGCTGCACCCCGCCTGGTTTCGCAAATGGTTCCACTTCCAACAGGTGAAGCTAACCCAGCCCGAACCCTGCAATGTCTGAGTCGGTTGCTT
>JAHQVS010000312.1 GCA_019634215.1 Paracoccaceae bacterium | reverse complement strand
GTGTGCGTTTCGTCGCCCCAAGCGCTGGCGACAAGGTGGGCGTTTGTCATTGCGAGACTTGTCGGCGCTGGGGCGGCGGGCCTTGGATGGGCGTGCTCGCAGGGCCGGACGTCACATTCGAAGGCGCTGAAAACCTTGTACTGCACAGCGCCTCGGATTGGGCGGAACGCGGGTTTTGCCGCCTGTGCGGCGGACATTTGTTCTTCCGGGTGAAAGCCAATGGCCGCCATTCTCTCGGTGCTGGCGCGTTTGACGATCAGTCGGGTTTCACCTTCGTTCGGCAGATCTGCTTCGACAAGAAGCCGGACTATTACGATTTCGCGCAAGAGACGGCGACGGTCGACGAGGCGACGCACCAGGAGCGCCTGAAGGCGATGCGATCGCCAGGAAGCGGCGCGTAAGCACTCTCGATCGAGCACGCCACGAGAACAGCATTATCGGAGGTCGCGACTATGACGAGCCAAAGTATGACGCCGCCAGGACCGATCGGCCTCTATGATCCCGCCTTCGAGCATGATGCTTGCGGCGTCGGCTTTATCGCCGCCATTGACGGCCAACCCCGCCGGGAGGTGGTGGAGAAGGGCATTGAGGCGCTGAAGGCGGTTTGGCATCGGGGCGCCGTCGACGCGGACGGTAAGACCGGTGACGGCGCCGGCATCCATGTCCAGATCCCGCAAGCCTTCTTCAAGGATCATATCGTACGCACTGGCCACGCCCCGAACGCCAGCACCTTGGCGGTCGGAATGGTGTTTCTGCCCCGCACCGACTTCGCGGCGCAGGAAATTTGCCGCTCCATCGTTGAAACCGAGGTTCTGCGCCTGGGTTACACCATCTATGGCTGGCGTCAGGTGCCCGTCGACGTCTCGGTTTTGGGCGAAAAGGCCAACGCCACCCGCCCTGAGATTGAGCAGATCATGATCGCCAATGATCGCGGCGTGGATGATGAGACCTTTGAACGCGAGCTTTACCTTATTCGCCGCCGGGTTGAGAAGGCCGCCGCCACTGCGCAGGTCACCGGCTTTTATGTCTGCTCGCTGTCCTGCCGTTCGGTGATCTACAAGGGTATGATGCTCGCCGAGCAAGTCGGTGAGTTTTACCCGGATCTGCAGGACGATCGTTTTGAGAGCGCCTTTGCGATCTACCATCAGCGCTACTCAACCAACACCTTCCCGCAATGGTGGCTGGCGCAGCCGTTTCGGATGCTGGCGCATAACGGTGAGATCAACACCCTGAAGGGCAACCTCAACTGGATGAAAAGCCATGAGATCCGCATGGCCGCCGGAGTGTTCGGCGAGCATCAGGAGGATCTCAAGCCGATCGTCTCCAACGGCTCCTCAGACAGCGCCGCGCTCGACGCCGTGTTCGAAATCGTGGTCCGCGCCGGTCGCAGCGCGCCGATGGCGAAGACGCTGCTGATCCCGGAAGCGTGGTCAAACGCAGCCACCGTGATGCCGGAGAATTGGCGTGCGATGTACGCCTACTCCAACGCCGTCATGGAGCCATGGGATGGCCCCGCCGCCATCGCCGCCACCGACGGACGCTGGGTGATCGGAGGAATGGACCGCAACGGGCTGCGCCCGATGCGCTATGTGGTCACCGGCGACGGGCTGGTGATCGCCGGCTCCGAAGTCGGCATGGTGCCGACTGATGAGATCACCGTGCGAGAGAAAGGCCGGCTTGGCCCTGGCCAAATGTTGGCGATCGATTTGGTCGAACAGCGGCTGCTGCGCGACGTCGACATTAAGAATGAACTGGCCGCCGAGCGCCCCTACGCCGAATGGATCGGCATGATCACTGACCTGGAGGAGGCGGTACAAGGCGGCTCCGAGGCGGCGGTGTTCACCGGCGACGCCTTGCGCGAGCGGCAACTCGCCGCTGGCTATTCGATCGAGGAACTGGAGACCATCCTTCATCCCATGGTCGAGGATGCCAAGGAAGCGATCGGCTCCATGGGCGACGACACCCCGATTGCTGTGCTGTCCGATCAATACCGCCCGCTGTCGCATTTCTTCCGGCAGAATTTTAGCCAAGTAACCAACCCGCCGATCGACCCGCTGCGCGAGCGCCGGGTGATGAGCCTGAAGACCCGGTTTGGCAACTTGAAGAACGTGCTTGACGAGTCGAGCGCGCAGACTGAAATCCTCACCCTCGACAGTCCGGTGGTCTCCAACGGCCAGATCGCGTTGGCCAAAACCGAGCTGGCGGATGATCTCAAGGAGATTGATTGCCTGTTCCCCGCCGACAGCGACGCCCCTGCCGGAGCGGCGATGCGGCAGGCTTTGGGGAGGCTGCGCGAGCAGGCAGAGGAGGCGGTGCGTTCCGGCGTTGGCCATATCCTGCTCACGGATGAGCGCGTCGACGCCGACAACGCTGCGATTCCGATGATCTTGGCGGTTTCGGCGGTGCATTCCTGGTTGGTGAAGAAGGGCCTGCGCACCTTCTGCTCCCTTAACGCCCGCTCGGCGGAATGTCTCGATCCGCATTATTTCGCCGTGATGATCGGCTGCGGCGCCACCACGGTGAACGCCTATCTGGCCCAGGACGCCATCGCCGACCGTATCCGCCGCGGTTTGCTGAAATGTTCGGTTGAGGAGGGTGTCGCCCGCTTCCGCACTGCTGTCGACGGGGGCCTGCTGAAGATCATCTCAAAGATGGGAATCTCGGTGATCTCCTCCTATCGCGGCGGCTATAATTTCGAGGCGGTGGGCCTCAGCCGGGCGCTAGTGGCGGAGTATTTCCCGGGCATGCCCAGCCGCATCTCCGGCATCGGCCTCTCCGGCATTCAGAAAAAGGCGCTGGCGATGCATGCCCGCGCTTTCCGCGAGGAGGTGATCAGCCTGCCCATCGGCGGCGTCTACAAGCAGCGCAACAACGGCGAAGTGCATGCATGGCAGAGCCATCTGATGCACACCATGCAAACGGCATGCGGAACCGGCAGCTACAAGCAGTTCAAGCGCTATTCCGAGGGGCTTCAGAAGCTGCAGCCGATCCATGTGCGCGATTTGCTGGATTTCAAATCCGGCTCCAAGCCGATCTCGGTGGACGATGTGGAGTCGATCACTTCGATCCGCAAGCGCTTCGTCACCCCTGGCATGTCCCTCGGCGCACTCTCGCCCGAAGCGCATAAGGCGTTGAACGTGGCGATGAACCGGATTGGGGCTAAGTCCGATTCAGGCGAAGGCGGGGAGGACCCGAAGCATTTCACGCCGGAATCGAACGGCGACAACCCGTCAGCCAAGATCAAGCAGGTTGCCTCGGGCCGGTTCGGGGTGACGGCGGAGTATCTCAACCATTGTCAGGAGCTGGAGATTAAGGTCGCCCAGGGCGCCAAGCCGGGTGAAGGCGGGCAGTTGCCAGGATTCAAGGTCACCGAGATGATCGCCAAACTGCGGCACTCCACCCCCGGCGTGACCCTGATCTCGCCGCCGCCACACCACGACATCTACTCGATCGAGGATTTGGCGCAGCTGATCTATGACCTGAAGCAGATCAACCCTGACGCCAAGGTGACGGTGAAGCTGGTGTCGGCCTCTGGCGTCGGCACCATCGCCGCCGGGGTCGCCAAGGCCAAGGCGGATGTGATCCTGATCTCGGGCCACAATGGCGGCACCGGCGCCAGCCCGCAGACCTCGATTAAATATGCGGGGCTGCCCTGGGAGATGGGGCTGACCGAAGCGCATCAGGTGCTCTCGTTAAACAACCTGCGCGACCGCGTGGTGCTGCGCACCGATGGCGGCATTCGCACCGGGCGCGACGTGGTGATGGCGGCGATGATGGGGGCCGAAGAGTATGGCGTCGGCACCGCCGCCCTGGTGGCGATGGGTTGCATCATGGTGCGGCAGTGCCAGTCCAACACCTGCCCGGTCGGCGTTTGCACCCAGGACCCCAAACTGCGGGCGATGTTCACTGGTTCCGCCGACAAGGTGGTGAACCTGTTCACGTTCATCGCACAGGAGGTGCGGGAGATTTTGGCTGGCCTCGGCATGAGCAGCCTGGACCAGGTGATCGGGCGGGCAGATCTGCTGAGCCAGGTTTCGCGCGGCGCCGCACATCTTGATGATCTCGATATGAACCCGATGTTAGTGCGCGTTGATGAGGGGCGGTTGGTCGCCTATGACCGCAATCGCCCACGCACACCGGTGGACGACACTCTTGACGCCCAGATCATTCAGGATGCGGAGCCGTTTTTTAAGGATGGCGAGAAGATGCAGCTGTCCTACACCGTGCGCAACACCGCGCGCACCATCGGGGCGCGGGTCTCCAGCCACATCGTCCGCCGCTTCGGCATGCGCCACAACAAGCTGCAGGACGACCATCTGACCATCCATTTGACCGGTTCTGCAGGCCAGTCGCTTGGGGCGTTCGCGGCGCCGGGCTTGAAACTGGTGGTGCATGGCGACGCCAACGACTATGTCGGCAAGGGCCTGTCGGGCGGTGAGATTGTGGTGCGGCCACCATTGGGCAGCCCGCTGATCCCGCATGAGAACACCATTATTGGCAACACCGTGCTCTACGGCGCCACCAATGGCCGACTGTACGCCAATGGTCAGGCCGGAGAGAGGTTCGCGGTGCGGAACTCCGGCGCCGACGTGGTGGTGGAGGGCTGCGGCTCTAACGGTTGCGAGTATATGACCGGCGGGCGTGCGGTTATCCTCGGCGCGGTGGGCGACAATTTTGCCGCTGGCATGACCGGCGGCATGGCTTGGGTGCTCGATAAGGATGAGCGGTTTCTGTTGCGCTTGAACGAGGAATCGGTGATCGCCACGCCCTTGGCCTCGGCGTATTGGGAGGGAGAGCTGCTTGAGCTGATCCGCGCCCACGCCCGCGAAACCGCATCACCGCTTGCGACCGAGTTGCTCCGCGATTGGCCGGCGGCGCGCGGCAAATTCTGGCAGATCTGCCCGAAGGAGATGCTCAATAAGCTGGCGCACCCACTGTCCGATTCGGCGCAGGAGAAACGGGCTTAGATCGAGGGCTTGTTACGCCCGCCCTTTCCTCACTGGACGAGAGTGACGATATCTGTCGCCAAAAGCGTTAAGATAAACGCTGATGTCCGCGCATGGCGCATAGGGGAGGGCGGATGAAGGGCTCGGTCGTTTCACTCGACGCCATTGCGCGCGCCGCCAGAGCTAAGGGCGGCCTGATTGCGTCAGGTATTGGCTCCGGCTGGTTGTTTTTGTGTCAAGTTTGGCGATCAGTGATCGCCAAGCTGATCGCCATCGGGTCTAGAGCGCTTCCAAGAAGGCTGCGAGCGGTTTTCCCAAAACCAGGCGAGCCCCTGCACATCAGGCTGTTTCTTCACCGCGCGTTCCAGACGGTGCTGTTGATGATGGCTGGCTTCGTCGCGCTCTCCTTTGCTTGGGTCGGCATTTATGCGGTGGTCAACCCGCCCACCACCCTGTTGATGCTGCGCGAGCAAGCCCGCCTGGGGGGCATCCGCCAACAATGGACTGATTTTGACCAAATCCCGGGTCATCTCCGCCGCACCATGGTGGCGGCCGAGGACGCCCGCTTTTGTGCC
>JAHQVS010000311.1 GCA_019634215.1 Paracoccaceae bacterium | reverse complement strand
GCCAATGTGAGCTCGGAGACTCGCCATCAGAGCCCGATCAGCAGCGGCATTTACGTCATGGTGCGTGACACCCCGGACGCGTCTTTTTCCAAAAGCTCCAACCAAAACCCCGTCACGTTAGGGACAAAGCACAAAATGAAATTTTGCGAAGACTCTCGGCGCAGTCTGAAAAAGTCACGCGCGAGGCCGATGCGCTACGCGCTGAAACTTTTGACGGCCTTGACTTTAATGTCTACCGCAGGTTGCGCGATGCTGAGGAGCGAAGCCTCTTCGTCGCTCCCGGCGCCCTCGGCGATGATCTCCCCTGACGTGTGCGGAGTGCTCCCGCCGTTAACGCAACAGCAGAACACTTTTCAATATTTTTCCCGACTGCATTGCCGCGTATAATTAAATAGTTTTAAGATTATGCATGGGAAAACTCAGAGCTTTAGGGCCTCATTCAAATTATCTGGAGATGAAATCCAAGTGAGATGCCTTTATTTCCAAATTGTTACCTTGATTCGAAGAATAATTAAATATTATTTTGGAATAAATTTAGATTAATACCACTCTTGCGCCGTCTTTTGGTCGCTTTATGTGCGGAATATAACCATATTTCCCAAACCTATTTTGTAATTGACTTAAACACCATTCAGTTGGGGATGCCTTAATGGAGCTGGCGGCTGCGGATATCTCATCCGAATTAACAGATTTCACCAATCACGATATCCTACATGGTCAAGGGCAGGATCTGACGCCGGATACGCCTTTACTTGAGTTAGGCATTCTCGACTCTCTGTCGATGGTCTCGTTGCTGGCTTTCATCGAAGAACGTTACGGCGTGAAGATTGCCGAAGAAGAGATCGCTCCGAAGCATTTTTCCGACCTACAAGCGGTGACGACGCTGATTTTAACGCACACCCAGAATCAAGAGGCCGGCGCGCGGCCTGCTGATGAATTACGCCAGCTTGTCAGCTTGCAGCAAAGCTACGGGCTTCGAAGCGTTGAAGTCGAGACGCCAGGCCGTCGGCATCATATGCTGCAGTCCGACGGCGCCGAACCGATGTGGCTCCTGCTTCCCGCCTTGGGCAATCCCTCTACCTCTTGGGCGCCAGTCATGCGCGCCTTGAGCGGTGAGCAGCGGTCTGTCGCGCTAGATTTTGGCGGCTTCGGCCTCTCCGAGTACAAAGGCGAAGCCCCTAGTTATATCGATCATGTCGAGGCGACGTTGGCGGTACTGGACCAGCTGACCGCCGCGCCAGTGGTGCTGGTCGCCAGCTCCGCTGGCGCCATGGTTGCGGTTGAGATCGCCCGCCGCCGCCCCGACAAAATCCACGCGCTAGTTGTGACTGGCTTTGGCTTGATCGCCGATCCAGATAGCTGGTGGCGGGAGCTGCGGTCGCTGTCAGTCTCGCCAGAGAAATTCATGGAGGCGGCTTATTATAGCCCGCCGCCGTTGACCCCCGTATTGCGGCGCATCTTGGCTGGAGTCCTCGCTCGGCCAGCCTACTACAGCTTTCTCGACCAAGGTGGGTTGGAGGCGATGCGCGCCAGTTTTGACGACATTCAAACGCCTACCTTGTTCGTGGCTGGCGAAGCCGATCGCATCATCGGCCGCCAAGCTGTCGAGGACGCCTGCGCCCGCATTGATGGTGCCTGCGTCTCCTGGATCGCCCGATGCGGCCACTTCCCCCCAGTGGAGCGGCCAGAGCCGTTTCTTTGGTATGTGCGGGACTTTCTGCAATCACTGTAAGCCAATGGCGATGGCAGTGAGCAATTCGCCAATGCCTTCTAGCCTAGCCATATCTGAGAACGCCCCTCTAAGGAGGCAGCCTGATGCAAGAACAATATGATGTCGTCATCCTCGGAACTGGCCCGGCTGGTGCCACAGCTGCGGCCTATCTCGCCAAGGAAGGCTTGTCCGTACTGGCGGTGGAGAAAGACGACTTTCCCAGGTTCCATATTGGCGAGTCGCTGACTGGCAGCGCTGGGCTGGTGGTCCGTGAGCTGGGGCTGGAAGCGGCCATGGCGGAGTTGGACTACCCGAAGAAGCCGGGGGTCACTGTGATCGGACATCAGGCTAAGAACGAGTTTTTTGTGCCAGTGATGGAGCAAACCTGGCAAGTCAGACGTTCGACGTTTGACGCGCTTCTGCGCGATCGGGCGATTGAAAATGGCATGGAGCTGCTTTCCGCTCGAGCGCTTAAGGTGGAGCGCGACGGCGACGTCGTCACTGGATTGCGCGTCGCGCCCGCCGGAGGCGGCGCGGAGCGGATGATCGGTTGTCGAATGTTCATTGACGCCAGCGGTCAAGCGGCGTTCCTGTCGGCGCAAGGTGTTGCTGGACCTCGGCGCGGCGACGCTTTCAACGGGCAGATGGCGTTCTTCAGCCATTATGAGGACGTGCCAAGAGACCCTGGCCCGTTCGCCAATAACACCACCCTGTTCTACTCTGAGCTTCATCACTGGGCTTGGATGATCCCAATTTCCTCGACGGTCGACAGCTTCGGCGTTGTGCTGCCAAAGGAGACCTATAAGCAAGTAGCCTCGTCGCCAGAGGAGGCGCTGGCTTGGGGGATAGCGAACATTAACCCCGAGATCGCTGGTCGCTTCTCCAAGGCGCATCGGGTGGAGAAGGTGCGTGCCTTTAGGGAGTATTCCTACCGGATCGACCCGTTCGTCGGCCCGAACTGGGCCTGCCTCGGCGACGCGCACCGCTTTCTTGACCCGATCTTCTCCTATGGCGTTTCGTTTGCGATGATGGAGGCGCGGCAAATTGCGCTCAAAATGACTGCCTGCTGGAACGACGCCGATCTGGAAGAACCCCTGCGCGACTTCGCTAAGTGGAGTGACACTGGTCAGAACATCGCCCATGACCTGATCAAGTATTTTTGGAAGTTCCCGGTGTTTTTCGGCTACCAGATGCAGAATGTCGCGCTTCGCAACGAAGTGATCCAACTGTTCGGCGGCGCTTGCTTCCATCCAGAGGCCATGCGCGTTCCTGCATTGTTCAGAGAGGCCTTAGGCGAAGAGTCGGCTCAAATTGTCCGCCCGCCCGCCTCGCAACAGCCCATGGCGTTGTCGGCGTGACGGTTGTCTGATGGATTTTTCCTGGAACGCCGACCAACGAGCATTGCATGAGGAGGCGGTCCGATTTGGCGCCTCGCTGACGCAGAGCGAGGTGGCGCCTGCGCCTCGTATTGATAGGAACAATTGGAAGGCGTTGGCGGAGTTTGGCGCTCTGGGGCTTAGCGTGCCTCCGGCCTGGGGCGGCATGGGCTTGGATGCATTGACGACGGCGAGGGTGTTCGAAGGCCTCGGCTATGGCTGCGCCGATCGGGGCTTGTTATTCTCGGCGGCGGCTCAGCTCTTCGCCTGCGCCATGCCTCTGGCAGAGCATGGTTCATCTTGGCTGAAATCCGCTTTTCTTCCCGATTTGGTCTCCGGCGCGCGCATCGCTGGCAACGCCATCACTGAGCCCGATGCGGGGTCCGACACCTCACGACTGTCATGTCGCGCCCAACGTGAGGGCGATGTCTATGTGTTGAACGGTGAGAAGTCCTACGTCACCAACGGGCCGGATGCTGATGTGTTTTTGGTCTACTCCGTCACCGACCCCTCTGCCGGGCATCTCGGCGTCAGCGCCTTGCTGGTTCCCCGCAGCTCGGTCGGCCTAACGGCCGCGCCTGCCTTTGACACACTGGGGATGCGCTCCGCGCCAATCGGTCAGGTGCATTTTCAGGAGTGCCGCGTTCCTTGTACCCATCTCGTTGGCCAGGAAGGCCAGGGCATGCGCATTTTCGCCGGCTCGATGAAATGGGAGCGCGCCTGCTTGTTCGCCTTCTTTCTGGGGGCGATGGAGCTCCAATTGGAGGCCTGCGTCTCTTATGCCCGTGAAAGACGACAGGGTGGCGTGCCGATCGCGCGCTATCAAGCTGTGTCGCACCGCATCGCTGACATGAAACTACGTTTGGATTCGGCACGGCTGCTCCTCTACCGTGCCTGCTGGTTGAGCGATCAAGGAGAGAATACAATGCTGGAGATCAGCCTGTCGAAGCTTGCGGTCAGTGAAGCGGCGCTGTGCTCCGGGTTGGACGCAATCCGGCTGCATGGCGGCCTCGGCTACGTAGCGGAAAGCGGGGTTGGTGATTTGATGCTCGATGCGCTAGGCGGGGTGATCTTCTCCGGTACGTCGGACATTCAACGCACGTTGATCGCCAGTAAGTTGGGTCTGAGATGACGGGGCTTCAGCAGTTGCTCCTCAGCGCGGTGGCGCGACAGCCGGATGCCATCGCCGTCGTAGACGAGATGAGAAGCGTCACCTATTCGGATCTCGACGCCGGGGCTGCGGCGCTTGCCACTCGCTTGGCTGGGCTTAGCGTCTGCAAGGGCGACCGCATCGGTGTGTGGCTGGAGAAATCCGCCGAGGCGATTGTGGCCATGCAGGCGGCTTTGCGGCTGGGCGCGATTTATGCGCCGCTGGACCCGAACAACCCGCCACGGCGGGTAGAAGCGCTGCTTCAGGATTGTGAGGCGTCGGCATTGGTGACGACTGCCGATAGGGCGCAGCGGATCTCCGCCTTCGCGCCGGATCGGATCTTGGCGATCGACGCACCAGGACCGGAGCTATCCGTCTCCCCAGAACATCCGCCCTGCGCCGTTGGACCTGAGGATTTGGCCTATATCCTCTACACCTCAGGCTCCACCGGCGCGCCGAAAGGCGTCTGCGTCAGCCATCGCGCAGCCCTGGCCTTTATCGAATGGGCGGCGGTAGAGTTGGGAGCGACCGCTGAAGATCGTTTCGCCAGCCACGCGCCGTTTCATTTCGACTTATCCGTGCTGGATATTTACGTCGCTATGCGTGCGGGAGCGCGTCTGTATCTTATTCCAGACGCTCTGGCATACGCTCCGAAGCGCCTGACTGAGTTCATCGAACGCAACCAGCTCACGATCTGGTACTCGGTGCCAACCGCGCTCGTTTTGATGCTGGAGCATGGAGAGTTAGAGGCGCACGCCGCCGAGTTGCCACTTCGGGTGATCTGCTTCGCCGGTGAGGTGTTCCCGCTTACACCGCTGCGCCGCTTGCGCGCGGCTTTCCCCGCAGCGAGGCTTTTGAACTTTTACGGACCGACGGAAACGAATGTCTGTGCCTTCCACGAAGTGACGGACATCCCGCCGAACCGAATTGCCCCGGTTCCAATCGGCAAGGCCTCAAGTGGCGACCGTATTTGGGCTGAGACGGAGACAGGCGTGGCGCACCAAGCTGGGGAGGTTGGTGAACTGGTGGTGGAGGGTCCGTCGATCATGTCTGGCTATTGGGGCCGTGCGGCGCAGGTTGGGCCGTATCGCACCGGCGATTTGGTCCGCCTGGAGGAGGGCGGCGATTACGTCTTCCTGGGGCGGAGCGACCATATGGTCAAGGTGCGCGGCTTTCGCATTGAACTGGGCGAGATCGAGGCGGTTTTGGCCGCGCAGTTGAGCGAAGAGATTGCTGAACTCGCCGTAGTCGCAGTGGGGGAGGGCGCCTCCGCCCGGCTGCGGGCTTGCGTCGTGCCGCGCGGTGACGTTACGCCCAGTTTACTGAGTTGCAAGCAGGCTTGCGCGACGATGCTGCCACGTTATATGATCATCGACGAGGTGATGCGCTACGATCGCCTGCCCCGCACAGCTAACGGAAAAATTGACCGGATGCGGCTGGCGGTGACGCCCTTCGCACAGAATTGATTTCTGAGCGCTTCACAAGGATCAAGAGCATCCATTGAAGCCGCCCACGCGATGGCCCTTCCATGAGAAGTAGGCTCAGGACTGAACGTACTTCCTAGGTCTGAGCTCGTCGAGGCGCGTGATCTTGTGGTTGGAGGTCAAGCTCAGAATGTCTGTAGAGCGGATGCGATCCACACTCTATCGAGCAAGACAACTCGCCCAGGGCGAACGCTCACTGTGCAAAAGCGGCTCGTACATTGGGCGTTGGCGCAGCATCGAAAGGCTCTGAGCGCTTACGGCCGGTGGCGCAATTCCTCCCACCGCGCCGCAATCAGCGCCGCGTATCGAAGGGGCGGCAGGCCGTAAGAGCCGATCGCATAACCGTCATTCACTTCAACCAAGAGTGTGCGCCCATCCTCCGCCACACCGACGTCAAGAGCATAGCCTGCTGGCGCGTCGTGATACTTGGCAACGGCCTCTCGTATGAAGCTGGTGTCAGGAAACGTCAGATAGTCGCCGCTATAATGGCGCAACCCAATGATTTCTCCATGCATCACGAAGGCGCGATATTCGGAGGCGAATGGCGTCAGCTCGGCGCATTCGACTATGGTGTCGTCCGGCAGATGCGACGTCGGTAATAAATCAGAGAACTGACGAAGAGGCTGTCCAGTAAACTGTTTGAGCTGTGCCGGAAGCGGTTTGATGAACAAAGACGCGCCGCGCTCAACCGCGTGACGTGCGTCAATGATGGGGCAGCGCCAGATCTTGCGCCCGGCGAGTTCGGCCATGGTTTGGGGCACAGAGTCGATCACTGGAGCCTCTAACCCCAGCCGTTTGAACGCCCGGCGTACGACACCAATACCGCCGACGACCATGTCGGTCTGGGCCAATGGCAAATTGTCAAAGTCGTCGATGTCGAACAGGCGCACCTCCTCGCCGCGCAAGCTGAAGCCGACCAGGGCGACTTGGCGATTGATGGAAAATGCACTCTCATCAGGTCTCAGCACATGAACCGTCATATACTGTCTCTCCGCCGCTTCAGATTGTGAACAACCGGCGGACGATCACCCCGTCTGCGCGAACGGCACTACGTAGGGTCCCTCCGGGATCACCGCGACCTCTGCTTCGCCGGAGCGCTTTACACTGTCGCTGACAGCGGCGGCGATGTCGTCAATCACCTCCACCCCGGTGGCCGCCCGAGCTGAGGAGTCGAGGCTGGGGGCGTAGAGTTGGATGCGGCCGACGCGCATCGGCTTGAGCTGCATCTCAGTCTGCCATTCGTCGATGTCGGCCAGGGCTTTGGCCTCAAGGCTATTCAAGAACGCATCCGCCCCCATCTCCACCAACCGCTCTTGTGCCGCGTGGAATTCGGGGGAGCCCATGCCTTCAGAGCACTCCGAGGCGATGATTAACGTGCCGCCGGTGGCGAGGATGTCGAGCGGCGTCACCATCCCCTTCACGGTCTGGTAATAGGTTTTATCAAGCGGATAGCCAGCGGCTGATGTGAGCACGGTGGCGAATTTTCGCCCCACCGCCACCTCGCAGCTCGCCCGCGCGACATCGACGGCCGCCTGATGGCTGGCGATGATCTCGCCAAAACTGGCGAACAGCAGCCGACGCTCCTCATCCAGCACAGTGTTCATGGCGTAGATGGTCCCGCCTAGCGCATGGACGATCTCCAACTGCGTCACATGCAGCGGGTTGCCTTCCAAGTTGCAGGATGTCGCCAGCGGGTGCTCCATAAAGCGGGCGCTATGGAAGGTGCGGATGGTCTCGTGGTGGGCGACGCCCGGCGCGATCACTTTGCGGCCACCGGAATATCCGGCCATGAAATGCGGCTCAACCAACCCAGTGGCGATTTTTACATCAGCCTCGACAAAGCGGCGGTCGAGCGAGACCGGCACGTCATGGGTTGGGGTGCGCGCCAGGGCGACGTGCGCGGCTTCATCGCGGGCGTCATGGTTGACGACGGTCACCGTCTCCAACACCCACGGATCGCCGACCAGCTCCGCCAGCTCCTCACCGAGATTGGGGCGGTGCAGGCCGGTGGCGACCAACACCGTGATCCCCTCCGGCGGAACCCCCGCCGCCAACAGGCGGCCGATAAGAGGCCGCAGAAACAGATGGTTCGGCACCGGGCGGGTGATGTCGCAGATCAGGATGCAGGCGGTTTTAGCCCCCTGAGCGGCTTCCTCAAGAGGTGGGGCGCCGATCGGGGCGGCGAGGGCGGCGTCGATCGCCGCCTCCGGGGCCGCCTGGGCTGAGTGGTCGGTTGGCTTGCGGATGATGGTCGCGCGCGCCTCGGGCGGCAGGTCGACGCTTAACCCCTTGCGCCCATAGGCCAGCTCTACAGTGGTCATCGCGTTCTCCCGTCGCCCAGAATGACGCCGAGACGATCGCGCAGGCGGGGTTAACGCGTCAAGACAGCCAAAGGGCCGCCCCAAGAAGCACTCAGGGGCGGCCCATCGTTCAATTGGGTTCTATTCCAACGCTTTAGCTGTGCAGTCCCAGCGACTGCGCGATCTTCCACACCCGCCAATGATCATGCGGCATATGGCTGTGGTTCAGCCCAAACGGCCTGAACGCGTCCATGACAGCGTTGGAGAAGGCCGGTACGCCACCGACATTCGGGCTCTCGCCGACTCCCTTGGCCCCGATCGGATGATGCGGGCTCGGGGTTTCAGTATGGTCGGTCTCCCAGTTTGGGGTCTCCATGAAGGTGGGCAGGAAGAAATCCATCAACGACGCGCCCATGACATTGCCGGTGGCGTCGTATTTGATTTCCTGTCCCATGGCGATCGCGAGCGCCTCGGTCAGGCCGCCATGCACTTGGCCCTCGATGATCATCGGGTTGATCCGGGTGCCGCAATCATCCAGGGCGTAGAAGCGCTTGATATCAGCGACGCCGGTGTCAACGTCGATGTCGAGCACGCAGATATAGGCCCCGAAGGGGTAGGTCATATTAGGCGGATCATAGTAGCTGACCGCCTCCAGACCGGGCTCCACCCCAGGAATTGGCGTGTTGTAGGCGGCGAAGGCGACCTCGGCCATGGTCTTGAACCGCTCCGGCGCGCCCTTCACCACGAATCGGTCAACCTCAAAGTCTAGGTCATTGTGGTGAACTTCCAGCAGGTGCGAGGCGATCAACTGCGCCTTGGCCCGGATCTTCCGCCCCGCCAGCGCAGTGGCGGCGCCCGCGACCGGGGTTGAGCGTGAGCCGTAGGTGCCGAGGCCATAGGGGGCGGTGTCGGTGTCGCCCTCCTCAACGGTGATGCGGTCGGCGGGGATGCCGGTTTCCGTCGCCAGAATCTGCGCGAAGGTGGTGGCGTGTCCCTGGCCCTGGCTGATGGTGCCCAACCGCGCGATCGCCGCTCCGGTGGGGTGCACCCGGATCTCGCAACTGTCAAACATGCCGATGCCGAGAATATCGCAGTTCTTCACTGGCCCGGCGCCGACGATCTCGGTGAAGAACGCGACACCGATCCCCATCAGCGACCGGGTCTCACCGCGCTTGAACGCCTCCAACTGCGCAGTTTGCTCTTGGCGCAGCCCAGCGTAGCCGACCGTGTCCATCGCCTTGCGCATGGCGGTGTCGTAATCGCCGCTGTCATACTCCCACCCCAGCGCCGATGTGTACGGAAACTGCTCCTTCTGAATAAAGTTCTTCAGCCGCAGCTCCACCGGGTCCATGCCGAGCTTGTTGGCCAAAACATCGATCATCCGCTCGATCAGGTAGGCGGCTTCGGTCACCCGGAACGAGCAGCGATAGGCCACCCCGCCGGGCGCCTTGTTGGTGTAAATGCCGTCAACTTGCACATGGGCGGTGGGGATGTCGTAGGAGCCGGTGCAGATGTGGAAAAAGCCGGCGGGGAACTTGGTCGGGTCCGCACAGGCGTCGAAGGCGCCATGGTCGGCGGTGACATGGGCGTCGAGCGCGGTGATCTTGCCGTCCTTGGTGGCGGCGATCCGGCCTTTCATCCAATAGTCGCGGGCGAAGGCGGTGGTGGAGAGGTTCTCCATCCGGTCCTCGATCCACTTCACCGGTACGCCGGTGACGATGGAGGCGACGATGGCGCAGACATAACCTGGATAGACGCCGACCTTGTTGCCGAAGCCGCCACCGATATCCGGCGAGACGATGCGGATGTTGTGCTCGGGGATGTGGGAGATCAGCGAGGCGACCGTGCGTACCGCGTGCGGCGCCTGGAAGGTGCCCCAAACCGTCAGCTTGCCGTTGACCTTGTCCATGGAAGCCACACAGCCGCAGGTCTCCAGCGGGCAGGGGTGGACGCGCTGGTAGCTGATCAGCTCCTCGGCCACCACCTCGGCGCCGGAGAGCGCGGCATCGGTCGCCGCCTCGTCGCCGACCTCCCAGGTGAAGAT
>JAHQVS010000030.1 GCA_019634215.1 Paracoccaceae bacterium | reverse complement strand
GTTGCATGTCGCGCCGTGGCTGCTTCTGTCGATCGGGCTGGCGGCCTATGCGGCGGCGACCGGGGCGGACAACCTGATTTCAAAGGCGTTTCAGGGCCGTGAGGCGGTTATGATCGTCACCGCTGCGATGTTCGGCGGCCTGTCGCCATTCTGCTCTTGCGGCGTGATTCCGTTGATCGCGGCGCTGCTCGCCATGGGGGTGCCGCTGGCGCCGGTGATGGCGTTCTGGTTGGCTTCGCCGATCATGGACCCGGCGATGTTCGCCCTGACCACGGGCTCGCTCGGCTTTGATTTCGCGGTGGCGAAAACCATGGCGGCGGTTGGCCTCGGCCTGCTTGGCGGCTTTGGCACGCTGGCGCTGCGCCAATATGGCTGGTTAGCCGACCCGCTGCGCCCCGGCATTGGCAATGGCGGTTGCGGCGGCTCCAAGGTCCGCAATCCGAAGCCGCAGGTGTGGGCGTTCTGGCATGAGCCGGAGCGGCGGGCAAAATTCGCCGCTGAGGGCTCCAAGTCGATGCTGTTCTTGCTGAAATGGCTGACTCTGGCCTTCATCTTGGAGAGTCTGATGCTGGCCTATGTTCCCGCCGACATGGTCGCGGGCGTGGTCGGCGGCGGCGGCTTCTTCCCGGTGATCGTCGCCACCCTGGTCGGCGTCCCCGCCTATCTGAACGGCTACGCCGCGCTGCCGTTGGTCTCCGGCCTGATGGAGCAGGGCATGGCCCCCGGCGCGGCGATGGCGTTCCTGGTCGCGGGCGGCGTCTCCTCGATCCCGGCGGCGATCGCAGTCTGGGCGCTGGCGAAAAAAGAGGTGTTCGCCCTCTATCTCGGCTTCGCCTTCACCGGCTCGATGCTGGCGGGGCTGTTGTTCGAGCTGTGGCGTTAACCGCCCTTCCTGCGGAGCCTTCGACGGAAGGCTCCGCATAAGCTCTCCTTAAGCACGTTCCATTACACTGAAGGCCGCGCAACATTCAGCCGAGAGCACCGGGTCATGCCCAGAGATTTCGCGGTCTTCGACGGTTTCGACGATTTCAAAGCCTTCTATAAGCCCCATGTCCGCCCGGAATGGTCGCTGGAGCGGATGCGGAAATCCTTCGGCATTGACGTCCGCTTTCTGGAGGAGTTCCGGCTGCTGCGCCCCTATCTGCGCGAGTTTGGCGAGGATTGGTCGGAGCGGATACTCAGCCACGCCGAGCGCTCGACCCATGGCGCCTTTGACCGCCCCGCCGCCAAGGCGTTCGCCAGCGTCTATCGCGGCCACGCCCGGCAATTCCACGCTGGCCAGTTTGACGCCGCCTATCTGTCCTCGATCGAGGATGTGGCGCTGTTCATGATCTATCATGACGTCAAGCCGCTATGGCTGGCGGGCGCGTTTGAGCAGGTGCTCGATGAATTCATCGAGTTTGTGTTCGATCACACCGACCTGAAGCGCTCAGCGTACCTGAAGCGGGTGATCAGCGTCGCCAGCCGGGCGTTGACGATCGAGATGAGTCAGGTGCAGCGGGTGGCGGCGGCGTTCGAGGCGTACCGGCTGTCGGCGCTGCTGGAGGACATGAAGACTGGCCAGGAGCTGCGGGTGGAGCTGCTGCGGCTCAGCGGCTCGCCGATCGCCCAATTGTCGCCGGAGGAGATCGCGCTGGTCCAGGAGAGTTTCCACGCGATCCTCCCACAAACCCACGCCTTCGCCCGGAAGTTCTGGGAGCAATTGCGGCTTCGGGATGAGGAGGTCTACAGCTTCTTTGACGGCGAGGCGGGCGCGATGCAGGACCGGTTCGTGAAAACCCTCGCCGTCATCATTGATGGGCTGGAGCGGTTCGAGAGCACCCTGCCATTGCTGGAGAAACTTGGCCGCGTCCATGGCGCCAGCGGCGTCACCGCACGGCATTACGACGCGATGGGCGAGGCGCTGTTTGCGACGCTTGAGAAGGCGCTGGGCAACCAGTGGACGCCGTTGCTGGAGCATGCCTGGCGCCAAATCTATCAGGCCCTGGCGCGCGCGATGATGGGCCAGGGCGATCATTGACCACATCATCCAGGGTCGCATCTCATGCTGTGACGACGCAGAATGTCAATTGCTACTGGACGCCGCCCGTGAACGCCTTTCACCTGTATATGCAGAAATTAAGCGGCTAGTTTCCCCTCAACCCTGATGGAGCAGGGCATGATCGCCGTCGGCGATCGCAGTGCGGGCGCGGGCGCGCCCGGCGGCATCCAGCGGCTGTGGTTCACCAGCGCCGCCAGTGTTCGATCTCTGCGAGCAGCGGAAGATGTCCGGCGATGGCCAAAATTAATTCAAAGGTCTCATAGAGATCCTGGCGCTCTTGCGCCTGGAGAGTGTGGCCGGATTTGCGGTTTTCGTCGTTAAACCAGATCACGCACATCCTGAGCGCCTGGCGGGCTTCCTTTCTGCCGAGGGTTTGGTTCGCCCCCTCCAAGCCGCTCAGCTCGGAAACCAGGGCGTCTAACCTCTCTTCAGCCATTCGGGTGAACCTTCCCCCATCCGGGTGAGGCGGTTGCCGCCAGTGTGGAAGGTGTATGGGGTGTATGGAAGCGTTCAGCCATTTCCAACGGGGATCTTGATCTCTCAGCCAGGGATGTCTCTGAAGAGCCGCCTTCCATTCCTCAGCCTCCGCCCGTCCCTGCCGGTCGAATTCCTGGTGTAAGCTCTGCTGATCATTCGCATGACGCCATCTCGCTTCAACACAGGCGGAGGCGAAGTCCCAGGTTCGGCATTTGGGGCCATGCGGTGTGTGGTGCGCCAGCATTAGCGCGCGATCCTCGTCTGTGACGCTGATCCGCCCGATCAGCCGCATCTCCTGAAGCCCGCACTCCCAGTCTTTCTTCACGAAACAGCCGTAAGGGCGGCGGGGACCCCCATGTCCGCCTGTGGTCAAATATGACGCCAGCTCAATCTCCGCCAAACCCGGTAGGCCATGGAAGACACCGTCGAACAGTATGAAAAAAATCAGCCCGCTCTCGCGCCCGCCGATTTTCAGGGCGGCGTATCGGCCTGTGTCAGCGGGACTGAAGCCGGTCAGGCCGGAAGTTTTAAAGCCATAGACTTCGCCTGGGCGCATAGAGTCTGGCGAGATCTGGTCAGTCGTCATATTCAGCTCGCTTCGAAGCCCGCGCGATGATGGGCGCGGGCGGCGACGGCGTGCGGGCGGCGTAAAGGCTTTACGGCTTCGGCGGCGTCTCCATTTGTTTCAGATAGGCGATCAGTGCGGCGCGGTCCGCCTCATTCGCCAGCCCGCCAGCAGGGAATTCGTGCCCCGCGTTGCTGTTTCCGGGCAAGCTGGCGTCAAAAACGAAAAGGCGTTCCCGCTCCTGGGGTGTGAAAGCGTCATGTTCGGAGACATAGCCGACTCGGATCGGGTCGTAGCGTTTCGATCCGACATAGAATTTGTTCGGCCGTTCGCCAGCCGGGCGCAACAGCGCGTCGAGGCTCGGCACCGAGCCATTATGTAGAAACGGGGCCGTCGCCCAAGCGCCCATGAGCGGTCCGGCTTTATAGGCCAGCTCCGTTGGCGAATTTGGGGTGTATCCGCGTAGCGGGGTTAATGGCGCGTCGGCGCCACCCGGTTCAAATCGATTTCCGAAATAGGCGGCGCGATCCGCCGGGTCGGCGACTGGGATGGTCTTGAACTGCCTCTCAATCCCAGCTGCGACCGCGCGCGGGAGAAACTCCCTCACGCTGCACCCTTTCACCGGCAAGCACTCTGTGAGCGCCAATTTCTCACGATGGGGGCCCGTATCGATGAAACGCCCGGCGATGTTGGTGAGCGCCAACGGGTCAGTGCCGACTTGGTTGAGCGGCACCATCTTGGCTTTCAGAAGCCGCAGCCCGAAGCGATTGTCCGAGCCGTCGGTGAACGCCTCCGCGCCAATCCCATGGTGACATCGCTGGCAATGCTCTTTGTAGAGATCCTCGCCGCGCGCGATCTCTTCGTCTGACCCCGCTGAGCCGAACGCTTCGGTATATGATGGCGAGCGAAGCATCACCGTCCAGTCCTCAAGCTTGCGCAGTTCGGGCAGCAAGGCCGTTGCTTGATACCAGCCGGCTGGATCGCCGGTGAGCGTGATGTCGCCAAAGACGCCCAGCACCTCGCCGAAGTTCCTGCCGATCGGGTTGCCGGCGACGCCGTTCCATTGAACGTAACGTTGCGCGGGCGCGTTCCACAGGAACGGGTAGCTTACCGGCGCGTCAGGGGCGGCCTTGTTTGCCGGGATCTCCAACATATCGCCCGCAACCGCGTTGAAGATTTGGCCAAAGGCGTCAAGGCGGCCATGGCCATAAGCGGTCTTGGAGGCGTTGCCTGCGTTCAGAGCTTCAATGTCATCCGCCGCCGCCGCCAGCTCGGCGCGCAGGGCTGCTTCATCCGCCACGCTCAGCCGCGCCGCGAAGCGCGCAAAAACATCATCCTCAGTCGCCGTCGCCTGAAGCCCCGAGGCCAAGGCCGCCATGAAGCCTTCGAAATCAAGCAGCGCCGCGCCGCCGTCAATGCGCACGCGGGCGCTGCTGGTCTCAATCTCGCCAGTGTGGCACGCCGCGCAAGTGAGGCCGACCCATTGGCCCTGGGGCGTCTCGACAGGGTCGATCGCAAAACCGACCGGCAGCCCATCGGGGTTCAAAGCGCTTTCGTTGTCATCATGAAGAAAGCCGAACCCTTGCAGATGTGATGGCTCGACAAACGCCGTTTGAGACCCGGGGGCCTCCAGCGCCAAGAACCAGTCATAGGGTAACAGCCGCGAGCCCTGCGGCGTGTAATAATAGGCTTCGCGGATGGCGGGGGACCAACCCTGATCGAGATAGACCACCGGTTTGCCCGTTGGCGATAATGGCGCGTCTGTGTCGATATCGAGGACGGAGCAACCCGAAACCATCGGGGCCAAGACAGCCAGAGCCGCCAATATTGGAACGGATCGTGCGGATAACTGCATGTTTCACTTGCTCCACGTCATCGTTGCGTCGCGTGACTCGAGAAACGCTCACGTAGAAGCTCGGAATGAGCCTGACCAGTGGAGTGCGGTGCGCTAGAGGCGTTTTTGGAGAGATTTGGCGTGAATCTGCTGTATTCTAGGCGTCTAGCAGAGCGCACATCAATGATATCCGCTCTGTGGTTGCGCCATCCTCCCTGGAAAGGGGCGAGAGGCCCTGAGACTCCAGGCAATCAATGGATATCTCGCCGCCTTGTGCGCCAGGGCGGCAAGGGCGGTCAGGGCGGTGCAGGCGGCGCATCGCCTCAGTCGCTTACGCGCTTACGCGGGCCGGGGCCTCGGCTGCGAGACTTCGGGCCTGCCCTGGAGTTCTTGCCGCGATGTGGCGGCGCGCCGCCGCCGCTTCGGCCTTTGGCGCCGCGCTTCGGCTTGCCGTCCCCTGAAGAGCTGTTGTCCTCCTCCGGACGTCCTGGGAGGATGGCGACGCGAATGCCGTCCTCGAGCCGCTGCCCCGGGCCGATCGCCTCCATAAGACGCGTCCCGCCGCCCGGCGCCAATTCCACATGGGTCTCACTCTGCCGGATGCGGATCGCGCCGATATCCTGCTTGGTGAAACCGCCGGCGTTGCACAGCATCGGCAGCAGCCAGCGCACGTCGGCGCGTTGATCATGGCCGATCGACAGCGCGACCCATTCGCCGCCTTCGATATCCGAGCGCTGCCGCTGCGCCGCTGGGGCGCCTTTGATTCGGGGTGGCTCAGACTCCATCAACTCCTCTGGCGCGGACAGCTCGGCCCGGCTGCTGCGAAGGAACGCCGCCGCGACCTGCTCTGGCCCATGCTCGGCCAGCAAGCGCGCGACCATCTCCTGCTCGTCCTCGCTCACTGGTGCGGCCAGGGCGGGGTCTTCCAACAGCCGGGTGTCATCGCGCTTGCGGACCTCCTCAGCCGATGGCGCCGGCCCCCACTGCGCGGTCACGCGCGCCTCGCGCAGCAGCCTCTCGATCGCTCTTCTGCCACGATGGGATGCGATCAGCACGCTCTCGCCCTTGCGTCCGGCGCGGCCGGTGCGCCCGCTGCGGTGGAGCAGCGCCTCGGTGTTGCGCGGCGGGTCCGCGTGGATCACCAGATCCAGATCCGGCAGATCGATCCCCCGGGCGGCGACATCAGTGGCGACGCACACCCGCGCCCTGCCGTCGCGCATCGACTGCAGCGCGTGACCGCGTTCTTTCTGGCTCAGCTCGCCGGACAGCGCCGTGACCGAGAAGCCCCGGTTGGTCAGCCGGGCCGACAGGTGGCTCACCGTCGCGCGCGTGCTGCAAAACACGATCGCTTTCTTATCGGCATGATAGCGCAGCAGATTGATGATCGCGTTTTCCCGATCCGGCTGCGCGGTCAGCACCGCCTGATAGAGAATATCGCTGTGCTGAGTGCGCTCGGCCAGGGTGCTGACCCGCACTGCGTCGCGCTGAAAATGCGAGGCGAGCCG
>JAHQVS010000310.1 GCA_019634215.1 Paracoccaceae bacterium | reverse complement strand
TGAGATTTCATGTGACGCCTGAGATGGAGGTGCTTCGTCAGGGTCTGGTTGTGGCGCTAGCATCATCCGTCCGCGCGTCGCCAACTCCGGCGTCGCACGCAGAAGGTTGGCGGCGCCAAAAGCATATCCAGCATCGCGGGCGGCGGCCGCTTGCGCCGGGTTTTCCTCGCCGCGCGTGAGCAGCCAGGCGGCGAGACGAGTCAGGCTGCCGGAGGTCGCCTCAAGATAGGCGTCCAACTCTTCCCCATCGCTTATGGGCGTGGGGTCGAGATCCCGCGCGCGAGCCTCGACCAGGGATTCAAACAACGCCCTCGGCGGTGCAGTCCCCGGAGGAAAGGCGTGGATCAGCGCTGCCAACGGGGTAGTGAGCTCATGGGCGCGCACCGGTTTGCCGTCATAGATCTCACCGAGCGCGTCGAGCCACCAACGAAGCCGGATTGCCCCGATTTGCGGCTCGCTGACCCGCCAAGGGGTGCGGGCAATTTCCAAGTTGAAGGCGTAGAGGGTGACTAGGGCGCCGCGCATCGGCTCGGGCGCGATCATGACAGCCGCGAATCGGTCCGGATCGCCGCGCCGCACCTGCTCTTCAAGCGGCTCCTCGATGCGCGCGCCGTGCTCCGCCATCGGCTCAGCCCCCATTGGCGGGCGCGCCATCACGCAGCAGTTTATAGACAATCGACTCCACCACAGCCTGGAAGGAAGCGTCGACAATGTTGGCCGAGACCCCGACAGTGGTCCAACGCCTGCCTTGGGCGTCTTGGCTGTCGACCAACACCCGCGTCACCGCCTCGGTGCCGGTGGAGAGGATGCGCACCCGGAAGTCCACCAGTTCCAGGTCATCGACAAAACCTTGGTAAATGCCGAGATCCATGCGCAGCGCCCGCGATAGGGCGTTAACCGGCCCTTGGTCGGATTTGGTTTCAGGATCAAGGCTTTCCGACACCGACAATCGCCGAATCCCGCCGACATTCACCGCCACCACCGCTTCCGAGACCGTCACCAACTCTTGCACTGCATTATAACGCCGCTCGACAGTGACGCGAAACCGCTCAACGTCGAAATAGGTTGGCAGCATGCCGAGTTCCGAGTGGGCGAGCAGCTCAAAGCTGGCCTCGGCGCTGTCGTATGCGAAGCCCTTCTCCTCCAGCTCTTTGACACGCGACAGCAGCCGGGTCAGCCGGGGATCATCCTTCTGCGCCGGGATTCCCGCCGCCTCCAGGCGCCGCAACAGATTTGAGCGCCCGGCTTGATTCGACATCGGCACCACTCGGGCGTTGCCGACCACCTCCGGCGGAACATGTTCGTAGGTTGTGGGGTCCTTCACCACCGCCGAGGCGTGCAGGCCAGCCTTATGGGTGAAAGCGGCCGCCCCGACATAGGGCGCGTGACGGTTTGGCGCCCGGTTCAGCACCTCGTCAAGCATATGGCTGACCGCCGTCAAGCTGGCGAGGCCCCCGGCGCCGACGCCAGTTTCTAACTGGCTGGCGTAGGGCTCCTTAAGCATCAGCGTCGGGATTAACGATATGAGGTTGGCGTTGCCGCAACGTTCGCCAAGACCATTCAGCGTGCCCTGGATCTGACGGGCCCCGGCTCGCACTGCTGCTAACGCTCCAGCGACGGCGGTTTCGCTGTCGTTATGGGTGTGAATGCCGAGCTTGTGCCGGGGGACGCGTTGCGCCACGTCGTTGACGATCTCGCCAATTTCTTCTGGTAATGCGCCACCATTGGTGTCGCACAGCACCACCCAGGCGGCCCCGGCTTCCAGCGCGGCTTCCAGGCAAGACAGGGCGTAATCGCGATCCGCCTTCCAGCCGTCGAAGAAATGCTCGGCGTCGAACAGCGCCTCCCGCCCTTCCTCCACTAGGTGCGCCACGCTTTCGGCGATGGCGTCGCGATTCTCCGCCAAATTGACGCCGAGGGCGGTGGTGACATGGAAATCATGAGTCTTGCCGACAAGGCACACCGCAGGCGTCCCGGCGTTCAACACCTCCGCCAGAACCGGGTCGTTGGAGGCTGAGATTCCGACGCGCTTAGTCATGCCGAAGGCGGTGAGACGAGCGTGGTCGAAGCGCGGGGCGTCGCGGAAGAAATCACTATCTGTGGGGTTTGCGCCGGGCCACCCCCCCTCGATATAGTCGATGCCCAACTTGTCCAGCGCCTCGGCGATCTTGCGCTTGGCGACGGCGGAGAAGTCGACGCCTTGGGTCTGTTGGCCGTCGCGCAGGGTGGTGTCGAACAGCCAGAGTCGTTCCTTATCTGATGTGGGCGGCATTATCCGACGAACCGTTTCAGCGAGGCGGGCAGGGGGGTGGCGTCCATGGCGGCGACCACGGTTTCGATGTCCCGCGTTTCGAACTCCAAGCCCGCGCCCGGGCGGTCGAACGACAGCTCCAGCCCGATGCGGGCGCAGAAGCGCAGCGTCTCCATGCGTTCGCGCGAGTTCTCAGAGTAGGTTTCCAACGCGGTCTCGACCCCGCGCTTGACCGCCTCTAGCCTTTGTTCAGCCTCAGCGAGCTGTTCAGCGCGGCGCTCAGCAGCGGTGCGGAAACCGGGGCCTTTTGAAGAGGACATCACGTACTGGCCTCCGGCAGTTTGCCGGCGTCAAACTCCGGCTTCAGCACCCATTCCGCCCCCTGTGGCGTGTCCTTGATCTCAACCCCGGCGGCGATCAACCCATCGCGGAGGCGATCGGCGGCGGCGAAATCCTTGGCTTTCCGCGCCGCCATTCGCGCCGCCAGCGCCGCCTCTATCAGGGCGGCGATTTCGGTTGTAGCTTCCGGGGCGGCTTCCCAACCGCCCAGTTCCGGCGTGAGCAGCCCGAGCAGCGCGCCCGCCGCCCGGAGCCCGGCGGCGTCACCTTTTGAGGCGAGGCGATGCATCTCAGCGATCGCTTTGGGGCTGTTGAGATCGTCCGCAAGCGCAGCCGTCACCGCTTCAGGCGGTTCGGTCAGGGCTTCGCCGTTGGCCTCCGCCGCCACCTGCCGCCAGCGGGTCAAAACCGTGCGCATCTCAATGGCGAGAGCCTGAGTCCAATCCAGCGGTTGGCGATACTGCGCGCTCAGCAGCGCCAGTCGGATCACCTCCCCCGGCGCGCTGTCACGCAGATCGTTCACGGTGATAAAGTTGCCGAGGCTTTTCGACATCTTCTCACCCTCGACCTGAACAAAGCCGTTGTGCATCCAGACTCGTGCGAAGTCGCCCTTGGGGTGAGCGCAGAGCGATTGCGCGCGCTCGTTTTCATGGTGCGGGAAGACCAAATCAATGCCGCCGCCGTGAATGTCGAAGCTTTCGCCCAGCAACTCATATGACATCGCGGAGCACTCAAGATGCCATCCCGGCCGCCCCCGGCCCCAGGGGCTGTCCCATCCCGGCTCGGCGGCGCTAGAGGGCTTCCAGAGCACAAAATCCATTGGATCGCGCTTATAGGGCGCAACCTCGACCCGCGCGCCAGCGATCATATCGTCCACCGAGCGGCGCGACAGCGCGCCGTAATCGTCGAAGCCCTTTACCGCGAACAGCACATGCCCCTCGGCGGCATAGGCGTTGTTCGAAGCGATCAACTGCTCAGCCATGGCGATCATTTGAGTGATCCACTGGGTCGCGCGCGGCTCATGGGTCGGCGGCAATGCGCCAATGGAGGTCATGTCCTCATGAAACCAATTCAGGGTTTCATCAGTGACCGTTGATATGTCGACCCCGCGTTCGGCGGCGCGGGCGTTAATCTTGTCGTCGACGTCGGTGACATTACGCACATAGGTGACATGCTCCGGCCCATAGATATGCCGCAGCATCCGATACAGCAGGTCGAACGCCACCACAGCCCGCGCATTGCCGATATGCGCCCGGTCGTAGACCGTGGGTCCGCACACATACATCCGGACATTGTCAGGGTCGATCGGAGTAAACCGTTCCTTGGCCCGTGTCGCGGTGTTGTAGAGCGTGATCTCAACCATGTCCGGCTCCGTGCGCCGCCCCGAAATTGGGTTGGGCGACTCTCTTCAGCGCTGGGGGGCGCTGTGGCTTCAAGCGGTGCTGGAGCTATCACTCTCTGCCGCCTGGCGAAAGCCCGGAGCGCTGCGTCATCGCGATCAACCGTCGCCGTCGATCCCGCCCTTGCGCAGTTCGAACACCAGCGAGCCGTCCGGCTCCTCCCGCCAGTCCTCCAGCGTGTGGCCTTGTTCGTTGCAGAAATGCGGCATATCGATCACCGCCGCCGGATCATCGGCGGTCACCACCAGCCGGTCGCCAGGGGCGAGGCCGCTCAAACGCTTGCGAGTCTTGAGCACCGGCAAGGGGCAACGCAGTCCGCGCGCGTCCAATTCAGCGGTGATCTCGCTCATGACAGGGATTCCCTATACGCTTGTGTGGCTACAGTGGGTTGGATGCGCAAGTGTGGCCGGATTTTGGCCAGAACCCGCGCCAAAACAACAATATAAGCAGATTTTTACTTTCAATCCCTGCGCGAGCCGCTGAGGTTGGCGCTTGCGTGCGCGCCACGATATCCCCGATATAGCGCGTTAGTATTATTTGGGCGATTGACGCGCTTGTCGCTAGGGATCGCAGCCAGGAGGCGCCGGAATGACGGCGAGATCCGCATGAGTTTGATCAACGCGCTCAGTCTCGCGCGGGATGTCGCCTTGATGGCCGCATTGGCGTCAGCTGGCGGTGTCTCGGTGATCGCCGTGGCGGGACTTCAGGTTGGGCTCGGGGTGGCCGCGTCCATGAGTTTGGTCGCCTTTACCGCCTTGGCGGCGATGTGTCTGTACAGCTTATTGGCGTTCCTCGGCGAGGGGGTCGCGGCCGCCGCGCCCTGGGCCGGGGCGGCGATGGCGTTGGGGCTATTGGCGCTGGCGCCGCAATATTTTGGCGCCCGCGGGTTGTGGGTCGGCTGTTTGGTGGTGATTGGAGTCGGCTCCGCCGCCTTGTTCTTGTGGGCGTTTGGCGGGCGGCTCTCCGGCTGGTTTGGCGCCGCCGCCCCGGCTGCCGCCTATGCTGCGGTGGCGGTGGTGTTGGCCTCCTCACTGGCGGCGACGGCGCGGTCCGCCGGAGTCGCAACCGCCACCGCTCAGCCCCGCAGCGCGCAGGCATTGTTCTCCACTCCGCCGGAGTGGTTCGACTGCGCCTATTCTCAGTTGCGGGACCGGGCCGAGGAGTCCGGCTTCTGCACCAGCAACCCGCCTGAGGTGGCGGCGTCGCCGCCGTGGCGCAAATCGCTCCCCACACCAAGATTAACCGACGCCGCCCCAGAGCGCCCCCTGGCCCCGAACCCGGGGGAGTGGATCGCGCCTCGGCGACCCGCCCGCCCGACCGTTTCAGCCACGCCCGAGCAACCAGCGGTGGACACCCCGAATTTTGAGGCGATCATCGGCCAAGAGCAAGAGGACGTCGCTCCGCCCCAGCCCGCAGCCCTGGGCGCGCGTCGGGCGGCTGAGGCTGCCGCCTTCGCCGCCACCGAGACCGCCACCGATTCGCCAGACCCGGCCGCTCAAGCCCCCTCCCCAAGCTTGGAGCCGAGCGCTATCTCCAGGCTCTCGGCATCGGAGGAAGGGCCGAAGGTCTCTCCCGCCTTTGGTTCAGCCCCCACGCCCGGCGCCGTCTCGGAGCCGATGGCTCCAGAAGATCGCGACGCCCTCTCTGCTGAGTCCGCCAGCATTTTGAGCGAGAATGAGCGGTTGCGCACCGAGTTCATCTGTTTCCCCATCGTTGGCGTTCTCGCCGAGCAGCTATGTCCGGATCGCCGCCTCAGCATCAGCGATGTTGAGGTTGCCTGGCGCAGCGCCGGCGGCGCCGCAACCGGGGCGGCGAAGCAGCTTGATTGCTTCGTTGAGCCTGATCGGGCCTTAGCGCTGTCATTGATCATCGATATGACCAGCGCGCTGCAGGAGCCGTTGGACCGCATTAATCGGGACTCGTCGAACAAGGGCGATGGCGTGTACGACGCAATGACTCGGTTAATCGGCTCTGTGCGCGCCAGTGCTGAAAGCGGCCGCACCAGCCTGTCGCTCTATCTATCCAGCCCTTCGCCGCTACGAAGCCCGTGGGTGACGCAATCCTTCGGAGATCAACGCTCGGACCGGGTGTTCGATATTCGCTCAAGCGTCCAGACCCTGTCGTTGCTGCGCCGTTTCAAAAGTGGTTTGCAGAATCTACGCCCCGGCGCGCCCCAAAGACCCTTGGTGGAGACGCTGTTGGATGCGTTGCGAACCCGCCCGGACGTCTCGGTGAACGCCGCACAGCCGCTACTGCTCGCCTTCGCCGACCAACGTGCGGTGGCCGACCTGACCAAGTCGGATATCGAACGGCTCCGTGAGGCGCTGGAGGATGTGGACGCGCCGGTGTTTATGGTGGAGCTAGGGGCGATCGCCCCTTCCGGCGTCATGCGGGAGCTTGTGGAGCCCACCGGCGGCGCCGCGTTCGGCGCCCGCAGCGGGGCGGCGCTCGGCGACATCATCGAACGCGCAGTGTCCCGCGCCCGCAGCTTTTGCGCTGTCGGGGTCGAGGCGCCGGAGAGCTTCTTTCGTGATAACATCCTTCAGGTCAGCCTGCGCCGACGCATGTCCGACGGCTGTGAACTGCACCAAATCGCCACCCTCGATTGCGATCGCGTTCGGATGGATCAACGTATCGCGCCGCCGAGCGGCGCCTCTGGGGAGTGAGGTGAGCGCAACGCTGGGAGGCCGCGGCGGAGCCTTAACACCGCCCTTCGCGGGCGGCGGATAGCAGCGTCACCCGCAGCGCGCTCGCCAAAGTGACCTCAGGATCGATGCGCGCCCGCTCAGCGTCGATCTTGGCCGCGAGGGCGTTTATCGACACGCCGTGATGCGCCGCCAATCGCCGCAGAGCGTCCCAAAACGGCGGCTCAAGCGTGACGCTGGTGCGGTGTCCTTGCAGCGTCAGGGAGCGCTTCTCAGGTCGCGCCAGGCTCACAGGCTGGGCTCCGGCGCGGCGGCGTCGGCAATCGGCTTCGGCGTTTCGGCGACGGTCAGAACCGTCAGCGCCGCATAGATCGCGGGCAGGAACAACAGGCCGAGCCCCATCAGCAGCGGCAACCGTTCGGGGGAGATCTCGATACGATACAGGCCGGCGCCCTGGACGCCCACTGGCGTGTTCACCAACAGCAGTGCGATCCAGTTGTTGGCTATATGATAGCCAACGGCGCAACTCAGACCGCCTGTCAGGCGCACGGTGGCGGCGGCGAACAGCCCAAACACAAAGGTGGCCGCGACATAACCCAACGAGGCGATGCCCGAATCGCCGGAGAAATGCAGCAGCGCGAACACCACGGAAGGCCCTGCCGCCCAGGCCAAGGCGTTGCCGACTCGCGCGCCGATCCATTGCAGAAAATAGCCGCGAAACACCAGCTCCTCGGCGGCGGCTTGGAAGATGATCAGCCCCGCCAGCGCCGCTGCGATTATGGGCCAAGAGGGCGGCCGCTCCGTTGGCGTCAGGCCAATCAACCCGATCGCCAGGGCGAGGGTGATTGTGATCAAGCTGGCCGCGACCGCCGCCGCAGCGCCACAGAGCAGATTGCGCCCCACCCATCGTTCCCGTCCGCCGAGCATGGTCGCCATCGAGCGGCGGTGCAAACCACGTGAAATTCCCGCCAACACAGGAATGCTCGCGGCGATGCCGATCAGCACGGCGATAAGGAAGGTGGCTGTCACCCCAAACGGCGCGGCCTCTAGGTCGGCCCCGGCATTGACCCACCCCGTGACCTCGTCAAAGCAGCAGGCCGCCGCGTACAGGGCGAAGCCGGCGGCGGCGGCGAGAATAGGCGCGATGAAATACAACACCCCTAACAGCGCCACTCCGGCCAAGAATCGCCACCAGCCGACACCATCCCGTCCCGCCGCCAGATACGCTTCGAACGCTGCTTTCCGGTCTTCCATTACGCTCCTCCCGCCCCACACGCGCTTGCCGCTGACTTGACCGGAACTAAGACTCGGTAAGCCAGCGGCGACTTGGTTTGAGGCGGGAAGCTATCAGAGCGCGTGGCGCAACGGGAGCGGTTGCGGCATGTTCCTGCGTGGGGTGGCGGGGCGGCTGAACAGTTGCCGTAGTGCGGCGAAGAACGCGCTGAGGCTGGCGTGGACCGCTTCTGAACGCAGCCGCCGAGCCGTTCGTATTCCGGCGTCGATGGCCTCGGGGGTGATTTCAGGAATGGCGTTCTGGCTGATATGCGTATCGCTCATGATAACCTCCGGTGAAGGGCCTTGGCTGCCTGGTGTCACGTTCGTGAAGCCCAGCGCCTTGCGATCCATATGCATCCTTCCTATTGAATTGATAATCCTGGCTATGATGAAGCCATAGTGTTGTTTGGTTGAATAATGAGATTGGAAGAGCTGCAACTGTTTCGACGCGCCGCCGCCCTGGGCGGCCTCGCTGCAGCAGGGCGCGAATTGGGCCTCTCCCCCGCCGCCGCCACGGCACGGCTACAGGCGTTGGAGCGCAGTTTGGGCGTGACCCTGTTCGTCCGCACCACCCGCCGCCTCTCCCTCACGGAGGAGGGTGAGTTGCTGTTGGCGCACGCTGTATCCGCCCTGGATGAGTTGGAGGCCGCCCGCGCCGCTCTCGGCGGCGCGGAAGCCAATCCCTCCGGCCTATTGCGCGCCTCGGTGCCGGGGCCATTCGGGCAGAAGCATATTTTGCCCTATCTATCTGAATTTATGGGACTTTATCCCAAGGTTGAGTTGGACCTCCATGTCTCCGATCAGCACGTGAATGTGGTTGAGGGCGGCTATGAAGTGGTGGTGCGCGTCGGCCCGTTGGCGGACAGTGCGTTGCGGGCGACCAAGTTGGCAGGCAACCGCCGCATCCTGGTGGCGGCGCCGGGCTATCTCGATGACGCCCCGCCATTGCGCGACCCAGAGGATTTGGTGCGTCACAACTGTTTGGTGACCGGTGATTTAAGGGTCTGGCGCTTCTCGCGCGGCGGTGAGGAGCGGGTGGCGAAGGTGTCAGGCTCACTGCACCTCTATGACGGCGGCGCGGCCCGCGACGCCGCTGTCTATGGGCTCGGCTTGGCCCTGAAGTCGGTGTTCGACGTTTATGAGGATTTATGCGAGGGGCGCTTGGTGCAGCTTCTTCCTGATTGGGAGGTGCGTGATGTTGGCGCGATTTGGGCGTTGCGCCCGCCCTCCCGCTTCGTCGCGCCTCGCGCCAAGGCGTTTATCGAGTTTCTGAAGGGAAAATACGGCGCAACGCCTTATTGGGAGGCCGCGTGCGCCGCCAGATAGGGCGCCATCCGGCTTCGTATGTTCACGCGCGCCTTCAGGCGGGTCCCAAGCAGAAACAGCCCGGCGACCTTGCGCTGCATAAACAACGTCTCGATTGGCGGCGTGTGAGCAAAATCCCGCTCATGTGCGAACTCGGTCCCCAGACGATGCAGCCGCTCCACCATGCAAGCGGAGGCGAAATCATAGGGGCCATCATGGCGCAGCGGCTCCAGCCCGATCTCAATGGCCCTCAAGATCATGTCCTGCAGTCGAGGCTCGGTCTCTGAAGGAAAATACCCCATCTCAATCGCCCCGCCTCTCAGCGCTTCGCGATCGCCGGAGAGGCACACGCCCATGAAGCGGCGATAGAGGGCGGATCGTTCCTCCGAAAACGCTCGGGTGGCGCCGAAATCAAGCAGAATTAATGATTTAGATTCAGAGCTGTATCGATAATTGGCGAAGTTCGGATCGGTCTGCATCAATCGGAATTCAAACAGCTCCCGCAACAGCAGGTCAATCAGCAGCCCCATAACCCGGTCTCGCTCACCCTGGGGCGCTGATGCTAGCGACTCAATTGGGACGCCCTCCAGGAAATCCATCGCCAACAGATCCGTGGTCGATAGGTCGGGATGGAAGCCGGGAACCTGATAGTCCGGAGAGTCGGCCATGAGCGCGCCGAATTGGGCGAGGCATCGGCCTTCGCGGGCGTAGTCCGCCTCATCGTGAAGTTGACGTTTCGCTTCATCTAATAGTGGCGCAAGATCTAAAGCTTTAGGAACCTGTCCTGACATTCGGATCAGCGTCGCCACATTGGCCACGTCGCTGTCGATGCTGCCGCGTACGCCTGGATATTGCACCTTGATCGCCAAATCACGCCCATCCCGGGTGCGGGCGCGGTGCACCTGCCCAATCGAAGCGGCGGCGATCGGCTGAACGTCGAAGCGCTCGAACCGCTTGAGGAAATCCGGCCCCCAATTCTGGATCAACACGGTTTTGAGCTGCCGCGAGGGCATATAATCCGCGTCGGCGCGCAGCCGCCCCAGGGTCTCAGCCCATTCCGGCGGCAGCAGCTCGCCGCCTTCCATAGACAACAACTGTCCGACCTTCATCGCCGCGCCGCGCAACTGCGCGAGTTGGTTGGCGAACCGCGCTGCGTTGGCCGGGGTGAGAAGCATGCTCTCCAACGAAGGCCGTTCCCCAGCGGCAACGCGGCGCAACCCCTCCGCCGCCATGCCGCCAGCGATCCCGGCGGTCAGGCCGCCGAAGCGGGCCATCCGCGACAGCCGTCCGCTTGGGATCGCGACGCCGCGCGGCGGGTTTTTACGATTATTAGTCATGATCCGCCTCTCTGTTGCGGCGCGCCCCGGTTGTGAGGCGCGCCGCGAAGCTGAGGCCTTGATCTATGACGTTTCCGCCAGCTTGCCAGCCGCCGTCTTCTCACCGCGCGCGACTGCGCCGATCCAACGGCAGGCCACATAGAACACCGGCGTCAACAACAAGCCGAAGGCGGTGACGCCCAGCATGCCGAAGAACACCGCTGTTCCCAGCGCCTGGCGCATCTCCGCCCCGGCGCCGCTGGCGATCACCAACGGCACAACCCCGAGGATAAAGGCGAAGGCGGTCATCAGGATCGGCCGCAGCCGCAGCCGCGCCGCCTCCACTGCCGCATCGACCCGGCTGAGGCCGCGGTCCTCCGCCTGTTTGGCGAACTCGACGATCAGAATCGCGTTCTTTGAGGCCAGCCCCACCAACACCACCAAGCCGATCTGGGTCAGGATGTTGTTGTCCATGCCCCGCAGCAGCACTCCGGAAATCGCGGTCAGGATGCACATCGGCACGATCAGGATCACCGCCAGCGGCAACAGCCAGCTTTCATATTGCGCCGCCAGCAGCAGGAACACGAACACCACCGCCATGATGAAGATGTAGACGGCAGTGTCTCCTGCGAGCTTTTCCTGCAAAGCGAGTTCGGTCCACTCATAGCCGAAGCCGCTGGGAAGCTGATCCTCCGCCAACGCCTCCATGGCCCCGATGGCCGCCCCGGTTGAGACGCCCGGCGCAGTGGCCCCTTGCACCGCCGCGGCGGGGTAGAGGTTGTAACGCGCCACCCGATACGGGCCGGTGATGTCCTGGAAGGTCGCCACCGAGCCGATCGGCATCATCCCGCCGGTATCGGTGCGGGTGCGCAGATTGGCGATGTCGCGTGGCTCATCGCGGAACTGGCCGTCGGCCTGAGCCGTGACCCGATAAGTGCGGCCCAGGAAGTTGAAGTCGTTCACGAACGCCGAGCCGAGATATACCTCCAGCGTCTCAAACACCCGATCCGGGGTCACGCCAAGCTGCTCCGCCTTCACCCGATCGATATCAGCATAGATTTTCGGCGTCGCGGTGTTGAACAGAGTGAAAACGCGCGTCAGGTCGCCGGTCTGATTGGCTGACCCGGCGAGGCTGTTGATGGCGTTCTCCAAAGCTTCAGGCCCGCGTCCGCGCTGGTCCTGCACATACATCTTCCAGCCCCCGGCGTTGCCGACGCCGCGCACGGGGGGCGGCGCCACCACGAAGGCGAAGGCGTCCTTAATCTGGAACAGCGCGCCTTGGACTTCTTGCAAGATTTGCCCCTGCGTGAGCCCTAGTCTGGCCAGCTCGTCGAAATCCTTGAAGGTGAAGAAGATGGCTCCAGCGTTGGAGGCGTTGGTGAAGGTGGCCCCGTCCAGCCCGGCGAAGCCGGCGGTGTGAGCCACACCGGGATGGCCGAGAATGATCTCAGTCGCGCGCTTCACCACCGTGTCCGTCCGCTCCAGCGACGCCCCCGGCGGCAACTGGATCACCGTGATCAGATATCCCTGGTTTTGTTCCGGGATGAAGCCGGTCGGTGTTTGGGTTAGTTGCACGCCTGTCAGCCACAGCAATCCCGCGTAAGCCACAAGCACCACCGCCGAGACTCGCAGCAGCCGCCGCACCAGCCAAGCATAACCCCCGGCCATGCGCTCGAAGCCCCAGTTGAAACCGGCGCCCAATCGTTCGAACGGCCAAGAAAGGGTCGCACCCAATTTGCCCAGAGCAGATGCTGGCGCATCGCCGCCATGGCGGCGCATCAACAACGCCGCCAGCGCTGGCGACAGCGTTAGAGACACCAGCACCGAAATCAGCGTCGCCGCCGCTATCGTGACGGCGAATTGTTGGAAGAACTGTCCGGAAATGCCCGCGATAAACGCGGTGGGCCCGAACACCGCCACCAGCACCAAGCCGGAAGCGACCAGGGCGCCGTATACCTCATCCATGGTCTTATGCGCCGCCTCGTTCGGCGAGAGCCCCTCCGCCAGATAGCGCTCCATATTCTCGACCACGATGATGGCGTCGTCGACCACGATCCCGATCGCCAACACCAAACCGAACAGGGTCAGGTTATTGAGGGAGAACCCAAACGCCGCCATGACGGCGAAGGTGCCGATCAACGACACCGGGATCGCCAGAATGGGAATGATCGAAGCCCGCAGTGATTGCAGGAAGATCACAATCACCGCCACCACCAGCAGCACCGCCTCGAAGATGGTCACATACACCGCGTCCACCGATTGCTCGATGTAGTTGGTCGGGTTGTAGATGACGTCATACGCCACGCCCTGCGGGAACGCCTCCGACAGCGCTTGCATCTCCGCTAGCACCGCGTCGCGGGTGGCGAGGGCGTTAGAGCCGGGGCGTTGGAAGATCAAGATTGGCAGAGCAGTCTTGTCGTCCAGATAGCCGATCGTGCTGTAATCCTGCGCGCCAAGTTCGACGCGGGCGATGTCTCGCACCCGCACCTGCGCTCCAACATCGGTGGTTTTGACGACGATATTCTCGAATTGCTCCGGGTCGATCAGGCGGCCCTGGGTCTCCACCGACAGTTCAAAAGCGGCGCTGGTGGGCACCGGCTGTTGGCTCAGCACCCCGGAGGCGACCTGCACATTGTTGGCGCGCAGCGCCGCCACCACCTCACCAGCTGTCATACCGAACCCGGCGATCCGGTCGGGGTTGAGCCAGATCCGCATCGAATAGGCCCGCTCGGCGAACAGCCGCGCTTGGCCGACACCATCGATCCGCGCCAGCCGGTCGATCACCTGGGTGCGGGCGTAGTTCGAGACATAAAGCTGATCCCGGCTGTTATCGTCCGAGAACATGTGGATGACCATCATCAGGTCAGGCGAGGATTTGCGCGTGGTGACGCCGAGGCGGCGCACCTCCTCCGGCAAGCGTGGTTCGGCGATAGCCACCCGGTTCTGCACCAACACCTGGGCTTGATCCAGATCGGTGCCGAGCTTGAACACCACGCTTAGCGACATCGCACCGTCACCAGTCGACTGGCTGACCATATACAGCATGCCGTCGACGCCGTTGATCTCCTGCTCGATCGGCGTCGCCACCGTGTCGGCCACGGTTTGCGCCGAGGCGCCGGGGTAGCTGGCGGTGATTTGAATCGTTGGCGGAGAGATCTCTGGGTATTGCGTCACCGGCAGGCTGATATAGGCCGCCGCCCCGATCAGGGTGATCAGGATCGAGACGACCGCCGCGAAGATCGGGCGGTCGATAAAGAAATGTGAAAAGCCCATGCGCCGATCCTCAATCCCCGTTCGTCGCGGCGTCCGGGCCGGCGAAGTCCAATTCAGTGGGTTGCGGGATCACCAGCCCGCCTGGGCGGGCGCGCTGAACGCCAGAAACGATCACCCTGTCCTCGGGGCTGAGCCCGCTCTTGATCACCCGCAGACCACGATGGATCGCACCCAGCGTGACCACCTTGGCGACCACTTCCTGACAAGGCGCTTCGCCGCATTGCGGTTTGCGCGGATCTTCAGCCGCCAACGGCGCCAAGGTCAGCACGATCTTGCGCGCCTGATCGGACAGGATCGCGGTATCCGGCAGCAGTTGCGCCTCATACTCGCCGGAGCCGACCAAGCGCAGCCGTGCGAACAGGCCGGGCGTCAATAGATCGTCGTCATTGGTGAAAATCGCACGGCCAGTGATTGTGCCGGCGTTAGGGTCGATCTCATTGTCGACGAAATCCATCTTGCCGTGATGAGGCCACCCCTGTTCATCGATCAGCCGCGCTTCGACGCGGTTGGCTGCGTTACGAGAGCTGGGGCGGGAGCCTTCAGCATTGAGGCGTGAGTATCTCAGAAAATCCGCCTCGGAGGCGGTGAAGACCAGATGGATCGGGTTGATCGAGACGAGCACCGCTAATTCAGTCTCACCTGTGGTGACCAGATTACCGACATCCACCTCAGTGGCGGAAATCCGCCCGGAGAACGGGGCTTTCACCTCGGTGAACTCCAAGTCAAGTGCCGCGGTGCGCAACGCCGCCTCGGCGATGGCGACCTGCGCGTCTGATTGCAGTTTCACGGCCCGTCGCTCGTCCAGCACGCTTTCTGACAAGGTGCGATTGCTCACCAGCTCCTCGCCGCGCACCAAATCAGCTGCGGCGCGGGTTTGTTCCGCCTGCGCAGCCTGTAGCTCCGCCTCGGCGCGGGAGTGGGCCGCTTGGAACGGGCGAGGATCAACCACGAACAGCACCTCGCCTTTCTTCACAAGCTGACCGTCGCGGAATTTGATCGCATCCAGATAACCAGACACCCGTGCCCTTAACTCGACGCGTTCAACCGCTTCGAAGCGGCCGGTGTATTCGTTCCAGTCGATGATTTTGGCCTGCAACGGGGCCGCCACGTCGACCGGCAAAGGGCCTTGCTGGGCTAAAGCCGTCGCCGGTGACAGCAGCGAGAGCAACAAAGAGGCCCCCAGGCCTCGCCCGAATTGCCGTTTCAGAAAAGTGCTCGCGTTAGCTTTGCTCACATTAAGCTCATATTTTTCAGGGGCGGGTTAGTCGCCAGTGTTGCATACATTCTTAATTTGTCAGTTTTTATGGCTTTTCAAATTTTATTGGTTCTGTTTCGAAACTTAATATCGTTCCGATTGGTTTGGAGGCGACTGATTGGGATCGCCCCCATCGACAGGACCCCGTCCCAGCTTTTTCTCAAGAGTGAAAGCGACCAGCCTGAATTAAGCTGGTCGCCCTTATCGCGTTTGAGCCTAGGCGAAGCTCACCCCATGCTCCGCCAACGGCAGCGAAGTCACCCGCTCGCCGGTGGCGGCGAAGATCGCATTCGCGAGCGCCGGGCCGACCGGCGGCGCGCCGGGCTCGCCGACGCCGGTTGGGGCGGTGCCAGAGGCGACCATATGTACCTCGATCTCCGGCATATCCGTGAGGCGCAGCGGCTCGTAATCCGGGAAATTGGATTGATCGACCTCGCCCTCGGTCAGCGTGATCTGATTGCGCATGAAATGGCCGAGGCCGTAACCGATCCCGCCCTCCATCTGCGCCCGCACCACATCTGGATTCACCACCACGCCGCAATCCACGGCGCAGGTGACTTTCTCCACCTTCACCAGGCCGTCGGCGTCGACCGAGATCTCGGCCACCTGGGCGACGTATGAGCCGAAGGATTTATGGACCGCCACGCCGCGCGCCCGTCCCTCGGACGCCGGTTCGGCCCAACCGGATTTCGTCGCCGCCAGTTTGAGCACGCCAGTGAGACGCTTGTGGTCGCCGCTGTCGCCAGAAAGATGCCGCAGCCGCCAGTCCACCGGATCGGCCCCAGCCGCATGCGCGGCCATGTCCATCAGGCTTTCCATCACGAAGGCGGTATGGGTGTGGCCGACCGCGCGCCACCACAACACCGGAACCGGCGTGTCGGCGTCGGTCAGGCCGACTGACATGTTGGGGATGGTGTAAGGGCTGTCGCCGACGCCCTCAATCGAGGTGTGGTCAACGCCGTCATGAACCAGCGCCGCCTCGAACGGCGTGCCTTTAATGATTGGCTTGACTGCGATGTGATGGTCCCACCCAGCGACCGCGCCTTCTGCATCCAGCCCGATCCGCGCCCGATGCGCCGCCATTGGCCGGTAATAGCCACCGCGAATATCATCCTCGCGTGACCAGACCAGCTTCACCGGCGTCTCGCGGCCGAGCAGGTCGAACGCCATTGCGGCCTCGGCCTGATAATCAGCGGTCACCGTGGCGCGGCGACCGAAGGAGCCCCCGGCGTACACCGTGTTGATCTCAACCTGAGACATCTCCAGACCCAGCATCTGCGCCAGCGCTGGATGGGTGATGCCGGGGAACTGGCAACCGTCATGAAGGCGCACGCCGCCGCCTTCCGTGGGCTCAATCACGCAGTTCAGTGGCTCCATCGGCGCATGGGCGAGCATCGGAAACAGGAACTCCGCTTCGACCTTGGTCGCGGCGGCGTCGACGGCTTGAGCAACGGCGTCGAAATCGCCGCCCTTATGGGCCTGATAGGTCGGCGCATCCAACAGCTCGCGGTGATACGTCACCAGCTCTTCGGTCCCGCGATTTTCAGCTGCCGAGAAATCCCACTCCGCAGTGATCGCTTCACGCGCCTGGAGAGCCGCCCAGGTCGATTTGGCGTACACCGCGACCCCCGCCTTGTTCGGCAACGCCTTGGCGTCCAGGAAGCCCGTCACCTCCATTGCGTCAGAGGCGTCAAATCCGGTCACCTGTCCGCCAAAACGCGGCGCGCGCAGGATCACCGCGTACACCATGCCTGGAACCTTCACGTCGATCGCGAAGGTGGCGGAGCCGTCGATTTTCGCTGCCGTGTCCTTCCGGGTCAGCTTGTCACGGCCGATATAGCGGAACGCGTCTGGGCTTTTCAGCGCTGGCTGTTCCGAAGGGGTGAGCTGTGCGGCGGCCTCGATGAATTGCCCGAAATTCCCCCGAGTCGCGCCCGAGACCAGTTCACCGTTCTCGATGCTGATTGCCGAGGGCTCGACACCCCATTCCGCCGCCGCCGCCTGTACCAACAGCTCCCGCGCCGCCGCCGCCGCTTGGCGATACTGCATGTAGGAGTTAGCGATCGCCGTCGACCCGCCGGTGCCCTGGCCGCCGAACGCCAGGTTTTTATAGGTCTCGTTGTCCGAGGGCGCGAAGGCGGGCGTCACCTGATCCCAATCCGCGTCCAGCTCTTCAGCGACTAGGGTGGTGAGGCCGGTGGTGGCGCCCTGCCCCATCTCGAAATGCTTAATCATCACCGTAACGCCGCCATCGGCGCCGATGGTAACGAACGGGTTGAGTGCGGTCGCCTCGGCGCTTGCCGCCAGCGCGCCGCGCGTATCGAGGCCGACAACCAGCGCCGCGCCGAGCGCCGCCGCGCCTTGAATAAACCCACGTCGGGAAGTGTGAACAGTCATGGTGTGAACAGTCATGGCTCAGGCCTCCATGATCTCAGCGGCGCGATGAATCGCGGCGCGGATGCGGACATAAGTTGCGCAGCGGCAGACATTGCCCGCCATGGCGCCGTCGATGTCTTCGTCGCTCGGCTTGGCGTTCTCCGACAGAAGGCCGATCGCGCTCATGATCTGGCCGGATTGGCAGTAGCCGCATTGGACCACATCCAGCTCGCGCCATGCGGCTTGCACCGCCTTGGCCGCCGCGCCGTCCGCCGCCTCAATGGTGGTGACCTCGCCGCCATCAAGATCGCCAACAGCAGTGACGCAGGAGCGCACCGGCTCGCCGTTCACATGCACGGTGCAGGCCCCGCAAGAGGCGACGCCGCAGCCGAATTTGGTTCCCGTCAGGTCCAGCTCGTCGCGCAGCACCCACAATAGCGGGGTGTCGGGCGGCGTCTCGACCGAAACGGTCTCGCCGTTGAGTCTGAAGCTCACAGTCATGGACTTCTCCCTGAGGCGTGTGGCGGCCTCCCCCATGAAGGCGCGCCGGCCCTGGCCCCGCGCGATGGACGGCGGCCAAAGGCGGCTTACATGAGGAATCGAGGGTGAGTCGTCATGTAAACTGCACGGTGTAGTATACATGGAGCGCCGCCATGTAAACTGCAGAGTTTACTTTCGCAGCTCAGTTTACTTTTGGCGCCCAAACGCCTACCCAGCTAAGGGTGGAGGTGGCGGCGCAATGTGCTCAACCCGTTATAAACGTGGAAAAATTATCCATGCAGCGGTGGCCGAATTTCGGGAGTCCGGATTCGCGGGCGCCAGCATGGACCGCATCGCCGCGCGCGCCTGCGTGTCGAAACGCACCGTTTACAATCATTTTGAAAGCAAAGAGACGCTGTTTCGCGCCATTCTGGATGAGCTGGTCGACCGCGTCGACGGCGCCATGGATCTCACCTACGACCCGGCGCAGCCGCCCTGTCCGCAGTTTCTTTCCCTGGCGCAAGCCGAGGGACGGTTGCTCACCTCGCCCGAGTTTATGACGTTGGCGACCATGGTCGTCAGCGAAACCATCCGGGACCCTGCGCTCGCCGCCGAGTTCAATAAAAAGACTGAGCATCTAGACACGTTCCGCAGCTTCATCGCCGCAGCCGCCGAGGCGGGGCATCTACGGGTGGAGGACGCGCCAACCGCCGCCACTCAGTTTCTTGGTCTGCTCAAGGCGCAGGCGTTTTGGCCGGTGGTGTTCTCCGGCGAACTGGTGTCCGAAGCGCGGATGGAGGAGATCGCCGCCAACACGGTGGAGATGTTCATGGCGCGCTATGGCGTCGCCGAAATGGATTAACCCACTTTGATTGCGCGGCTCATTTCATCGACGATAATCTCGGCAATGTCGGCGCAATCCTGTTCCGAGAAGGTGAGCGGGACCCGCATGTCGCAGGTTGTTGCCAGCGCTTTGCGGGTTTGCGGCAGGTCTTGGCCTGATGTGGCGTAGCGCCAATGGTCATAGCGGCTGGTGAAGCCGTGTGGTTCCGGAGCGCCGAACCATTTCAGCTCCACCCCGCGTGCGCCGCATCCAGCGACGAAATCGGGAATGCGGTCTTGCTCCACACCCGTCGCATGAAACTGGATCGAGGAGCCGACGTAAGATTCCTCAGGCGGCCTGGGGACGATGCGGACTCCATTCGACTTCGCCAGCCCCGCCTCCAACACTCGGTAGCGCGCGTTCCAGGCCTCGATATTCGTCTCCAGCTCTGGCAGCTGCGCCCGTAGCAGCGCCGCGCGCAGATGATCCATTCGGGCGGAGCAGTTCGGCGTGTCATATCGCACCGCTTCGAACGCTGCGGCGTCGGGCGCGGCGCCGTGGCGGTCATAGAGCATGTAAGAGCCGGACAGCAGCACCGCGCGGGCGGCGATGTCGGGGTCGTCTGTCGTTAACAACCCGCCCTCGCCGGAGTTCATGTGCTTATAGGTCTGGGTCGAGAAGCAGGCGACTTTGCCAAAACCGCCCGAGAGCTTACCGTTCCAGCGCGCGCCCATGGTGTGGGCGCAATCCTCGATCACCGTGAGCCCCAGCTCGGCGCAAAGATCGGTGAGCGCCTCCATATCGGCCAGGCGCCCGCGCATATGCGACAGCATCAGCAGCCGTGCGCCAGTGGCCTCGGCTCGACGCCGCAGATCGTCGAAATCGATCACCCAGCGATCATTGATCTCCACCAAGGCCAGCGCCCCGCCCGCCGCGTGGATCGCGCCGGGGACGGGCGCCAGGGTGTAGGCGTTGGCCAGCACCGGCTCGCCCGGCTTCAGCCCCACAGCCCGCAAAGCGATCTGCATCGCCGCGCCGCCAGAGGCGCAGGCGACGCAGTAGCGTGCGCCCTGCCATACGGCGAACTCTTGCTCCAACAAGGCGGTCTCGCCCACCTCGCCAGGGGTAAGGTTGTATCGGTGTAGGCGGCCCGAATGCAGGATCTCCACCGCTCGTTCAATCGCGGCCTCCGGCAGCGGTTGTTGCTGGGTGAATGACTTGGTGAAGCGTTTCATCCATTCACTCCCCAACTGCCGTCATATCAGCCTGAAAATAACAGTTAGAGCCTGAGACATGAACTTTCGCTCATGCAGAAGGCTCTAACTTATTGTTTTGTAATGCTCTAGAAACGCCCTTTCCAAGGCACCAGCGCCTTCTCGGCCATGCGCATCAAGGTATCGATGCCGTAGCCAATGACACCGATCAGCACGATGCCCATGATCACGATATCAGTCAGTTGGAACTTCGACGCGGCAATGATCATCATCCCGGCCCCTTTCTGCGCCGCCACCAGTTCAGCGGCGACCACTGTGCCCCAGCACACCCCCATCGCGACGCGGGCGCCGGTGAAGATCTCCGGCAGGGAGTTGGGGATGATCACATGCCGCAGGATCTGCCATCGCGACGCCCCAAGCGAATAGGCGGCGTGGACCTTGGAGATGTTGACCCCTGACACCCCGGCGCGAGCGGCGATGGTCATGATCCAGAGCGCCGCCAGGAACAGCAGCACGATCTTGCCCGTCTCCCAGATCCCGAACCAGATGATCACCAGCGGGATCAGCGCCAACGGCGGCACCGGGCGCATGAACTCGACGATCGGGTCGAACCAGCCCCTGAACCAGCCGGAGAGGCCCATGGCGTAGCCTAGGGGAATCCCTAACGCCGCCCCCGCTGCAAAGCCGACGACCACTCGGATCAACGACCAGCCCAAATGCTCCCACAGGGTGAAGTTTTGATAGCCCTCGTTGGCGATCTCAACAAACCGATAGGCCACCGCCTCTGGCGAGGGCATCCAGATCGGCTCCATCTGCAAGCCCTTATGGGGCGTGAAGTTGAGCGAGCCTTTCGCCGTCATTGAGACGTCTCCGTCCTCGACGCTCACCTTCTCGCCTGGGGCGATCGGCTGGCCGTCGATGGCGGTAATCTTGAAACCCTCCTCGGTCCGCCCCTCGTCATTGCGATTGGCGCGGATCAGCACTTGGCGCCAGGTGGCGACGGTGGCGGCGTCGTCTTTAGCGAAGCCGTCGCCGGGCGCGGCTTCAGGGGCCTCGACGTCCTCGCCGACTTGGTGGACGATGACGCTTACTGTGGCCTGGTCCGTCTCCCCCGCCGCGTTCACCGCTTCATAGGAAAAGCTGGTGTCGCCCGCGAACGGGCCGGGCACATGCAGCGGCACCAGCTTGGAGCCGGTGAAAGCGCCCCAGATCAGGAAAATCACCAGGATCGAGATCACCGAGGCGGCGCGATCAGAGCGGATCGCGCTTTCATCGCCGAAGGTCACCGTCTTTAAGCTGGTGAAGTCTTGCGTAGCGGCGCGACTGCGCCGGACCACTTGGACCAGGGTGTAGGCGCCGATAAACAGCGCGATATAAACGAATAGGATCAAATAGCCGGTCATTGCGTCGCCTCCGTCCGGCCCATAATCTCCTCTTCCATACCCCAGATCATCGACAGGATCTCGTCGCGGGTCTCGGCGAAACCCTCGCCTTTTTTGACGTCGCGCAGATCGGCATTCACGCCGCGCTCAGCGAAGGGCAGTTTATATTCCTTGTGGATGCGCCCTGGGCGCGGGGCCATCACCAGCAGCCGTTCGCCCAATAACAGGGCTTCCTCAACTGAGTGGGTGATCAGGATCACGGTCTTGCCGGTCTCTTTCCAGAGCTTGAGCACCAAACCTTGCATCTTCTCCCGAGTCAGGGCGTCCAGTGCGCCCAGCGGTTCGTCCATCAGGATTACATCGGGGTCGTTCGCCAGACATCGCGCCAGCGCCACACGTTGCTGCATGCCGCCTGAGAGCTCATAAACCGCCTTTTCTTTGAAGTCCTGAAGGCCGACGGTCTCCAACAGATGATCCGCGATCTTGTCGCGCTCCATCTTGGCCATGCCTTTCATGCGCGGACCAAAATCCACATTCTGGCGCACGCTCATCCACTCGAACAGTGCGCCCTTTTGGAACACCATGCCGCGTTCGGCGTCGGGGCCTTTGACATCATGGCCATTCAGCACCACGCGCCCGTCTGTTGGCGCCAGAAAGCCCGCGAGGATGTTGAGCAAAGTGGTCTTGCCGCAGCCGGAGGGCCCGAGCACCGACAATAGCTCACCGTTTTGTAGGGAGAGAGAGACGTCTTTTAGCGCTTGAACATGACCGCCATTGGGGAGGTCAAAGCGCATGGAGAGGTTTTCAATCGACAAGCCTGTCATCAGGTCTCCGTCCGAACTGAAGGAAGCGGGAGGACCGGGGCGGCGGTTCCGCCCCGGCCAAGCTGATGACGTCAGGGTTAAAGCTTGCTAGCCGCGTCCAGATAGCTGGCGTCGACCGCGTCGTCATAGCTGTCGAGCGCGGACGGGATCGAGCCGGCGTCTCTGAACACCTGAGCCACGCCGCCCATGAAGGATTGAGCGCCGCCGCCGAGCCATTTGGCGTCAAGCTGATCCTCGACCGAGGGGAAGATGAAGGTGTCGATGGTCGCCTTGGTGGCTTCCTCGTCCATGCCGGCGTCCTTGGCGATCACCGGAAGCATCTCGGCCTGCTTATCGCCCGCGTTCCACATCGCATTGGCGTCGGCGGTCACCTTCAGGAACTTTGACAACAGCTCGCCTTCTTCAGCCGCGAAGCTGGCCGGCACGGAGGTGACGTCGAACACCAGGATGCCCAACTCCTCTTTTTCAGCGCCGGTCAGCAAGATGTTGCCATGCTCTTTCATCCGCCGCAGCGCGCCACCCCAGCCGCACACCATGTCGAGGTTGCCTTGCGCGAAAGCGGCGGCGCTGTCCGCCGGGGCCATGTCGACGATTTCAAGCGTGCCAGTGTCGACGCCGAAATGGTCCATCTGCTTCAGGAAGCCGTAATGCGCGGCGGTGCCGATTGGCACGCCAACCTTCTTACCCTCAAGCTCCTTGGCGCTCTCCTTGTCGATCTCCAGCGCCTCGGCGACGACGCAGTTGTCGTTCTCGGAATAGCTGACGGCGACGTCGACGATTTGCAGATCCTGACCGGCTGAGGCGGCGACCACGAATGGCGGCACGCCCTGGCTGACCGCGATTTGCACGTCGCCCGACGCCATCGCCGCCGACATCGCTGTGCCTGTGTCAAAGGACACCCAATTGATCTTCACGCCCAGCGCTTCTTCGTACAGGCCCTCCACCTTGGCGTACTGGAACGGCATCGGCCACTCGAGGAAGTAGGCGACGGTGATCTCGTCGGCGGCTGAGGCCGGCTGAGCGCCGACCATCATCGCCAAACCGGCGGCGGCCAGTGAGAGTTTCGACTTTAGAGACATGGGGAATGCTCCGTATTGGACATGTAGGTGCCCTCGAAACCGCCGGCCTTGCGGGTCGGTTCGAACGCGGGTGTTTCTGGTGTCACGCCGCCTTGGCGACGCTAATTGAAAACGTTATGGGCGCCTCTGGCGGCTTGCAAACGCGATTCTCTGGCGAAACGCCGTTTTGGTGCGACGTCTCGCCGCAGGTGAGCTGAAAATTTGGGCAACATCGGGGATGGCGCCTAGCTCTATATCGACAAACCGCCGATCAATCTCCATCATATTAATGAGACTAATGGTCTCAAAAATCTGTAGAATTGTTGTCGCGTACGCTATGAAGACAGTCGCTGGCGCATTGGCTTACGTCAGCGTATCGGGTCTTTGTCACACCAAGACGCTAACGCCATGTGGTGAGAACGGCGCGTATAGGCGCCCGCCACTTCAGACGCAGCCGAGGAGGAACACCGCCATGAAGATGACCACCGAAGAAGCTTTCGTTAAGGTGCTACAGCGCCACGGGATCGACCAAGCGTTCGGGATCATTGGTTCGGCGATGATGCCGATTTCGGATCTGTTCCCGAGGGCCGGGATCAAGTTCTGGGACTGCGCCCATGAGGGCAGCGCCGGCATGATGGCCGACGGCTATACCCGGGCGACCGGCAAGGTTTCGATGATGATCGCCCAAAACGGCCCCGGCATCACGAACTTCGTCACAGCCGTGAAAACCGCCTACTGGAACCATACGCCGCTTCTTCTGGTGACCCCGCAGGCCGCGAACAAGACCATCGGTCAGGGCGGTTTCCAGGAAGTCGAGCAGATGAAACTGTTCGAAGATATGGTCGCCTACCAGGAAGAGGTCCGCGATCCGTCGCGCGTGGTTGAGGTTCTGACCCGTGTTATCAGCCAAGCCAAGCGTCTGTCAGGTCCGGCTCAGCTCAACATTCCACGGGACATGTGGACACAGGTCATCGACATAGAAATCGCGGACCCGATTGAATTCGAACGGAGCTCCGGTGGCGAAAACTCGGTCGCACAGGCCGCTGAGGTGCTGTCGGGCGCGCGGTTCCCGGTCATCCTCAATGGAGCGGGGGTGGTCCTTGCCGAAGGCGGCATCGATGCGTCAAAAGCGCTTGCCGAGCGGCTCGATGCGCCGGTCTGCGTTGGCTACCAGCATAATGACGCCTTCCCGGGCTCGCACCCCCTCTTTGCCGGCCCCCTGGGCTACAATGGCTCAAAAGCCGGGATGGAGTTAATCTCGAAGGCGGACGTCATCCTCGCCCTCGGCACCCGCTTGAACCCGTTCTCGACCCTGCCAGGCTATGGGATCGACTACTGGCCGAAAGACGCCACCATTATCCAGGTCGACATCAACCCTGACCGGATCGGCCTGACGAAAAAAGTCGCCGTCGGCATCGTAGGGGACGCGGCCAAGGTCGCCAACGGCATCTTAGCGAAACTCTCGCCGACCGCTGGTGACGCCGAGCGCACGCAACGGAAAGAGGCCATCGCTGAGACGAAGTCGCGTTGGGCCCAGCAGTTGTCATCGATGGACCACGAACTGGATGATCCGGGCACGACCTGGAACGAGCGCGCCCGGGCTGCAAAGCCCGATTGGATGAGCCCAAGGATGGCTTGGCGCGCGATCCAGTCGGCGATGCCGAGGGATGCTATCATTTCCTCCGACATCGGTAACAACTGCGCCATCGGCAACGCCTACCCGAGCTTCGATACGGGCCGGAAATACCTCGCACCGGGCCTCTTTGGCCCCTGCGGTTACGGTTTGCCGGCCATCATCGGCGCCAAGATTGGCCGTCCTGACGTGCCGGTGATTGGCTTTGCCGGTGACGGCGCTTTCGGGATCGCAGTGAACGAGCTGACCGCAATTGGCCGCGGTGACTGGCCGCCGATCACCCAGATCGTTTTCCGGAACTACCAGTGGGGGGCGGAAAAGCGGAACTCGACGCTATGGTTCCAAGATAACTTCGTCGGCACCGAGCTTGACGAGGGCGTCTCCTACGCTGGCATCGCCGACGCTTGCAGCCTGAAAGGCGTGGTCGCCCGGACGATGGATGAGCTGAGGGATGCGCTCAACACCGCTATCAAAGATCAGATGGAAAATGGGGTGACGACGCTGATCGAAGCGATGATCAACCAAGAGCTGGGCGATCCGTTCCGCCGCGACGCAATGAAGGCGCCTGTGGCGGTCGCTGGTATCGATGCGGCGGATATGCGTCGGCAGGCTGGCGTCTGAGCCCGGCGATGTCTGACGCGCCAATCGCCGGCGAGGCGATGAGCGGCGGGGTGCTGGTGATTAACTCCGGCTCCTCGTCGATCAAGTTCGCGCTGTTCGACCAACAGTTGGTCAAACGGCTCTCGGGGATGGCGGAGGAGATCGGCGGCGCCTCGCGGTTGACCGTGGACGGCGTCTCTGAAGCGCGGTCGCTGGTGGATCATCAGGCCGCCCTGGCCGCTATTTTCGCCAGTTTGCAGCAGAAGGGGGTCGAGCCCTCTCGCTTGAAAGCGG
>JAHQVS010000309.1 GCA_019634215.1 Paracoccaceae bacterium | reverse complement strand
GATCGACGGCGTCGACGCCTTCGACTTTAGCGGGTTTTCCGTCGCCGCCGCCGGCGATGTCAACGGCGATGGGATCGGCGATCTGCTGATCGGGGCGCGCTTGGCCGATCCGGACGGGAATGGCGAGGCCGGGGAGAGCTATGTGGTGTTCGGCTCCCGCGCCGGCTTCGCCGCCAGCCTGGATCTGGCCGCGCTCGACGGCGTGAACGGCTTCCGGATCGACGGCGTCGATGCGGGCGACCGGAGCGGGTTTTCCGTCGCCGCCGCCGGCGATGTCAACGGCGACGGCGTCGACGATCTGCTGATCGGGGCGCCCGTCGCCGATCCGGACGGGAATGGCGACGCCGGGGAGAGCTATGTGCTGTTCGGCAATCCTTCGTGGGGCCCCAATGCGCCCCCCGTCGCGACCGACGACGCTGGCGCTGGCTTCACCACCAACGAAGACTCCGCCTTCACCACCGCCAATGTGCTGGCCAACGACACGGACAGCGACAACGACGCGCTCTCCATAGACAGCGTCGACGCCAGCGGCGCGGCAGGTCTGGTCACCAACAATGGCGACGGAACCTTCACCTACGATCCCAACGGCCAGTTCGAAGACCTCGCCCCGGGTGAAACGGCGACGGACAGTTTTAGCTACACCATCACCGATGGCGTCGAGACCGCCACCGCGACGGTGACCATCACCATCGAAGGCGTCGACGACGCGCCCATCGCGGTGGACGACAGCGCCAGCACCACGGAGGATCTGGCGCTGACCTTCGACGTGCTGGGCAATGACACGGATGCGGACGGCGGCCCGATCGCCATCGCCTCCTTCGTCCAGCCAGCCAACGGCTCTGTGGTGGACAATGGCGACGGCACCGTCACCTACACCCCTGACGCGGACTTCTCCGGAACGGACAGCTTCTCCTATGCGCTGAGCCCCGGCGGGTCGACGGCGAGCGTGCAGATCACCGTGACCCCTGTCGACGATGTTCCGCCGGTACTTACGGTACAGCTGATCGACGCGGATACGGAGCAGGTGCTGGCGACGGTCTCACCCGGCGACGAGATTCCGCTCAGCCTGATCGACGGTAAAAACGTCACGCTGGCGGCGATCATCCCAGAGGCCAGTCCGCGCTTCGGCGAGGTTGAGAGCATGAAGCTCAACCTCAATGCTGGCCAGGCGACGAGGACCGAAAGCGTTGAGCCCTATGCGCTGTTTGGCGACTCTGATGGCGGCAGCAACTTCCTGACAGGGCCGGGTGGCTTCGCGTTGCCGCTCGGTGCAAACGCCATCTCGTTCGAGCTGTTTGCGCAGGACGGCGGTCAAGGCTCGGCGCTCGAGACGGTGACGATCGACTTCACGGTTGTCGACGATCTCTCCGGTCCGGCGCCGAGCGCCGAAGACGACACGGCGAACGCGCTCGAGAATAGTGGCCCCGTCGGCTTCGACGTATTCGCGAATGACGGCAACGAGCAGCCAACCGAAGTCCGCAGCGTCAACGGGGCAACCAGTGCAGTCGGCCAGACAGTTGTGGGGTCCGCTGGCGGGCTCTTCACGGTCTCGGCTAACGGCCAGGTCGAGTTCGATCCGAACGGCGGTTTCGAGAACCTCTCAGCCGGTCAAACCGTCACAACCCAAGTTGAAATCGGCGTCGGGTTTGAAGGCGGCGCCGGCGGCGTTACAAGTTCTACCGTACAGGTCACGGTCACCGGCCAGAACGACGCACCGAGCGCAGCCAACGATGAAGCAACACTCTCCGGTTCGAGCGTCACAATAGATGTGCTGGCGAACGATACCGACCCAGACCAGGGCGACAGCTTGTCCATCTCCGACTTCGAAAACGGAGCCTTCGGAACCGTGACACAAGTTGGAGACAACCTTATCTACACGCCCGGTGAAAACTTCACCGGAACCGACAGCTTCATCTACTCAATCTCAGACGGCGTTGGCGGCGAAGATAGCGCGACAATCACCATCACCGCTGAACCAGATGAAAGGACGATAGAAGCGACAGTTCAAGTTGATGGAGAGCAACAAGGAACCGGCGCGATTGAGACGATCCAGACCGGCTTGGACAACGATCTCGAAGTCGGCGGCGGCGATGTGACAGGGCTGCTGTTTGACGATGTCGAGATATCGTCCAACGCCACAGTGCAGTCCGCGACACTTGTCGTGACCTCACAGCGCTCTCAGAACAATCTCGATTTGGACATCGACCTCAAGCTGTTCGCCGGTTCTGAAGGACTGACCTTAACAGAGGGCGCACAGAACACACTTGGCTCCGGGTTTGAATTTGTCAGCGTTGAAACATTGACCGGCAGTTTCGCGCCCGATGCTGAAGTGATGCTCGACGTGACCGACATCGTCGATCAGTTCCTTGCCGATCAGCAAGCTGGCAACACCGATGGGACCTACGACTTCCTCTTCGCACTTGGGAGCGATAGCTCGATTTTCCGTATCAATCCGGAAGAGAGCGGCGACCAGAAGGCTGCGAGACTGGTCATCGATTACCTCGTCGAATGATGCGTGCACGGTTGGAATAGAAGTGGCCGCCAAAGAAGTCCTGGCGCGCGCAGCAGAGGCGTGAGGACTTTGAGGCGGCGCGTAGCCTCTATGAAGCACTGCTGCGGCGCGCCAAGGGCGAGTGTCTTCACCAATCTTTCAGCCATGGCCTTCGTTCTAGGCGATGCGGATGAAGCTGAGCGATGGTCGCGTGACGCAATCCGTATCGCCCCGAACGAAGGGCCATTTGGAACAACATTGATCGCGCGCTGAAGTTGAATGGCGATATTTTCATGAAAGCCTGCGAATACCGCAGTAAAACTGTCCGCCTCCGGCCTGGGTGACTGTTCGGTTTTGATAGGTCGCCTTCGCCAGACGATCACCAACATGAGACCGCCTGACCATGTGGAGCGACGCGCTCTACATGGGACCGCCAATGGTAACCGTAGCCGGACGCATCTGTGCGCCGCGCGTGACGGCGAGCATGCTGAGCCAACTTGAGTTGCATGAGGGCGTCGCGACCGACGTCGAAGACTACACGAACACAGTGATTGAGCTGGCGCTCAATGCGGATCGAAGAAAGGCCATCCGGCGGAGACTGGCTGACCTGCGGAACCGCACTGAATTCTTTTCGGGGCCCGCTATATGAAGGAGTTCGAGACGGCGTTGCTCGCGCTCGCGAGGCGAAACTAAGACCTGTCGATCTGAAACCGCTTAGATCGCCTCCGCCTCGCCCACCGATAGAAAACGACGAATCTCGTCTGACCGAAAACCGATGGCCGACGGACGCGTCGCCCCTGGCAGAACTACCGCATCAAAGAGCTCCGACACGACGCCCTCCAGCCGCAGCCAATGCGCAAGATCGCCAGTTTTCAGGTCGATGACCGCGAGGCCGCATCGCGGTTGATCGCCGATTGTGTTCAAGCGCTCTTGCAAAGGGAGGCCCTGAAACGTGGTGTCGCCGCGTGGCAACGACATCGTTACCACCGCAAAATCGCCGATAAAATTTAAGCCTCGCAGGAAACCCGGGCAAAAGCAGATTGGTATGAACTGGCTGTCGCCCTCATCAATGAAGCCAATTTCGCCAGTGCCTGCATTCACCAGCCAAATGCGACCATCCCGCCAACGCGGCGAATGGGGCATCGATAGCCCCTCGGCCACGATAGCATTGTCAATGACACTGATTACAACGCCACCGCCGACGCGGCGGTCTCGCCAGCCATCGGCGACATCGCTGGTCGAAACCGCTGTCACATATGCGGGGCGTCCATCCCTCATCGCGAGCCCGTTCAAGTGACAACGATCCTCAGCCGCCAACTTCGAGATGAAGGGCGGCTGCCAGAGCGGGTGGAAACTGTCCGTCTCCGAGACAGTCGCCAAGCAGGAGAACAGTGTGTTCACAAACACCAATCGTCCGCTCGCATCAGTTTTAACGTCATGAATGTCTATATCGCCAGTCACCCAGGACTGGCGCGGCGCAAAGCACCGATCATAGCCATTAACCAGTTCGCCGCGGGCCATGTCGTCGAAGCGCCAGAGCTGGTAAAGTGACGAGAGATAGAGCGAGCCACCGTTGTTATGCAGCGCCATCGGCCGCTCTATCGTTCGTTCGAAGATTGAGAGCTTCTGCTCCGAGTTCACACCTACAAAGAATACTTTCCCCGCCTGGTAGGTCGTGAACGCAATCGATGCGTTATGCGCCGCCAACCAGCTCGGAAATAGTCTAGATGTCGTTAGCGATAGAGTTGGTTCTGCAGCCGCTAAGTTCATATAATTTCCTAACTTTTCCCTCAAAAACATCCGCGTTTAGCTGACCATGAAATAGCCACTGCAGCAACCGCCGCAGGCCACTTTCGCATGCCTTAAAGCTGATGACGCCAGGAAACTTGATGCGTGTTTCGGGCTGGTGACTGCCGCGCTGTACGCATGCTCCACAACGGCGACCCTTAAACCAGCGGGATGCATCGCGCTGGCACTGGTGCAACTGCGTGACGCCTGCCCGGTTGGCGTCGCGCCTGAGGTCACGCCGTTGCCGGGCGGCGGGCAGCTAGGGAGTTGCAGCGTGTTGACAGGCGCCGATCTGCATGCGCTCGCCGCGCATAATGGGGAGTTAGCGGCAATCTGTCAGAAACCGCCGGGAGCCTTTAGCGGCTCTTCATCCTTTTTGCCGTTGCAATCTTGGGGTGGAGTGTTTAGCGGGAAAACACAACATGAGTGAGGATTCATCGCGCCCAAACTTCTATACATTCTTCTATACGTGCGATGCTCGGGTTTGTCTAACTCTCTGTTTTTAAATGATAAATAATGCGCTCCGATGTTCGGCTGAATCTCGCTCCCTCCGCCAGGAAAGCAAGTCAATATGTTGATTTTCAAAGAAAATTCACGCCAACCAAGCGTGGCAAACCACATTTCATCCCACATTTTTATTCTTCTAGATCGCAAATCTGCTCATCGGCTGTAATATTCAATGGGTCATTCGTCCTTGATTTCAATCGTGCGGAGCTCTGCCTCCAACTGCTCCACACTAGGTAAATTTTCCTCGATAGCCTTGCATTGACTTTGCGAACTTGGTGCGAATGTCGCGAGCATCTTGCCGGACGCAGCGCGCGTTCAGGTCGAGATGACGTAGCTTTAGGCCGATGACGGCCCCATCCCGCATCCCAGAAAGCAATAGAAATGCGAGCAACGCCTGATCGCGCCTCTCAATGTCTGTCGAGCTCGGCATACAGGCCCGCGCGCGCCGCACTTGCGGCAATGAAGGCGACGGGCGAGCCTCGCCTTCTCTGGGGATCCGCTGGTCACGGTTTGAGGGGTTGAAGTAGTCGGCGTCCGAATAGCGGATTCGGCGATAGCCGGGTTGCTCAGACAGCCACTGAAAGAAGGCGCGCAACGCCTTCAAAGTTGCGGTGATCGTGGCCTTGGACAATCGCTGGCCCGTTCTGGCGTTCACCTCATCCGCGAGCTTCACTTTGAAAGTGACTGCCTGCTCAATATGAAACTTGGCAAAATCTCGCCGCCGGTTTGCGAGATCAAATCGCTCAATCGCCGCCAGAGCTTGATCCACCGAACTCTCGCCTAAGCGGCGCGCCTCGGAGAGATATTGGACGTACCGGCGCTTGATCCGCTCATTTTTTGCATTGTGCCTAGCCATGACTGGTCCTCCGCCTCCGATCGCACAAGCTCAGCAACGTGAAGCCGTTCGCTTTATTCCCGGAGATCGGCGGGCTGCTCGACAAAAAAAGAGTTAGTCCGACAAGAAAGAGAATGGCGCCCAGCGCCAAGAGTAGGGGCTGACCTAGGAGATTGACGCTCCTACGGTTGGTTGATGCGGCTAAAGCATTCAAAACTCATACATATTCAGACCAACAAGCTACTTGAGCACTTCGTAGCGGGGACGCCGGCTCGTACGGCGTGTCTTCTG
>JAHQVS010000005.1 GCA_019634215.1 Paracoccaceae bacterium | reverse complement strand
TATTACCGCGGCTGCTGGCACGAATTTAGCCGGGGCTTCTTCTGATGTTACCGTCATTATCTTCGCATCTGAAAGAGCTTTACAACCCGAAGGCCGTCTTCACTCACGCGGCATGGCTGGATCAGGGTTTCCCCCATTGTCCAAGATTCCCCACTGCTGCCTCCCGTAGGAGTCTGGGCCGTGTCTCAGTCCCAGTGTGGCTGATCATCCTCTCAAACCAGCTATGGATCGTCGGCTTGGTGAGCCGTTACCTCACCAACTACCTAATCCAACGCGGGCCAATCTTGGGGCGATAAATCTTTGGTCCGTAGACATCATAAGGTATTAGCCGCCGTTTCCAGCGGTTGTTCCTTACCCCAAGGCATATTCCCACGCGTTACTCACCCGTCCGCCGCTATCCCGAAGGATCGCTCGACTTGCATGTGTTAAGCCTGCCGCCAGCGTTCGTTCTGAGCCAGGATCAAACTCTCAAGTTGAAGCTTTAGTGACATCAAACCACACAAAATATAGAGACAAGCCCCAAATCTTGATGCAGTCAAATGACCCAAAAACTTTGACGTTGAACCAATGCACATCACTGTTGCATCCGTCTTCCTTCAAGCCGAAGCCCAAAACAAAACAAAATGCACGCTAGACCGGATCTCCGGACAACTTGACCAAAAGCCAAACTATCCTAACCGGCGATATGATGACCAGTTCAACCTTCACGGAAAAACCGCCCACATATCCCTTCAATAATCACTACTGTCAAAGAGCGCCAACATTTGACTATGGGTTGATTGGCGACTTGGCCGCGTCTCAGTCCCGCTGTCTTGCGTCGGTGGAGGCGGTATATGCTGGCATCTCACCAAAGATGCAACCCCTTTTTTTCACCGTCCTCACATTTTTTTAAGTAACCCAACATTTAGGGTCTTGGGTTTAACAAAACCCTAAAGCGAAAGAACTTATCCACAATTTTATCCATCTAAGATGCGCGACACGTAATCGACACCCCAGACATGAGCGCAATCGCCCCCTGGCGACGGGCTATGTCCGGCCAGAGCGACTCGCTATAAGCCCCCAGCCAATCCGGGGATGGGGAGCCAATCAGTCGATGAAGCCGTTGAAGATAGTGTTCGTCGCCAATTTTCAAAGGCGCGACGCCGCCGCTTATTTCTACGCGCCGCCGTTCATCCTGCTGCAGGGCTTGGCCCGCGCCGGCCATTTCGTGGTTCCGTTCTCGGACCGCGATCAAGCGCGCGAGGCGACCATTTTCGCCCGCAAGAAGCTCGGCCAAAGCGCTATGGTTCGCGCATTGGAGCAATTATTGAAAAATGTAGAGCCGGATCTGGTGTTGTTCACCCATGCGGATCAGTTCTCTAGCGGCGATTTCTTACGTTTACGCGAGACCCTGCCCGCCGCCCGTTTCGCGCAAATCAACGTCGACTCCCCGCATCGCGGCGAAACCATGAAGCGGTTTTGCGAGCGCGCCAAGCATATGGACGCCTCATTCATCACCTCGGCCGATCTGCGTCACCTCGCTGATTTGATGCCAGACGGGGTAAAGGTGCATTTCTTTCCAGAACCGCTCGACGCCGCAATTCTGGATGGACGGGTGTTCGACGCGCCGCGAGAGATGCTGGCGCGCGATGCCGCGTTTCTCGGCAGCAAATGCGTGGACCGGCCGGAACAAATCCAACGTCTAACGTCGCTATTGCCGACGGAGATGCGCTTTGAGGTGTTTGGCGCGGTGAACGACACACCTAAAATCGTCGGCGCCGACTATGGGAAATACATCAAACAAACCGCTATGTCGCCAGCGCTGCAGCCAGAGGACGGCTCACCCGAGCATAAATTCTACGCTTCGAATCGAGTCGCCCTGCAACTCGGGCACGGGGTTCTCACCTTCGTGCATGACAGCACCGAGCTTGACGGCCTCTATGAAGACGGCGTCGCCTTGTTTCATGACATTGGCGATGTCGCCGAACAAATGACGCGGATGTGGCATGACGACGCCGAACGCAGACGTATCGCTGAACGAGGATGGCGTCTCGCGCATGAGCGTATGTCCGCTGAAAAGGTGGCCGGATACCTCGTCGACACCTGTTTTGGGGAACCGGAAGCGGAAGCAAACCCCTGGCCGACGGCGCCGATTATCTAGATCCGGCGAGACGCTCAAATATCTCAAGCCTGTCAGCCTCGTGCGCAGGCTTGTCCCATCGGATCCGCTTGATGCGCGGGAAACGCATGGCGACGCCGGATTTATGCCGGGCCGAAGGCTGCACCGCATCGAAGGCGATCTCAAACACCACCTCGGGCTTCACCGCCCGCACTGGACCGTAGCGGTCCGTGGTGTTGTTGCGAATCCAGCGATCAATCCGCAGCAGTTCTTCATCGGTGTAGCCGGAATATGCCTTGCCGACCGGGGTAAGCTCCGGTCCCTCCGCCCCATCGCGCCAGGCGCCGAAGGTATAGTCGGAATAATATGAACTGCGCTTACCATGGCCGCGTTGGGCGTACATCAATACGCAATCGGCGGTGAGCGGGTCACGTTTCCATTTGAACCAAGGGCCTTGGGGTCGGCCGCCGACATATGGCGCCCCCCAGCGCTTCAACATCAGTCCCTCTTGCGACGCCGCTCTGGCCCCAGCGCGGATCTTCGCGAGGTTGGCCCAAGCCGCAAAAGACACCAACGGCGAAACGTCCAAATGCGCCCCGCCGCGAGAAGCCCACTGCTCTAACGCGGTGCGTCGCTCACGAAACGGGCGCGGGCGAAGGTCATCAACGCCGTCATGAAGCAGATCATAGGCGCGCAGATGCGCCGGTGACTCGCGTATCATCTTCGCGGACACGGTTTTGCGGCCAAGCCGTTTTTGCAAATCAGCGAATGGCGCGATGGCGATCAGGCCGCTGGAGTCTGGTGGCGCTGAGGGATCGGCGACGAGCAACTCGCCATCCACCACCCCCTCGAAGCTCATCGTCTCCATCAAATCCGGAAAGGCGGTAGAAATATCGTCGCCAGTGCGGGAGTACAGCCGCTTTTCGCCGCCGATGGAGATCGCCTGTACTCGAATCCCATCCCATTTCCATTCTGCAGCGAACTCGGCTGGGTCAAGATTTGAGTCCAGGCGGCGCAAGGTTTCGGCGTCGCTCTCCGCATTCACCTTAAGCTCTTCGGCGCTATAAAGTGCGTTGTCGAGCGGATTTGCGAGCATCATCGGCCGAAACGCCCGCTTCAAATCGACTTCCGGCGCCGGTCCAGCGCCCGAGAGCCAACGAAAGAGGGGGACATAAGGCGGCTCCAGCCCATGCCACAGCTCCTCCAGTTGTTCTATCGGCGCCGTGACGCCGTTGCCCTCTCCCCATTGGCTAAGCGCCGTTCGCCCCAATCGAGCCGACATCCCGACTCGCAAACCACCGGTGGCGAGCTTGATCAGGGCGAAGCGTTCTTCCGCATCCAATTGATCGAGCAAACGCGCCAACAGCGCCGGAAACTCTGCGCGCGAACTGGCGGCGATGGCGTCCACTACTTCCGACATCCTCAGCGCAGCGCCCGGCGCCGCGTCCTGCGTCTCGTCCCGTGGCCAGATCAGAGACACTGTTTCCGCCAAATCACCAACATAGTCGTAGGACAGCCGGAACAGCACCGGATCGACCCGTTCCTCAACCAAGCCGCGAATTAGCGAGGGCTGCGCCGAACGCAAATCCAACTCCCCCGCGATCGCCGCCAACGCCCAGCCGCGATCCGGGTCCGGGGCTTGATCGAAATAGCGTGTGAGCAACCGCAGCTTGGCGTTGCGGGAGGGGGTGAAGACCAATCCGGTGAGCAAGCGTGAAAACGGGATCATAGAGTTTCCAGGCTAAACACTTATATTGCCAGCATGATTCGGGATGAGATCATGCTCGCGTCTCCCATCATTTAAATCTCCCGCCGCGTAAAACGATCCCCGCCTCCTTACGAATTCAGCTTCAAAAACGTCCGACGCGCCGTCTCCTGCATCAGGTTGACATAGCGCGCCTGCGTCCATCCGCGCTCGATCCGCAACTCCTCCCAGGTCCGCACCGAGAGCAGCGCGAACAGCAGATCCGCCGCCTCCTCCTCGCTGAGATGTCCGACCAAGGCGCCCTCCGCTTTCAAATCAGCCACCACGGCACTGCACCCCTCCCGAACCGCGCTCATTCGATCGTTCCAGGCCGCCAGCGCCTCCGGGTCGTCATCCTTCATCGCCATCAGCGCCTTAGCGACACCGTAGATAACGGGGATGTATTCACTCCACGCCTCGACCCAAGCTCGCAGTCGCGCACTCCCCGAACCGGCCTTGCGGCTCTTGGTGAGGCGCCCGTCGATATCATGGACCTCGTCCAGGTATCGCGTGGTGGCGATCAGCAGATCCGCGCGGTTCGGGAAGTGCAAATACAGCGCCTGGCGGCTGATTTTTGACGCCTTGGCGATGTCGGACATGCGCACCGCGCCACCCTCGCCGCTCTCCAGCAGGCTCCAGGCGGCTTTCAGAATGCGCTCACGGGTGGGGTTTTTCTCACTTGACATAGTGTCAAGATACCGCCATTTGACACCATGTCAACTTGACACTGTGTAAAGTGAAAATCCCAAAGGAGCCCGCCATGACCCAACAACCGATGAAAGCCCAAAAAATAATTGTCTTCGGCGCCACCGGCGCGGTCGGCGCCCTCGCCGTCAAACGCCTGCTGGCCGAGGGCCACCGCGTCTCCGCCTTCGCCCGCCGCCCGGAGAAACTCGGCCTCACCCACCCCAATCTGCGCCTGATCCCCGGCGACGCGCTTAACCCTGACAGCGTCGCCGCCGCCGTCGAGGGGCAGGACGCCGTGATCATCACCCTCGGCGCCGGCATGTCGCGCCGCAGCAAAATCCGCTCGGCCGGGACGGAAACCATCATCCGCGCCATGCAGCGCCACGGCGTGCGGCGGCTGATCTGCCAATCCACCCTCGGCGCGCATGAGAGCTGGGCGAATCTGGATTTCTACTGGAAGCGAATCATGTTCGGCCTGCTGCTCAAGCCGGTGCACCAGGACCATGAGCTGCAAGAGCGCCTCGTGCGCGTCAGCGGCCTCGACTGGACCATCGTCCGCCCCAGCGCCTTCGCCGACGGCCCCGCCACCGGCGCCTTCAAGGAAAATTTCCCGCCCGCAGACCGGTCATTAACGCTGAAAATCCCCCGCGAAGACATCGCCGCATTCCTCTCCCGGCAATTGTCAGACCTGCGCTATCTGCACCGGGCGGTGGGGATCAGCAGTTGAAGTTGCACAGAACCCGCAGCCGAGCAGAAGCAGCCTTGGCTGCGGGCTTCAGAACAAATGATTGGGAGATCAATTAATGCGCTCCGCACCCTCAGCGCTTCAGCCAATCCATAAAAATTGCTTGAACACGATCGCCATTCCGCGCCCACCACTGATAATTATAAAGGATTGCAGACTCTTGCAGATCAGGATGTGAAGGCACACGGTTCATCATATTTACGCCAACGGCTTGATGCTTCGGCAGTATCGGAAATGACGATCTTCGGGCGGGCGCGTAGGAGATATATTTCACCTGATCAGCCAAACGGCGCGCATCGGTCGCATAGCGAACAAAGTGCAGCGCCCGGCGCAAGCGCGCGTCTGACAATCCTTTCGGGATGATCCAACCATCAAGATGCAAGATTTGCGCATCCCACAATATCTCGACTGATTTCTTTTGCTCTTCAATCAATGTGAAGAGTCGGCCATTCCAGGTGGAGCCCATAACCACAGAGCGATCGGCAAGGCGATTAGGCGTCTCCAAGCCTGAAGACCACCACATGACTGAATTCTTAATCCTGCCCAGTTTTGCGAGCGCCCGCTCCACCCCCGCATCTGTCGAAAGCACCTCATAAAGCTGGCTCTTTGGCACACCATCACACAGTAATGCCCACTCAAGGTTGCCGACTGGCCTGCTTTCCAGGCTGCGCTTGCCGGGAAAATTCGCCAAATCGAAGATGTCGCAAATGCTTTCCGGCCTCCGCCCCCGCCAGGACGCAACATCCGTACGAAAGCCGATTGCCCGCGAGTAAACCGACTGGGGAATGAAACAGGGGGAAACCAAGGTCGCGCCAAAGTCAGAGGTAGCTGGCGCGCCATCCGCCCCCGGCGCCAGATCCTGCAGAGGATCTATTTTTTGAGCGATCCCTTCTTCGCAGAGACCGATCGCAACATTGCCAAGCACATCGACAAGGTCCCAGGTCATAGAACCATCAGCAAGCATAGCGCGAAGACGCCCTACGCTTTCAGATGCACTGTCATCATACGTGATGCGCACAGTCGGATTGTCGCGCAGATATGGCTCACCATAGGCCTTTTTCTGTGCGGCCATGTACGAACCGCCCCAAGACACCACCGTCAGCTCATCTGCACACTCTCCGCTTGCACCGCTGCAAAGCGGTTGAGCGAGCGCATCAAGTGACGCAGCAGCAACCACCGCTACGAGAACGAGTGAAATCCGCCGCATGCTTCTCCCACATCCTGCTTTGATTGCTGGAAACTTAGCTGCCGCCCTTCGAAACCTAAGCTCCAACCGCGAGCAAAATCTCAATCACGCAAACGCCAAGCGTGAACCCGTCGAATATCCATCCAAACCCGGCCGTCCGCCCCCCGAACCGTCGATGCGATTTCAGCCATCTGCGTCAACCCAGTCGCTAAGTCGACTTGATAGGTGTTTAGCGACGTCATCGACGCTTCCTCGATCCCGCGAAGCACTTCCTCTTCAGGTGCGCCCTTATCTGCCAGCAGCAGGTCGCGGGCGAACTCCGCCACATCAGCAGTGGGCATGACAACGCGCTCTTCGATCGTCGCCACCCCATTGGAAACGCCGAGGAGCTTTACTTCACGCTGCCGATGCACCGGAGTGCCCGTAATCAATGAGGATTGCCGATCTACTTCCGCATACGTCTCACCTGGGATCAGCGCAAAGTTATGATACGCCGCCCAATAATGGATCATGCCGCCAAAGAACCAAGCGGCCTCTTGGTCTGACATGCCGCGAAACCGGTCCCGAACCGTACGAGCCGCCTCTGATTGATATTCTGGGGCCGACTTCAATACCCTATCGAGCACTGGCTGCCACTCAAGCGCGCGCAATGGATAACCATCCTGGTCGAGCTCAAAGCTCAGCGCCAGAACGCCGCTCCTGACCGCCGCGTACCCTCCCAACGGCTTCCGAACCTTCTTCTCTTGAACCACAGTAAACTTTGCGAGAAAGCCGTTCTCTGTCTCCCTCAAAATCTCAAGTCGAGCCGTCGCGAATAGTG
>JAHQVS010000308.1 GCA_019634215.1 Paracoccaceae bacterium | reverse complement strand
CGCCGCCCTGCTGCATGACGTGGTCGAGGACACCATCGGCACCCTGGACGACATCGCCGCCCGCTTCGGCCCGGAGGCCGCCGCCCTGGTCGCCGAGGTCACGGACGACAAGAGCCTGCCCAAGGCCGAGCGCAAGCGCCTGCAGGTGGAGACCGTCCCGCACAAATCCGCCGACGCCAAACGCCTCAAGCTCGCCGACAAAGCCAGCAACGTCGCCGCCATCGCCACCCATCCCCCGGACTGGCCGCTGGCGCGCAAACAGGCTTATCTGGATTGGGCCGAACAGGTGATCGCCGGTTGCCAGGGCGCAGACGCCGCGCTGGAGGCGGCGTTTCATCAGGCGCTGACTGAAGCGCGGGCGGCTCTGGCGCGGGACGCCTAAGCCCGCGCTGAACAGAATATCGCACTTATCAAAACTTCATTCGGTCAAAATTTCGCCCAACCAAATATTTTACTTAAAACGATCATACTCTTTGTTGAAGTAGGCGTAATCAGCATGATTTCGAGAATAAACAGCTCCATCTTTGATGAAAACTGGGATTTGGTGATTAGCCCCTCAAACATAGCATCCTTTCTTGACGACGATGGGCGCCTAGTATTACGCGGCGAAGAATTTGACAACACCCTGATCTACGGGCTTAACTTCAGCGATATAGAACAAGCCCCAATCGTTATCCGCGATGCGCATAATGTTGTGTTAGTAAATATCGTTATCGATGGCGGCAGTGGCGATGGCATTGTCGTTAAAGATTCCCAAGACATCGCGTTAGCAAATATTCAGATTTCGAATGTGCAAAACGATGGAATTGTTCTCGACAGCAACACGAATGTCAGTATCCAGAACACTGAAATTGAGAACACCGGCAATCATGGAATTCATAATTATGGCGACGGCGAAAACCTGAACCTCACAGAAGTTTCTTTTCTAAATATCGGCGGAAAACCAACTCATCTCAAAAATTTAGTCAACGTCACACAGACTGGCGAAGGTATTATCGACGATACGCCAGGTGATGACACCTCGGAGCCAGACACTCCGCCGACAGAGCCGCCATCGACAGACACCGATCCCGATGGAGAATGGAGCTTAATTATTGACGGCTCAAATATTTCCCAATACCTGGGAGCGGATGGCGGCCTGTATTTAAATGGGCCTGATTATGATAATATTCTAATTCAAAACATCACAATTGCAGGCGCAGAAGGCGACGCCATTACGTTGCGTGATGTGGATAATATTACGCTTAGCAATGTCACGATTGCAGACTCCGGCCGCAACGGGGTGATGCTCCGCGAAAGCTCTGGAGTCACTCTGAGTGATGTGAATATTCTGGATAGCACTCAAGATGGCATAGCCACCCAGGATAGCAGCAATTTAACTTTTCAAAATATCACAATAGATACGGCTGGCGGGTTTGGAATACATAATTACAAAAACACCCACAACCTGGATCTAGACAATATCACCTTAATAGACATCGAAAACCGCGACATACACTTAAAAGATGCGAGTAATGTTTCGCAGAATAATATCAATAGCGTTGAAACGGATGTCACCCCCGAGCCGGACGAAGTTTCCCCTCCCAGTGATGACACAACAGCGCCTGATGAGCCTGTCACGCCGCCAGAGACTGATACGCCAACTCCTACACCAACTCCAAATGATGGCCCGAGTAATTCCGGGTCGCATAACTGGGGCGGGCGGGACCCGAATATGTATCGCGGGGAAAACTACCAAGGAAGAGATCGCGACGCTGGCGAGGCTCTCTCTGGCAGCAATACTTATATTATCACCAATGATATGACCACGACTGAAATCCAAGCTATTATTGATACTGCCCCAATTGGCGCCACCATTCAATTTAGCGAAGGAGAGTTCAGCCTGGATGATACTCTCTATATAGGCCGCAGCGATATTGCAGTCATTGGCGCCGGCGAAGGCAAGACGGTTTTTAATACGTCTTCCGCTGTCTTCCACAATAAACCACTCTTTTCTATTCACCCCGAGGGGCAAAGCGACTACGTCTCAACAGGAGGCCTCCGTGAGAAGAGCACGACGACTCTGAGTAGCGCGGCCACGAAAGGAGCGGAAGTTCTTCGCCTCGACGACGTCACAGAGGTCTCGTCGGGAGATGTTATCATAATTGCTACCGCAACTGATAAAGAGACGATCGTTGAGGTAGATTATGTCTCAGGTAATTCAGTTCACTTAAAACACAAAATTTCTGCTGATTTCTCCACGAACGAGGCGAGTGTCCATGTATTAGACCAGGATGACCACATTATCAGTGATGTAATACTCAAAGATTTCTCAATAGATTATCATGGGAAGTCTGCAGATGTGAACCGTTTTTGGAACCATGAAGTTGAATACCGGGGCATGGATGGTGTTCACTCAAGCTTTGTGTCAGCAATACATGTCGCCAGCGCGCATGAAATTGATATTTCCAATATTAGTATGCATGATATTGGCGGCAATGGGATTACAGTTTTCAACGCCCTCGAGGTCGATATAGATAATATCTGGTTTGATGGCTCGCAAAATATAGGGCCGCGCGGTGCAGGATATGGCGTCTTGGTCGGCAACTTTGCTTATAGCGACATCCAAAATATCCACACCACTGAAATTCCAGATGTGAACTGGCGGGACGATCCAGACGCACATGGACCAATGCGCCATTTATTTGTCTCGCATCGTGACTCCACAACCGCCTATAACAACATTCATGCCACCTACAGTAATGCAAATTCTGATTTTCACGGCAGCGCATACGACACAGATAACTTATTCTACTTTGAAAAAGTAGAGCTATACGACAAAGATGACTATGTCATGCCGCTGTTTGATTACCGGCATGAAGACAATGAAATGAATAATACTGTTGTTTTTGACGAAGCAATTGCAACTTATCGTCACCGTCCAGATGATTACGATCCCATTGAATACATCTCTGATGGCGACAATAATGATAGAAATCATCCATCTCAATCTGACGGCTATTTCCAATCAGCAGGAGACATCGTCTATATTAGTGACAATGGCGGCATAATTGACACTGCGGATAAAGCAGACACTATTTATGGCGGAAGAGGTGACGACGAGATTAAAATTGGCGCAAATGATGAAGACGCTGACAAAGTCTACATTCAGCAAGACGGGGGTAGCGACATAATTTATCAACTGGAAACTGGCCTGGACAAGATTTTCATTGAAAGCAACCTGAACAATTCAGGCATCGAAAACGGCTCCGATGTAATTGCCCGCGCCGCCCAGAAAGGGAATGATACTGTTATTGACTTGGGAGAGGGGAACCAACTGACCCTTGACGAGATTGAATTTACAGACCTCTCGTCATCCGACTTCGTTATTTTTTGAGAGCCCCAGCGGAGCACAGAGGCGCAGCTTTTCGAAATTAAGGCGATAATAGATCAGCTGCTCCTCTTCTCAGTCAAATGGCTGCTCTCGCCACATTGATCCCAGCGGCGCCATTCTCCTGATTGCCGCCACAAAACCACGAACAAATACGCCCAAACACCAAATATACACAGCCACACCATGCGATAAAAAGTTTATTGAACCAAAATAAATAATCCTTTACAGATTTAAATTCTCGCAATCAAAATCCACAAACAACCATGCCAAATCAATTAAACATGAAATTCTATTATGGCCTGCTTCTATTTTTGCGCCAGGCGGAACTTTCCATTCACCAAAATGCGGATGAAAGCAGAGATAAGCTCATTTCTTACTATAGAAACAAGCCATCTCCGCGAGACGTCGCTCTCAAGTTTGAGCATCATTTTGGCCAAGACCTCTCACAACATGAGGGCGAAACATTCACCCGCATCAGAAGACGGCCAACTGTTTTCAGGCTGTCCAAATATATATCAACTAAAATTTCGACCAAAAATGCCGCCGCCATCTACAAAAGCATGCTTACATTTGATGAATATCTAAAAGGGGAAGAGTTTTCTCCTCAGCAGGTCATGCAACTTCAATCAGATCTAAGCGACACCGCAAAATTCCTCGCCAAGGACATTCTGCCTTATTGGAAGCGCGATATGGATGTCGAGTATTACAACCAAGGGCCACATCTCAGCCTCGTGTGCAGAAGCATCAATGAAATCGTCGGGGAGCAGTGGCCGGGTTAGGCCATCCAGTCACCGGCCAAAGCCTCATCGCAGACCCAAGACTCACGGGCCTGCGCGCAGTATGCGCTCTAGAAACGACGTTAGATGAGGCGCAGCCGGCGTCGCTCAGGCAACCCGGCTGACGGCGGCGGCGGCCTGCTGGGCGATTAACCTCACTCCAGCACCTTTGGCCAATTCCGCTCGCCCTTGGCGATATTCCCGGCGCGATCCTGCCGCCACTGGTCACGCACGCTGAGGGAATAGTTCAAATACAGCTTATCGCCGACGATTTCCCAGGCGTCCGGGTCGGTGCTGGCGGTGTAGCCCCGGCTGACCGCCCAAGCGCAATAGCCGCCGAATTGCGGGGCGTATTTCTCCGGGTCAGCCAGAAACGCCTCCCGATTCGCCGCCGAAGCAAACCGCCACTCCGCCCCATTCCACTCGGCGGCATGCTCAGATGCGCCCTCGACCGGGCGCCCTTCGGTGAAATAGGCGACCGGATCATAACCATTCAGGGCCAGACCCCAGAAATTAGTCCAGACCTCTTTATCCCGCGCAACAGCGGGAGAGACGGCGAGCATAGCGGTCACCGCGAGAAGGAAGCTGCGGCGAGTGGCCAGAGAAATCAGCATGGGCGCTCTCCTGTCAGGGTGTCTGAGAGAAGATGAGCGAAGCGGCGCGGCCTGTCAGGGGGACCTGCGGAAATGTGAAATTTTGTGAGTAGCGCCTTGGCCAAGCTGTACAAATCCACAGGTTGACGATTTCGCTCCGTTATGAGGAGCATGGTCCTGCAAATGGTTAATCCTGGAGATGCTCATGACCCCGATGCAACAGCGCGTTTTCCGCATATGGCTCTGGGGTCTGACGGTGAGCCTCACCGCCGCCATCCTCTCCCCACTCCCCGCCTCCGCCCAAACCACCCCCGTCAAAGCCGACCTGGAGCTCGTCCTCCTCGCCGACGCCAGCGGCTCGATCGATAACGGCGAGATCCTGTTTCAGCGCCAGGGCTACGCCGACGCGTTGAAGGACCCGGACCTGGTGGGGGCGATGACGCGCGGCTATTGGGGCCGGGTGGCGCTCACCTATGTCGAGTGGGCCAGCGCCGACAGTCAGGAGGTCGTCGTCGGCTGGACCATGATCGACGGGCCGGAAGCGGCGGCGGCGTTCGGCGATCAGCTCATGGCCGCCCCGCGCCTCGCCTATGGCCGCAACGCCATCGGCGCGGCGTTGATGACTGCGGTGCGCCTGATTGAGACCAACGACATCGACGGCGCCCGGCGGGTGATCGACTTCTCCGGCGACAGCGCCAACAACTGGAACGGCCCCACCATCGCCGAGGGCCGCGCCGCCGCCGTCGACAAGGGCATGACCATCAACGGCCTGGCCATCCTCTGCCGGTTCTGCAACGGGCGTCCGATCGCCTATGACCTGGAGGCGGCGTTTCAGAACCAAATCATCGGCGGCCCAGGGGCGTTCGTGATCACCGCCGACAGCAACGAGACCTTCGCGGCGGCGGTGCGGCAGAAACTGTTCCTTGAGGTGTCCTGGGCGACCTCGCAGCGGCGCGCTGCCCTCGATCCCCCAAGGCGTCTCAATACCACAAGACCTCTCAATATCCCTTAGGAATAAGCCGCTTCTCCCGCGCCTGCGCCTCCAGCGCGTCGCGGAAATCCGGGTGGGCGATCGAGATCAGCGCCTTGGCGCGGTCGGCGACGGTTTTGCCCTTCAGATTCACGATCCCGTACTCGGTGACGACATACATCATGTCGCTGCGCGGGGTGGTGACCGTGTCGCCCGGCTCCAGGCTCAGCACGATCCGGCTCTGGCGCACATCGCCCCGCTCATACACCGAGGGCAGGCAGATAAAGCTTTTCCCACCCGGCGAGGCGTAGGCCCCGCGCACGAATTGCAACTGCCCGCCGGTGCCGCTGATATGGCGAAAGCCGCTGGACTCTGACGCCGCCTGGCCGGTCATATCGACGCGGGTGGTGCTGTTGATCGCAGCAACCCGCTGATTTTTCATAATATTATGCGGCAGGTTGGTGTAATCTGCCTGATAGCACTGAAAATCCGGATTGCCGTCGATGCTCTCATACAGGCTGCGTGAGCCCAGTGCGAAGCTGTAGACATGCTTGCCGGTATCGAGGCTCTTGCACGCCCCAGTGGCGACGCCCGCCCGAACCAGCTCGACCATGCCGTCGGTCAACATTTCGGAATGCAGCCCGAGATCCTTCACGCCGCTCTCCAACAGCGCGGCGCAGACGGCGTTTGGCATGCCGCCGATGCCGACCTGGAGGCAAGCGCCATCCTTGATCTCATCGGCGATCAGCTGGCCCACCGCACGGTCGACGTCAGTGAGGGGGATATCCGGCAGCTCGGCCAACGGCGCACCGTCGCCTTGGAGCACGAAATCCACCTCGCTGGCGTGCACACCGCAATTCTCCCCATGGGACAACGGCAGGCTCTCGCAAACCTCAACCACGACAATCCGGGCGCTCTCCACCACCGCCCGATGCCACAGGCCGGTGCCGCCAAAATTGAAAAACCCCTCGGCGTCCATCGGCCGTGTCTTGAGCACGGCGACGTCGATCGGATCGAGGAAACGGCGGTAATAATCCGGGATCTCGCCGAGATTGATCGGCATATAATGCGCGATCCCCTGATCATGCATTTTGCGGTCGTAGCCGGAGAAGTGCCAGCTAAACCAATAGAAACTCTCGCCTTTCGGATCGGCCTCCAGCACCGCGCGGGGCTTGACGGTGATGCAGGAGCGGAATTTGACGTCCCGCAGCTCAGCGGCCCGGGCGGCCAGAGCCTTGTCGAACACGTCGGGCTGGCAGTGGGTGACGCCGTAATCGATCCAATCGCCGGACTTCACCAACAAGGCGGCCTCCGCCGCAGAGATCGGTTCCGCTTTCTTCTCCGCCCGCCGCGCCGCCATCCGTCCCATTCTCCCCGGTTATGCTTGATTGGACGAAATTAAAGAGGCGTTCGCCGATCAGAGCAAGACAGTCCGAAGCGCGGCTCACTCT
>JAHQVS010000307.1 GCA_019634215.1 Paracoccaceae bacterium | reverse complement strand
GGTGATGGCCAGGATGCAGACCAGCGGCGCCGGTACTGCCTTGGTCGCCATCGGGAGCAAATAGAGAATGGCCAAACCGAAGGCGACCAACGGGTATGTCAGCATCGGCACCCCGACCAATTCGGGTATCTGAGCCATAAAAATCAGGATCGCCAGGGCATTGACAAAGCCGGTCAACACCGAGCGGGAGACGAAACGCATCACCGAACCAAGTTTCAGATATCCGGCGGCGACCTGAAGCATGCCAGCGAGCACCGTCGCCGCCAGCAGATATTGCAGACCGTGCTCCTTCACCAGGGTGACCATCAACACGGCGGTGGCCGCCGTCGCCGCTGAGATCATGCCCGGACGTCCGCCGGTGAAGGCGATGATCACCGCGATCGAGAACGAAGCGTAGAGGCCCACCTTCGGGTCGACCCCGGCGATGATCGAAAAGGCGATGGCCTCCGGGATCAGCGCGAGCGCCACGACCAAACCGGCGACGACGTCCGCGCGCGCGTTACCGAACCACTCGGCGCGCAAGCGGTCCCAATTTAAGGAGTACAAGAATGGGCCTCATTGAATATTGCAGTGCACAATGGCGTAGATGCTGTGAAAAGGCCTCACCGCGCAAGAGGGTAGGGTTTTGTGGCGAATCGCCCGTGTTTAGATCGCCAGATGCGGCGTGTGTGGTTTCAGCGCCGCGCTTGGGGTGTCGGAATCAAGGCGGTCCCGCTGGCGTACATGCGAAGGTGAGCCGAGGCCCTGCTGAGAGGCATATAACTCCGTGGCTTATGCACGGCTCAAAGGTAAAGCTGTGCCTGCTCAAGCCGGTGGTCACATTGTTGCTATTGGGGGCGCAGATCCGAGAGCGCCCTTTGGGCGTCGCCGCCGCACCACATAATGACGGCTAGATACAAACTCCCCCTAGTGCGATTCACCAGTGTACTTCTATATGTCGCGTATGAGCGACATTATCGACCAAGATCCTGTTGTCCCGGAGGACCCCTCCGCGAACTCGGGCCTGATTGACGAGCCGCTGCGGCGCGCGCTTGGCGATCGGTATTTGCAGTACGCCCTTTCCACCATCATGAACCGGGCGTTGCCGGATGCGCGTGACGGGCTGAAGCCAGTGCATCGCCGGCTGCTGTTCGCGATGCGGCAGTTGAAGCTCGACCCTGGCTCGGGATTTAAAAAGTCCGCGCGCATCGTCGGTGATGTGATGGGTAAGTTTCATCCCCATGGCGATCAGGCGATTTACGACGCGCTGGTGCGGCTCGCGCAGGATTTCGCGGTGCGTTATCCGCTGATCGACGGTCAGGGAAATTTCGGCAATATCGACGGCGATAACCCCGCCGCCATGCGCTATACCGAAAGCCGGATGACCGCCGTCGCCGAGTTGCTGCTCGACGGGTTGGATCAGAACGCGGTCGATCTCAAACCAACCTATGATGGGCTTGAGGAAGAGCCGGTGGTGCTGCCGGCCGCGTTCCCCAACCTGCTCGCTAATGGCGCCAACGGCATCGCCGTGGGCATGGCGACATCGATCCCGCCGCATAATGTTGGCGAACTCTGCGACGCGCTGCTGCATTTGCTGAAGGCGCCGAACGCCCGGATTGAGACTCTGGTCGATTATGTGAAGGGGCCGGATTTTCCGACTGGCGGGGTGCTTATTGAGCCGCGCGAGAGCATCGTCGAATCCTATCGCACTGGGCGCGGCTCGTTCCGGCTGCGAGCAGTGTGGGAGAAGGAGGATCTGGGGCGCGGCGTTTGGCAGATCGTCGTCACCGAGATTCCATATCAGGTGCAAAAGTCCAGGCTGGTGGAGAAGCTGGCGGACTTAGTGAACGCCAAGAAGATCCCGATTTTGGGCGATATCCGCGACGAGTCGGCGGAAGACGTGCGCTTGGTGATTGAGCCAAAATCCCGCACCGCCGATCCGATGTTGCTGATGGAGACGCTGTTCAAGCAGACCGATCTTGAGGTTAAAATTCCGCTGAACCTCAATGTGTTGGTCGACGGCAAGACGCCGCAGGTGCTTTCCCTGGGTGAGTCGTTGCAGGTGTTCCTTGATCACCGCCGTGAGGTGGTGGTGCGGCGTGCGCAGCACCGGTTGGGGCAGGTCGAGCATCGCTTGGAGGTGCTGGAAGGCTACCTGGCCGCCTATCTCAACCTCGACCGAGTGATCGAAATCATCCGCACCGAGGATGAACCGAAACCGGTGATGATGGCGGAATTTTCGCTGTCGGAGGTGCAGGCCGAGGCAATCCTGAATATGCGGCTGCGCTCCTTGCGCCGGCTGGAGGAGATGGAGATCAACCGCGAGCGCGCCGCCCTCACCGAGGAGCGCGGCGAGTTGATGGCGTTGCTGGGCGACGAAGAGCTTCAGTGGGGTAAGGTTACCAGCGAAATCAGGGCGTTGAAGGAGAAGTTTGGCCCGCGTAGCAAGCTTCTCGGCGCCGCCCGCCGCACCCGTCTCGCCGACGCGCCTGATATCGAGGACGTGCCGCTTGAGGCGATGATCGAGCGCGAGCCGATCACAGTGATCTGTTCCGAGAAAGGCTGGATTCGTACTCAGAAGGGCCACGCCGCCCCGGATGCGGAGTACAAATATAAGGATGGCGACGCGGGCCGCTTCGTAATCCACGCCGAAACCACCGACAAGCTGATGCTGTTCGCCACCAATGGCCGGTTCTACACCCTGACTTGCGACCGTCTGCCCGGCGGACGCGGCATGGGCGAGCCGGTGCGGCTGATGATCGATATGTCGCAAGAGGACGACATCGTCGATCTGTTCTTGCATGACCCACAGGCCAAGCGGTTGGTGGTCGCTTCCGATGGGCGCGGTTTCGTCGCGCCGGAAGCGGACGCGATTGCGCAGACCCGTGCGGGCAAGCAGGTGCTTGTGGTCGACGCCCCGGCGCGGGCGCAGGCTTCGGCGCGGGTGGCAGGCGACATGGTGGCGGTGGTTGGGGACAATCGCCGCATGTTGGTGTTCCCGCTGTCGGAGCTGCCGGAGATGAGCCGGGGCAAGGGCGTTTACCTTCAGCGCTATCGTAAGGGCGGGCTGTCCGACGTCGCCACCTTCCCAGCGTCTCAGGGGCTTTCTTGGAAAGATCCGGCGGGCCGTACCCGGACCGAGACCGACATGACGCCATGGAATGGCGCCCGCGCCGGCACGGGTTTAGAGCCCCCGCGCGGGTTTCCGAGGGATAATAAATTCTCGGGGAAATAAGCGACGATCAAGCGGCGAGGCGGCGTGAACGTCGCCTCGCCCTTGCGTCATGTCAGCCGCCGGGGCTTTCTAAGCGGGACGTCCAACAGGCGGCGTCGCTACGGCGGACGCAGATGCGGCGGTTTTTTCTCTCCTTCAAATACGCTTGGCATGGGTTGCGCGAAGCGTGGCGATCGGAGCTGAATTTCCGCGTTGAGCTGTGTTTGGGCATGGCGGCGGTGGTTCTGGCGCTGGCGTTGGGGGTGTCGCTGACGCCGGTGCTGCTTGCCTGCGGGTTGGTGCTATCGGCGGAGCTGTTCAACTCAGCGATTGAGGCGGTGGTCGATCTGGCCTCACCAGAGCAACATCCGCTGGCGAAGCGCGCCAAAGATTTTGGCGCGGCGGCTGTCCTGATCGCTTCGATCACCGCCGGATTGATGGGGCTGTTTCATCTCGGCCCGCCTCTATGGGCGATGGTGTTTGGTGGGTGAGACGTCTGAACGCCCGGCTGTGGATGATTTTGGGCGGAAGGTCGTGAGTTAGCGATGAAAACCGCTGTGATTATCGGGGCAAGCTCAGGGATCGGCGCCGCGTTGGCTGATGTGTTGTCGGCCAATGGTTACCGCCTGGGGTTGACGGGGCGGCGATTGCCGATGCTGGAGCAGGTGAAGGCGCGGCTTCCAAACGAAGCTTTGGTTCAGCAAATGGATGTGACAGACGTTTCACGGGCTGAAACTCAATTTCTTGAATTAGTGCAGCAGCTTGGGCGTGTGGATCTGGTGATCATCTCCGCAGGTGTCGGACATTTAAATCCAGATTTGGATGTTGGCTTGGAGATGGAGACCATCCAGACCAATGTTAACGGTTTTACGGTGTTGTCGACTGCCGCCTTCAAGCATTTCACCGAGCAAGGCCGGGGCCATCTGGTGGGCCTGTCCTCAATCGCCGCGTTGCGGGGCGGCGCGGCGGCTCCAGCATATAATGCGTCGAAGGCGTATATCTCCAACTATCTGGAGGCGTTGCGGGTTCGGGCAGCGAAGCAAGGGCTTGATATCGCCGTCACCGACATACGCCCTGGCTTTGTCGACACTGATATGGCTCAGGGCGAAGGGCTGTTTTGGGTCGCGTCGCCGGAAACGGCCGCCGCGCAGATTTATCGTGCGATTCAGACCAAGCAGCGCTGCGCTTACGTGACCAAGCGCTGGCGGTTGATTGCTTGGATTTTGCAGATGGCGCCAGGATGGCTATATAACAGGCTGTGATGTGTTTTCGGTGATTTGTAGCAGCGGCGGTTAATATGGCGACGCGCAGCGGGCGTGAGGCTGTTGCTTCGCCGTTAAACATCCCCTCAGCAAATAGCTGGATCAAACAAGACCAGCGAGTTTTGCGAACGGGTCCCATTGAGGATCTTGGCGCCAGTCATATTCAGTCCCGACTGCAATAGCCTCCGCAGCTTCTTGACCAAAGATCTTCGCCATCACCGCTAAGCTCATGTCCATACCGGCCGAAACGCCCGATGATGTAAAAAATTTCCCATCCTCAACCCACCGGGCTTGCGGCGCCCATTTGACGTTCGGCCCATATGGAATAGTGGCCGTGTAGTCTTTCTTGTTTGTCGTTGCGCGGCGGCCATCAAGAAGTCCGGTCGTTGCAAGCAGCACGGTCCCAGTGCAAACGGCCATGACGTATTCTGCATTCGCAGAAGCTTCAATAATCCAATCATTTATAGCGTCGTTTCGCGGGTCAAGCGGAGCGCTGTCTCCGCCAGGAATGAGTATGAGGTCGTACTCGCTACTTTCTGCGATCGTTCTATCTACGGTCGTTCTGGTTCCGTGATAGCTCGGAACGGGGTCGAGCGTCTCGGCGACGATCTTGATATCGACGGCTCCGATATCATGGTCACCAAGCATCTCAAGCGGCCCGTAGAGGTCGAGGGTTTGGAAGCCCGGAAACACCAGGGCGGCAAGTGTTCTCATCTCGTATCCTTACTGGAAAATCTGTGGCCTCACCCGGTGCGAACGTTTTTTCAGGCCCATCAGAAAACAAGTGCTTGCCTCGAAAGTGCTGCAGAGAATGCGCCTCAATGTCGTGCATTCGCGACCAGCTTCAATCTTGGCGCCATGCCAAAGAGTGGCGAAGTTTCAAGCGCTAAGCATTTCGGTCGCGCCACTTGGTCACCAGCCCTAGGGATATGGTCCCTCCAACCGCTTCAACTCTGTTTCATATCGATCAATCCGGCGCGAGACGCGCAGATCGCGCAGCAGGCGGTCGAGGGGGCTGCGTTTGTAGCTGCGGCCGAGCAGTGGGCCGCGTCCGGCGTGGCTGAGAGGGAAGGGGTAGTCGTAATACTCCGCCTCTAAATCGCGCAGGTCGCGCTGGATGGCGTAATAGGCTTGGCCCCGGTCGAGCGCTGTTTGCAGCTCCGGCGTGATAGATGGGCAGGCGCCGCGATAGGGCCGCCCGGCGCGGGCGGCATTGTAGACCCCCTTCGGCGTGCAATAGAGCTTCAACCCCTCCTGACGCCCCGCTTCATAAGCGGCGATGTCAGGCTTCGCGCCGGATTGGGCGCAAGCTTTCTGATGTGCGGCCACATGGTTCGCCGGTTGACCGCGAGAGCCGTCTTCCGCGCCCAATTCGCGCCAATCCGTCACCCGGCACTCGCTGGGAGAGAGGGTGGCGCAGCCGCTGGCGAGCAGGGCGGCGGATAACGCCAGAGCGGGGGCTTTCATGTTTGTTACTCCGCCGCGACCGCTGTGTCTTCGGCGGCTTCCTGTTCCGAGAGGAAGCGCTCGGCCTCCAGCGCCGCCATACAGCCCATGCCCGCCGATGTGACGGCCTGACGGTAGACATGGTCGGTGACGTCGCCCGCCGCGAACACACCGGGGATTTCAGTGGCGGTGGTTCCGGGCTTCACGACGACATAGCCGCCATGGTGGGTCTCCAGCTGGTCCTTCACCAACTCCGACGACGGGGCGTGGCCGATGGCGACGAATACGCCGTGGACCGACAAGTCCCTGCTTTCGCCGCTGTCGCGGTGGGCGATGCGCAGGCCGGTGACGCCAAGCGGGGCCCCCTCGCCACCTTCACCGAGCACCTCGTCGATTACATGGTCCCAGATGATCTCGACCTTGGGGTTCTTGAACAGCCGGTCTTGCAGGATCTTCTCGGCGCGCAGGCTGTCGCGGCGATGGATCAGGGTAACCTTGGAGGCGAAGTTGGTCAGAAACAGCGCTTCCTCGACTGCCGTGTTGCCGCCGCCGATCACGGCGACCTCCTTGCCACGGTAGAAGAAGCCGTCGCAGGTGGCGCAGGCGGAGACGCCGAAGCCTTGGTATTTCTCCTCCGACGGTAGGCCGAGCCATTTCGCTTGGGCGCCGGTGGCGAGAATTACAGAATCGGCGCTGTAGGTGGTTCCACGGTCTCCGGTGGCGGTGAAGGGGCGCTTGGAGAGGTCAAGGGCGGTGATGTGATCGGAGATGATCTCTGTGCCGACCGCTTCGGCATGAGCGAGCATACGCTCCATCAGCGCCGGGCCCTGCACTTCTGAGTCGCCCGGCCAATTCTCGACCTCGGTGGTGATGGTGAGTTGGCCGCCGGGTTGGACGCCCTGCACCAGAATCGGGTCCAGCATCGCCCGGCTGGCGTAGACGGCGGCGGTGTAGCCTGCCGGACCTGAGCCGATGATCAGCACTTTGGTTTTCTTGTTGGCGTCGGCCATGGCCGTTCCTCTGTTCGGTGGGGGCGGCGCGGGGCCGCGCTGTTGTGCTCAATTTGGGGGATCGGCGCGGTGAGCGCAAATCCCTGATCGCGCCGATGTGTTAGGGCCGTGTCGATGCTTTGCGTCAGAATGGCGGTTTGATCGAGGGGGACCGCATGAGCGGAAAAGGTGGGGCGATCGCGCTGTTGGCGGTGTGTGAGGTGGCGGCGATGGCGGTGTGGTTCTCCGCCGCCGCGATCGCCCCGAGCTTAACGGCGGAGTTCGGCCTGAGCGCCGAGGCGGCGGCGGCGCTGACCAGCTCGGTGCAGTTTGGATTTGTCGCCGGGGCGCTGGGGATCGCGATGACGGGGCTCGCTGACCGGATCGACCCGCGGGCGGTGTTCAGCGCCGGGGCGTTGATCGCGGCGGCGGCGAATTTGGTGTTGTTGGCCGTAGCGCCGGGCTCGGTGACGGCGCTGGCGTCCCGGTTCGTTGTCGGAGCCTGCATGGCCGGGGTGTATCCGGTGGGGATGCGGATGGCGGCGAGTTGGGCGGCGCCAGGGTCCGGCGCCCGGCGTGGGGATTTGGGACTGCTGATCGGGATCTTGGTGGGCGCGCTGACGTTGGGTTCCGCATCCCCGCATATGGCGCAGGCCTTTGGCGGGGTGGCGTGGCGGCCGACACTGGTGACGACCTCAGCGTTGGTGGTTCTGGCGGGGGTGGCGATCTGGGGCGTTCGCCTTGGGCCGTCGCTGAAACCAGCGGCGGGGTTTCGATTTGGCGATGCGTTGAGCTTGTGGCGGGACCCGGCGCTGCGGCTCGCGAATTTTGGATACCTTGGTCACATGTGGGAGTTGTACGCCGCCTGGACTTGGCTGGTGGTGTTTCTGGAGG
>JAHQVS010000306.1 GCA_019634215.1 Paracoccaceae bacterium | reverse complement strand
GATTGAACTCCACCTGGATCTTCACGTCTTTCGCAATCGGGATCAGCGCGCCACCGGCTTCGTCCGCCAGCACCTTCCGCGCTTCGGACAGCGTGTCGATATAGGCCGCGACCCCGTTGCCGTTCTGGGCCAGCGCCTGCATCAGCGCGTCGTTGTAGTTGCCACGCCCAAAGCCGAGCACCGACAAGAACACCCCGCTATCGCGTTCCCGCTCGACAAAGTCTTTCATCTCCTCCGGTGAGGAGAATCCGACATTGAAGTCTCCGTCGGTCGCCAGGATCACCCGGTTGACGGCTTCGGCGTCGAAGGACTCCCGTGCTTTCTGATAGGCGAGCTTCAAGCCTTCGGCGCCCGCCGTGCTCCCGCCTGCGCGCAGCGCCGTAAGCGCCGCCTCGATTTTGGTGCGCTCGGATGCTTTCGTCGGCTCCAGTACGGCGCCAGCGGAACCCGCATAGACCACAATCGAGACGGTGTCGTCGTCATCGAGCGCGCCAAGCAGCAACCGGAACGAGTTCACCAGCAACGGCAGCTTGTTTGGCTCGTTCATCGACCCGGAGGTGTCGATCAGAAACACCAGATTGGCGCGAGGGCGTTTGGCCACCGGCGGCGAATAGCCCTTGATCCCGATATGCATCAGCTTGGTCCCGGCGTTCCACGGCGTTGGCGTCACGACGATGTTGGCCTTGAACGGGGTCTCAGCGCTCTCGGGGCCTTCATACGCATATGGAAAATAGTTGATCAGCTCTTCGACCCGCAGCGCATCCTTGGGGGGAATGCGGCCGGCGTTAAGCGCCCCACGCAGGAATGAATAGGACGCGGTGTCCACGTCGATCGAGAAGGTCGACACCGGCTGTTCAGCGACGCTCTTCACCCGGCTCGGCTCAAAGTCTTCAAATCGGTCGCGCTCTTCCTTGATTACCGATCCTTTCAGCGCTTCAGCCTCAGGCGCGGGGCTGACCGCGCCGACAACGTTTTGCCCGAGAGGGCCGCCGAGGGTTGCGGCGGCGGCGCGGTTTGCTATTTGCGGCAGAGGTTTCGCCGCGACGCCATCCTCGGCGACAAGCCCCTGTTCTAGCAGTTTCTGGCGGCGCTCTTGTTTCTTCTCGGTTATCTCAGCCACGCGCTGTGTGGCGCCAGCGGCGGCGGCTGGGTCGTCGCGCATGTTGGCGAGCTGGCGTTCCGCCTCAGCCATTTCGAGTGACAACTCTTCCAGGCGCGATGATGGCGCCAGCAGCCCTTTGTCATGCAACTGCGATAGCTGTTCGATTTCACCCGACAGTTGGTCGACCTCTCTTTCAAGCAGTCGATCGCTCGGCCTGACGTTTTCATCAACCTCAAGCATCGCAACGTCGTTCATTGGCGCTGTGCGCGCTGTTGGCTTCGATGTGGGGGCACTATCGTCCTTACGGAAAGTGCTCTGGAATGTATCTCTCAGCAGTTGCTTGGCTAATAAACTGGCCACGCTGCGTTGTCCGTTGGCGCCGTCGTCGATCATAATTGCCGTCGACAACGCTGCAGCGGCGCCGATGCCACCCACAACAAAACCGACCATCGTCAGCCATTTTAGCATGCTTCGTCTCCAAGATCGCATCCGCTCAATGGCGGAGAGCTGGTTACGATCCATAAGACGCGCCGTATCTCCCGATCCTTGGCGGGCGCTTGCAGTTTTTTCACTCGCATCAGCCGCATCGGGAAATGCGGCGTCAAACGCCGCCACCGCACGCTCTGCGCCCTGACGGCGGCTGTCCCGGCGGGGCGACGCGCCGCTAAAGGTCTCGCGAAAACGATCGAATTCGTCACTCATCCCGGTTGCTCCGTCCGGCGCAAGCGTTTCGGCGTCATCCCGAGGCTCGACGCCGCCGGTTCCTCGATCGCCTGTTCCTGGGACGCCTCGGCCTGAAGTTGCTTTCGTATCTCCATCATCCGCCACGAGACCGTGGCCTCCGCTATATCGAGCACCTGAGCGGCGGCTGCGTGGGACAGGCCCTCGCCAACCACCAGCGCGGCGGTCTCGCGTAAATTGTCGTTCAACCGCCCGAGTGCGTCTTCAAGCCACTGCCGACGCTCGCTCTCGTTCGCCTCCGCCGTGCGTTCAAGCCCGGCGACCACGGCCAACTCGGCTGACGTTCGTGTCCGCACGCCCAATCGTCGCCGTGCGTCCCGAGCCGCATTCAGTGCAATGGTGTGCAGCCAAGTTGTGAAACGCGCTTGCGCTCGCCAGCTCTTCAAACGGTTGGGCATCGCCGCCCACACCTCCTGCGCCACATCTTCAGCGTCTGCGGCGTCGCCAAGCACCCCGAGCGCGATGCGGAACGCGCGATCGTAATGGCGTTCGACCAATGTTCGAAACGCCTCGCGATCTCCCTTCGCTGCTTTCGCCGCGAGGCCATCATCGTCATTGGTCATGCTCACACCCTTTGGACGCATCAACCGCGTGTTTCCTTGGGAGCCACGTAAAAATTTCAATCGCGACGCGCAGATCAAGTGGAGACGCATTTAATGTTGGCTGGCGAATGGGATAGTTTTATGCACTGAGAATGCCGGTATAGTACTACCTCGCTCCAAGTTTAAACGGGAAAGGCCATGGCATCAGGTCGTACACTTCAGAATTAGTGCCGCCACATTTCTAACGATTGTTGTAGCCTACAATCTAGCCCGGGCGATGAATATCCTCGCCGCTCGACTCTGACGGTCTAGCGTTCGTCAAGGCGGATGTGGGCGGCGTCAAGCTGGAGTTCGGCGACGGCGACAGCGCAATCATTCGCGACATCGAGCTGGCGGATCTCTCGGTGGGGGACTTTCTCGTCTCATAAGGCGATCTGAGGCGTGGCGGCGACCTGGTCATGCCGCCGCGTGGCCTTTGGTGTGCGCCATCTCGGCAAGCCCAAAAGCGCAAATAAACATCCAGGCTATTTGCTGAGAGCACGAGACGGGCGGAAGTTTAGGTTCAGAGCGGCCGCCTAGTGGTTACTGTCCGCGTTATTGGCAGATGCGCGCCATCTTCAGATCACAAAGATATCGTCTGTAAATGTTAGGGGCATGGAGGTCGAGATACTTCCATTTTGTTGGCAGCGAGAAGCGTAATGCAGAAGGAATCCGCAGACATGTTCATTGAGGACAACAACGCCTTCCTCATGGCCATGGGCGAAGGCAGCCGCATTGAAATCCACGCCGCCGACGCCGCCAAGGAAAGCTGGTCGCAGCTCAATCGAACCGCGCAGCAAGGTGACACAGTTCTGTTTTTAGATGAGGCGACCGGCTGGGAGGTCGGCGATAAAATCGCAATCGCCTCTACCGACTTCGGGATTGAGCAGGCTGAAGAATTGACGATCGTCAAGATCGAAGATGGCGGCCGTAAGGTGACGATCGATAAGCCGCTGGAGTATATGCACTACGGCGAGACCGAGACCTATTCCAACGGCAAGTCAGGCGCCGACGCCAAAAGCTGGACGCTTGATATGCGCGCCGAGGTTGGTCTGCTCAGCCGCAATGTGACGATTCAAGGCGACGCCGACAGTGCTGCTGACGGCTATGGCGGACACACCATGGTCATGGACGGCGGTGAGATGCACATCTCTGGCGCCGAATTTCACCGTATGGGCCAGGAGGGTATCCTTGGGAAATACCCGCTACACTGGCACATGCTTGGTGATGTGAGCGGGCAGTACATCGAAAACACCTCCATCCATCAATCTTTCAACAAAGGCATTACGATCCACGGGTCGCAAAACGCTTGGTTGGAAGACAACACAATATTTGACACCATAGGTCACACCTATTTTTTCGAAGACGGCTCTGAATTCGGCAACGTTTTGGTCGACAATCTCGGCTTTAACACCAGAGAAGCTGAACAGGGAAAAGCCTCGCATGAAACTGACATCACCGGCGTTTCTACTTATTGGATAGAAAACCCCTACAATCACTTTGTCGGCAATCACGCCGGTGGCTCTGAGCATGCGGGGTTTTGGTTTACGGCGCAAAACGAAGTGCTTGGCGCATCGGCGATGCTCGACCAGTACGATGGTTACAATCCATTAGACCAAGGTGTTGGCGTCTTTGATCATAACGTTGGCCATTCAAGTGTCAGGTTTAATCTTTCGCTCGGAAACACAAACTCTATTGGCAATGTTGGCAGGCAGTTTGAAAGAACTGACAGCAATGGTGATATTGTCGTATTCGAGATTAATGATTTCACCAGCTATAAATCAGACCATCGCGGCATTTGGGGCGGATGGGGCTCTGGCGGCGTCTTCAATGACCTGAAATCTGCGAGCAACGCCCAAGGCACATTCGCCCCTGGCAACTACTCCTTCAATGACAGCTTGTTTGTTGGGCGAAGCGGCAACATCGGCAATCCCAACACTAACACTGAGCGGGAGGCGGGCACCTCTTCGGGCTTCAACGGAGACACGTTTATTGGTCATACGATTTATGACCGCTCCATGGAGCTCAAGAATGTCCATTTCGAAGGGTTCTCCGGCGGCAAGGACGCGGCGCTGCGCCAAGAAGTGGGCGTTAGGAATGGAACCACTCACTCCGTCGAAAATGTTACTTTCGGCGAAGATACGCCTGAACAAAATAAGCTCGATTTCTCTGGAATCGAAGGCAAGCCCCAGTTCATCACGCAGCAAACTTACGCCATCGTTGATACCGATGGCAGTTTAACAGGCGTGCCCGGCTCAGTGATCACACCGCGCTATGAGAATGGGCCCTCCGCCAAGCGTCAGGGCGACGAGTCGATCACGCTCATTGGCAAGGGCTTTAACGCCGGTGAGGGCGCCATTGAGCGTGATGACTGGGATGCGTGGATCAATCCTCCCGATACTTATGCCGGCATCATACGGTTGGACGGCACCCGCGGGAACACTTTCACCATCACGCGCGATTCGAACGGCTCCGGCTTGCAGAATGCTGGAAGCGACAAGGACAATGGCAATCAGCCCGAAGTCATCGTGATTGCTGGGGACCGTTACACCATCGATTATGATGAGAGCGTTCCCGGCGCCGCATATGTCGAGATCAAGCATCTGCCGGAAGGTTCGTGGGTCATCCTCGAATTTAAAGACGTCCCGCAAAATGCAGTGCTTCAAGGCGCGGACGAGGTTAGCGGCGAGGCCGCGCTACAGGCGTCGGAGGGCACCGCTTACTACCAGAATGGGTCAAACTTGGTCATAAAGGCTGTGGCGAATAACCCGTTTGATCAAAGATCGCCAACCGAAAATCAGAGTGTTTTGGATCGTGAATTTAGCGACAGCTTCAATATTTTTTCTGGCTCACAAGCGAACGGAAAGCGGCCGTCTGGTGATTACGGTTTTCAGGATCACCGAGACTACGTCGCTTCTGACCGGCAGTCTCTCCCAGACCGCGCAGACTCTACCTCAAAGACAGTCGACATCACCAATGGCGACGCACGCTGGTCTGATAGCGGCAGTTGGGATAAGGGCGTTCCAGACAGCAACGACATCGTCATCATCGAACAGGGCAAGCGGGTCGTTCTGGACGCTGATGTGACGGTGAAGGGCATCATCGTCGCGGGCGGCGAGCTGATCGTTGAAGATGTGCAAGATCTGGCGCTGGCGGCGGACTGGGTGCTGGTGAATAATGGCGGGCTCTTCCAAGTTGGGACTGAAGAAAACCCGCACCAGAACGACTTCACATTGACGCTTGAGGGCGATGACAAAGAGTTCGATCTCGATGTGATGGCGGCCTTGGCCGCTGATGATGCGAACACGGTGCGGGCGACAGCCGCCCCGAGCAACGAGCCTCAGCCAGAGCCTCAGAACAGCGCGCCGGACGCGCGGGACGACGCGGTGGCGCTCGGACATGGCCAAAGCGCGACCATTGATGTGCTGGCCAACGACCTCGACGCCGACGGCGACCCGCTCACCGTCTCGGCGGTGGAGGCCTCCGGCGGCGTGCAGGCGGACATTGTCAACGGTGCGGTGCGGGTGATCGCGGATGACGGCTTCAGCGGCGGCGCGGTGGTGCGCTACGAGATCAGCGACGGCGCCGGCGGCGCCGACAGCGCCGAGATCGCCGTTAGTGTCGCGGCCGCGCCGACGGACCCAGTCGGCCCTGACCCAGTCGATCCGGGCCCAGTCGACCCGGGCCTGACCGATCCGCCGGCGTTCCACCGGGTCGTCGGCGATGCGCTGGCCAATATTTTGAAGGGCAGTAAAGGCGCCGACTGGATGGACGGCGACGCCGGCGACGACACCATGCGCGGCGACGCTGGAAACGATGAGGCCTATGGCGGCGCCGGTCGCGACATCATCCGGGGCGGCGCGGGCGACGACATCGTCGATGGCCAGGGCGGCGACGATATCGTGGTCTCGGGCGACCGTGGCGACGACACCATCTATGGCCGGGCAGGCGACGACGTGCTGCGCGGCGGCGCGGATGACGACATACTGTATGGCGGTGACGGCAATGACCGGGTGGTCGGCGATCGCGGCGACGACCGGCTCAGTGGTGGTGCGGGCGACGATGTATTGATCGGTCATCTCGGCGACGACTTCCTGATCGGCGGCGCAGGCTTTGACCGTCTGATCGGCGGAGAAGGCGCAGACGTCTACGCGTTCGAGGTCGGGGGCGATCGGGACGTGCTGGTCGGCTTCGAGCTTGGCGTCGACAAGATCGACGTCTCAGCCTATGAGGGGCTGACCGCCGAGGAGGTTCTGAGCCAGGCGAAGAGCGCGCAGGCGGGCGGCGTCAGGCTGGAGTTTGGCGACGGCGACAGCGCAATCATTCGCGATGTGGAGCTGGCGGATCTCTCGGCGGGGGACTTCATCGTCTCATAAGGCGATCTGAGGCGCGGCGGCGGGAGATCCCTGGCGCTGCGCTTGCATATCACGTTACTGCACGCCACGGGTTCGCCGTGTTAGACCTAGTATATGCCAGAACTTTCAGAGATTTCTCCCAGCCCAAGCCAGCACACGAGAAGAGAAGACGCCTAAGGCGCGAGCCATGACTGGGCGGCAGACTTTGGCTTCAGGTGACTTCCGGCTGTATTGACCCGCAGCTTATATCGCGGCGTTTCGCCCTATTGCGGGCTTCAATCCCTTGGCGGCTATCAGTGAGAAAGCTCACAATCTGACTTAGCATCGATCACTCACTGGGCGGGACTGAGGCTGCTCTGCCCTTAATTCAGCGGGCTTTGGGACACTCATATCTCAATGCGGCCTGGCTCACCCAGCCTCACTGAAAACTCTTCGAACCAACTTCGTGGCCGAGCGCCCGGTGTTGGTTTTGACGGCGTGCTTCCGATTGGGCAGTTTCGAGCACATAAGTTTTCGAGGGAGATGCGTGATGTTGATGAGCGATTGGAGATTTGCCGCCGCCGCAATTTTCGCGGTTAGCCTTGTCGCCATGTCGAATGTATTGGCTCAAGAGACTTGCGATGCAGGCGAGGCTTGCACCGCTGAAATAAGCTCGGAATGCCTGACCCGTTACGGTGCCGGCACGCTTTCCCTTGACGAAGATCTCATCCAAGCGACCCCAAACACCTCTGGCGTTGGCGCGTCTAGTCAAGCTTCTGAAGATTGCGAGATGCAACTTCTCGCCTATCGCTCGTGCCTAGCGGACTTAGCGGCACGCTGCGCATCAGCCGAGGCCCCGCCAATTGAAGTCAACTACCATGTTGAACGGATCGAAGGTCAGGCCGTCGGCGCAGACTACTCTTTTCGGGACTTCCTTTGGGCGACTGTGAATGGCCTTCGCTATGAGGTCGTGGCCCGTTCAGATTTTGCTATCTCGCTGCTTGACCTGCGCGATTTAGATCTCAATGGCACGTCAGACGCCCTTATCGCATATGGCTGCGGCGGCACGGGATGTCCGGACGAAGCTGCGGTCGTGCTCTATCTCGACGGCGGCCATTTCAAAGTGATTGACCTACCGCAGGAGGATTTGAAGCCGATCTTCGAGGTTGTCGAGGAGGATGGCCGGCCGGTGATTGTCGTCACATCTGATACGCTGAGTATGTCGATGGACCATGGCAACCAGAGCATTGGACGATATGTCATTGAGAATGCGACGCTAAAGACGCTCCAAGTGTCTCAAAGCCGCCCAATCCAAGCGGAGAGGGAGCTAGTGGTGTCCCAGTTCGACGCCCACAAGGACGCCACGGGCTTTGTATCATACGGCACGCGGATTTCGCTTGAGATGGACTTCAATGAGGATGGCGACGCCGATACTCTCAGTTGCGAGTATTGGGAGCGTTGGCGCACCATGTCTGGTTGTCGCATCGACATCGCCAGCCTTCCCAAGCCAATAGAAGTGCGGGGAGCCTGCAAGCGGCTTGGCGTGCTTGCGCGTCGCAAGAACGGCTATCGCGAATTTGTTTGCAATGATAACCAGATAATCTCTTACGATCCCAACCAACAGAGCTTCGAGTAGACCGTGCGGCGCGTGGGACAATCGACGCACCGCCTGCACCTCTGCGACCGCTCAGCCTGTGGCCTGCTGATAATCGAACGCGTCGGCGGCGCAGCAGATCTGGTCGCGCCCATTGATTTTGGCTGAGTAGAGGGCGCGATCGGCTTCGTCGATCAACTGGTTCAAAGACAACGCTTTTGAACCGCAAACGCCGATCGACGCCGTGATGTCTACGGTCAGGCCGTCGACGACCAGCGGCGTTTCCACAATTTTTTGGCGGAGCTCCTCGAAAAACTGGGCGGCCTCTTGCTCATCTGTTCCGTAGAGGAAAACGCAATACTCATCGCCGCCAATGCGCGCGACTAGGTCGCCGCTGCTCTGAGCGAAGCTGTGGGTGAGCTTAGCGATGTGGGTGATGGCGTCGTCCCCAATCAGGTGGCCATAGCTGTCGTTGATATTTTTGAAGAAATCGATGTCGACCATGCCGACCGCGCAGTTGGCGTCCTCGAGTTTTGCTTGCGAGAGAGCCGCTTCCGCCTTTTCGAAGAAGTAGCGTCGGTTATGAAGGCCGGTCAGCGGGTCGCGCGCCGCAGCTTCCTGGAGCGCTTGAACCTGATCAAGATACTGCATGTTCTGCGCGACCCGACAGTAGAACTCTTCGCGGACGAAGGGCTTATTCAGAAAGTCGTTGGCCCCGAATTTTAGGAATTTCGCAGAGAGCGGCTCGTCGGTGCCGCCCGAAATGCCAATGATGGCGATCTGGTCCGAACCGTATTGTTGGCGAATGGCTTTCGACAATTCGCACCCGTCCATGCCCGGCATATTGTAATCGGTTATCACCAAACGAGTGTTCGGCGTCGTCGCCAAGACCTCTAGGGCTTTCACGCCATCTTCAGCCTCTTTGACATTGAACTGGAATTTCTTGAGCAAGGCGGTGAGTTGGGTTCGGGCCGTTTTGGAGTCGTCGACCACCAAAGCCGTCACTTTTGAATTCGCCTGCAACCGCTTGATCACGTTGATCATGTAATTGAGGCTGTCGGGCGAATCTTTGATCAGATAATCGATGACGCCCAGTGAGAATAACCGGTCGCGAAGATCTGAAGAAAAGGTGCCGGTGAACACAATCGTTGGAATATCTGCGCCTAGCGTGACTGAAACAACCTCATCGCCAGAGCCGTCCGGCAGGCTCAGCGCGAGCAAAGACAGAAAGAACTGCCCGTCATAAATACGTATTGCTTCTTTCGCCTCTGCAATGCTGCGGGCGAGAACGATTTCCACGTCTGCTTCTTTTTCCAGTTTCGCTTTAATGGCGAAGGAGAGCGAGATTGATGCCTCAACAAGCAGCAGCCTCCGCTGAGGGGGGGCGTCAACAGATGCTGGCATATGAGGGAATTCCCAATTCTATGAGTGTGATTTGGAACACCTTACGCCTGCTAACCTAAGGGTCGCTTAATCTCAGGGGGCGTTTCTTAGGATCGCTGCAATGTTTTGGGTTAATTTTTGTTTTTTAATGATCCCACTGCTGCAGGGCGCAGCCTTCGGGTCGGCTTTATCGGACGGATTGCGGCGGTTTGTATGATGTCACGGGCAATCAATGTGTTCAGAGACGCAGGGCGACAGGAGCGCCAGGATCGTATGTGCGCGCAAGAGGGCATTAGCGCCAAGATCACTTCAAATTGAACAGCGACAACGCGTCTCTAGCTTCTCGGGCACTAGCTGCTTATCTCGTGAAATGGCGCACACAATGTGTGGTGTGTCTTG
>JAHQVS010000305.1 GCA_019634215.1 Paracoccaceae bacterium | reverse complement strand
CGCAGAACTACGCGGGCGGAAAAAACCGCATGGTATTCCGGGGGAAGATAGCTAAGTCTTTCAGAGATTTCATCGCGTTTTGCTCTAATTTCTTCAAACTCGTCTGACACAGCTAAATCCTTAGATTTGGACTCATCCCCAAACCCTACTCCACCTTCACCTCCCCGCCCAAATCCTTCGGCGCCATGCTCGCGGCAAACGCTGCGATCGCGGCGGCTTCCTCCAGCGACAATTCGATCGGGGCGATGTGGGGCGGGCGTTCTTCGGGGAAAGGTTCGGTGACGCCGTCGATCTGGGTGAAGGAGGGGTGGGGGTTGAGGGTCCAGAAGGCGTCGAATTTGGCGCGCCAGTTGGGGATGGTGCGCAGCGCGCCGAAGGACGGGGTCGAGCCGATGCCGCCGTATTTGTTTTTCTCATTAATCACGTGACAGCGGCCGCAATGTTGGAGGGCGAGCTTTTCGCCCTGGTCGGTCTGCGGCGTCGCGGCGGCGGCGGTCTGGGCTGGGGCGGCGTCGCCGGGGGGGCCGAAGGCGGGGCCGGTCTCGGGCGCGAATTTCTGGATGGCGCGGGACCCGGCGGACGAGACCAGCCAGCTCACCAGCTTCTTGGCGTTGCGGCCCTGTTCGCCGTCGCGCAGCGCAATGGCGACGTATTGGGCGCCGTCCCGTGAGGCGATCGGGGTGCGGGGGGCGCTGGTCTCGGGCGCGTCGGCGGCTGATATGATTAAGAGGTCGGGGTCAGCGGCGCCGCTGGGAGCGTAGGGGGCGGCCTCGATGGTGACGCGGGTCTTGAATCGAAAGCGTGGGGTGATCCAGGCGATCAGGCCGGTGTCGATCCATTCCGGAGCGACCGCGACCGTCACCGTGTCGCCGGACACCTCTTGCGCCGCCGCCGAGACCGGCAGCAGCCCCGCCATCATCAGCACGAAGATCGTTAAACGCGCCATCTTCCACCCTCCCTGTCTTGTTTTTCCCAGCTTTTGACGGAAATCCTGGAATGCATCACGCCTGGGATCAACCATGCGGCGAGCAGTTTGGAGAGCAAACCATGAACGAAGACGCGTTCAACATGTCGATGCGGAAATTCCTGAAGAAGGTGGGCGTCACCTCGCAGCAGGAGATCGAGAAGGCGGTCAGGGCGGCTGAGGCGGCGGGGACGCTGGGGGACGGGCCGTTGACGGCAAAGGTGGTGTTAACCGTCGAGGGGGCCGGGGTGGCGCATGAGGTCGAGGGGGTGATCGCGCTGGAGGAGGGGCAGGCGGGGGATTGAGCCTTTTGGGCTCGGCCCTTGCGGCCTGAGGCCGCGCGCGCCAGAGTGGGCGAAATTTCAAATCAAGACTGTCGGTCGGGCCTACCCCGACCGCCCCAGGGTGGAGCGGCGCTGAATGAGCGTGCCAATATGAACGTGACCGAAGCAGATGTGATCGACGCCTTGAAGCGGATCGTCGACCCGTCAAAAGGAGTTGACATTGTGTCAACCGGGATGGCGAGCGGGGTGGCTGTCGAGGGTGGCAGGGTGCGGTTTGTGGTGGAGGTTGCGCCGCAAAAAGCGGAGGCGATGAAGCCGTTGGTGGCGGCGGCTGAGGCGGCGGTGAAGGCGTTGCCGGGGGTCGAGTCGGTGTCGGCTGTGATGACGGCGCATTCGGCCGCTGGGGAGGCGGTGAAGCATGTGACGCCGCGCTCGCCGCTGCAAAATGGCGGGTCGGCGCTGGGGCCAGCGCCGAGTTTGCGCGGCCCGGCGAGTGGCGGCGCGGCGGCGGGGGGCGCTCCGGTCGGTGCTCCGGGGGGCATGTCGCCGATTGCGCAGGCGCCGGCGAAATCCGGGCCGATTGAGGGGGTGGATCATCTGATCGCGATCGGCTCCGGCAAAGGCGGCGTCGGCAAATCGACGGTGTCGGCAAATCTGGCGGTGGCGCTGGCGGCGGAGGGGCGGCGCGTCGGGCTGCTCGACGCCGACGTGTATGGGCCGTCGCAGCCGCGCATGCTGGGGAGTTCGGGGCGGCCCAGCTCTCCCGATGGGCAGACGATTTTGCCGCTTCGCAATCATGGCGTGACGCTGATGTCGATCGGGCTGATGACGCCGGAGGATAAGGCGACGATCTGGCGCGGGCCGATGTTGATGGGCGCGTTGCAGCAGATGTTGCGGCAGGTGGCGTGGGGGCGGCTAGATGTGCTGCTCGTCGATCTGCCGCCGGGCACAGGGGACGTGCAGCTGACATTGTCGCAGAAGGCGCAGGTGGATGGGGCGATCGTGGTCTCGACGCCGCAGGACATCGCACTGCTCGACGCCAAGAAGGCGCTGGACATGTTCGACAAGACCGAGACGCCGGTGATCGGGATCATCGAGAATATGGCGACGTTCTGCTGCCCGCATTGCGGCGGCGAGACCCAGATTTTCGGACATGGCGGCGCGCGGACGGAGGCCGAGCGGATCAATGCGCCGTTTCTTGGGGAGATTCCGCTCGACATGGATGTGCGCCTCTCCGGCGATGGCGGAGCACCGATTGTCGCGGCCAAGCCTGAGAGCCCGCAAGCTGAACGGTTTCGGGAAATCGCGCGCGGCCTGATTGCGCGCGGCGTGGCCTGAGGGGGCTTGGATGTCGATCGCCTATGATCCCGCGCCGCATTCCGACGGCGCCGCTCCGAGCTTTCCGCCGCTGCTGACCGGAGTCGGGCTGCCGGCCGGCGTCGATCCTCTGGCGAAGGCCGCGACGGCGGCTGGGTCGGCAGAGGGCGTCGAGGCCGGCACGATCTTCTGGTCCGAGCGGGAAGACGCCATGGACGCGGCGATCGCGCTGGCGCCCGAGACGCCGTTGGCGGAGTCGATGGCCATGGTGTTGGTGGCGCTGAACGGGCTCGGAGACTCGCTGGGGGCGCTGACGCCGCCAGAGGTCGCCGTGACCTGGGAATGGCCGGATCTCATCAAGGTGAACGGCGCGCGGGTGGGCGTGCTGCGCGCCGACGCCGCGACGCGCGACACCGCCGCTGTTCCAGATTGGCTGGCGGTCGGGGTCACGCTGCAATTGGCGCCGATCTCCGGGGCCGAACCGGGGGAGGACCCAACCATCACCGCCCTATGGGAGGAGGGGTGCGTCGACCTGACCCGCACCCGGCTGCTGGAGAGTTGGTCACGGCACATGCTGGTCTGGATCAACCGCTGGATGGACGACGGTTTCCGGCCGGTGCATGATTCCTGGGTCGGCCGGGTCGAGCGGCGCGGCGAAGCGGCGGTGTTCGATTATGGCGGTGAACAGCGCGACGGGATGTTCCTCGGGCTTGACGAGCAGGGTGGCATGTTGCTGAAGACCGGCTCGGCGACAGAAGCATTGTCGCTAACGCAGATGCTCGACCATCCTCGATCCTGGCCGCCGAAAGGATGACCCCGCCATGAAACTCGCGCGCACCATCCGCTTCGACGAGTCCGATCTGAACGTGTTCGACCACCCCGCAGACACCGACGAATGGGCGGCGGCTGGGGCGTTCGCATTCTCCAATTGGACCGAGGATCTGCTCACCGGCAAGGCGCGGCAGGCATTCTCAAACGGCTGGCTGGGGCTGGAGAGCTTCGGACGCTCCACCTTCGTCGCCGTGGCGCAGATCGAGGCGGCGGAGTTCGAGGCGCTGGTGGAGCGGCTGGCGGCGCATTTCGTCGAGGTGTATGGCGCGCCGGATCTGGAGGCCGCCCGCCCCGTCGCCCGTGAGGAGCTGAGCTTCATGGCCGACCTCTGCGACGATCACGATCATAACACGCTCTTGATTGTGGAACGCACGCTGACAGAAACTGGCGTCAAGGAAAGCTTCCGTGCGATCAAACCGGCCGACGCGGAGCTGGAGGCGATCGCGGTGCATGGCGATATGAACTGAGCCGAGCCGCCGCGGCGCCATCTACCGGGGTGGGAACTTCAATGCGGACATCAGAGGCGCCGCCGCTCGATTTGAGCGACTTGCCACAACAAATCGTCGAGCGGGGCATGCTTGGATTGCCGCTGGACGCGCAGTTGACGGGCTTTTGTCAGCATCTGCTAAACGCTGGCTTCCCGATAAAACGTGGCCTGCTCGGCACCCATACGCTGCACCCGCACTACGGCGCGCAGACCATGGTTTGGCGTCCCAGCGTTGGCGCAGTCGATTATCAGCCCCGCGCGCGCTCAGTCCTCGGCACGGCAGAATATCTGCGCAGCCCGATCCACGCCATGCGCACCACCGGTGCGTTGCAATTGCGGCGGCGGCTGGACGGTGATGCTGGGGAAGAGTTCAACAATTTTCCGGAGCTGCGTGCAGAGGGGCTGACGGAATATACAGCGCGGATCGTCCCCTACGACAGCGCCCACGCCCGCGCCCTCGCGCTCGCCGCCCAAGAGGGCGAGGCCGCCGCCCTGGAGCCTCTAGACGGGATCTTCTTCTCCTGCTCGACGGACATGCCCAAAGGCTTTGATAGCGCTCAGCTTCAACAGGTCTGGGATATGCTGCCCTACCTCGCCCTGGCGCTAAAGGCGCGGATGACCACCGACGTCGCCTATAACGTGGTGGAGACCTATCTTGGCCGCGACGCCGGACGCCGGGTGCTCACCGGCGCGATTGAGCGCGGCTCTGTGGAAACCATCCGCGCCGTAATTTGGCTCTGCGACCTCCGCGGCTTCACCCAACTCGCTGACACGCTGCCCCGCGCGCAGCTGGTGGAGATGCTTGATGATTATCTGGAACAGATGGCCCAGCCGGTGCAGGCGCATGGCGGCCAGGTCCTGAAATTTATGGGCGATGGCCTGCTGGCGACGTTCGACCTCACCGATCGCGACCCCGCCCCTATTTGCCGTGAGGCGCTGGAGGCCGCCGCCAAGCTCCAGACAAACTTGCCGAGGTTCAATCGGACCCGCGAAGCGGCAGATCAGCCGACCACCGGTTTTGGCCTAGCGCTGCATCTGGGCGAGGTGCTGTACGGCAATATTGGCGCCAGCGACCGGCTGGACTTCACCGTTGTCGGCCCCGCAGTGAACGAGTCCAGCCGCATCCAAGCTCTGTGCCGGCCTTTGGGACGCGAGGTCCTGATCTCCAAGACATTTCAGAGCATGTTGGGCTCGGCGAATGCATTGCAGTCGCTCGGCGCCCACAGCCTGCGCGGCGTCTCCGAACCGCAGGAGTTGTTCTCCCTAGCGCCCTGAAGCGCCGTGTGGTTCGGCAGGAAACCTCTGAGACCCACCCATACAGCGCTCTATTTCGGGGTTTTGCCCCGCCGTGCGGCGAACCAAGCCGCACCATCGCGGATGACCTTCTGACGGGTCGCCAATGGCAGCCGCGCCTCGACGACACGCCGGGCGGCGACCGCCGCTGGGCGGCCAAGATCAGCCGCAATGGAATACCAGAACAACGCCATCGCCATCGACGATGCAGACTGGCCTGCAGTTCACAGCTGGCGGCTATGACGAGGACGGCTTTGTGATGGCGGTCAACGCCAACAACTTCTACCTCGCTGACGGCGGCCCGGACGCCAATCCGCCAGGATCGCTGTGGCGGATTATGCCGGCGGACGAGGCGCCAGAGGGCGCCACCGTCGCCAAAGTGGCGCAGTAAAGATCGCCGCGCCCGGGGCGACCTCGATCGCCCCGGCCCAAAACCTGGAAAGCCGTCGCGGCGAGCGCCCCGGCGGCTTTTTCACGGCCCGACTGTTGTTAACTGTGCTTGAGATCGCCCTATGCGCCCGCTCGTGCTTATCACCCTCGCCGCCTTGGCGCTGCCCCTCTCCCTCGCGCCGCGCGCGCAGGCCGATCCAATTGAGTTTCTGCACGCGCTGGATAACTCGCCGCTCGAATTCAAATACCGTACCGATCAAACACTATCCGAGGCGGTAGAGGGCTTTTATCAGAGCGGCGAAAACCCTTACGTTGGTGATGAAGAGGCGCTGAAGGCGGGCAAGAAGGTCTATAAAAAGCTGTGCCAAGCCTGTCATCTGCCGGACGGTTCTGGGCGGATTGGACCGAGCTTGGACGACGACAAGTGGAAATACGAACGCACCGACACCGACATCGGCCGGTTTGAGATCATCTATGGCGGCGGCGCCGGCTCGATGCAGGCGTTTGGGCGGCGGATCGATCAGGACGAGCTCCTGAAGGTGATGGCTTATATCGACACCTTCCGGGAATAGCCTCCCCGCCAAAACCATTGACTTCCCCCCCGAAACCTCGGCCAAAGCGCTGTAAGCTTTAGCCGAAACAGGGGCGAGACATGGACACAGCCGCGCTATTGGCGCTGGCGACGGCGGCGTTCGTGGTGGCTGGAGCGGTGAAGGGCCTCGCCGGAATGGGGCTGCCGACCACCGCGATCGCGGCGATGACCTTGGCGGTCGACCCGCGCACGGCCATCGCCCTCACCCTGTTTCCGATGCTGTTCACCAATCTATGGCAGGCGATCCGCTCTGGCGACATCCTGCGGGCGCTGCGGACCTACGCCCCCTTCGCCATCGTGCTTGGGTGCGGGGTGCTGATCACCAGCCTATTGACCGCCGACGTCTCCGACCGAACGCTATTCGGGGTGCTGGGCGGGGTGATCATCGTGTTTGTCGCGGTGAATCTGCGCTTCACGCCGCCGCCGCTGCCGGACAGGTGGGACCGGGCGGCGCAGATTGGGGCCGGAGCCGTCGGCGGGGTGATCGGCGGGTTGTGCGGGGTCTGGGCGCCGCCGATGGCGGTGTATCTGTTGGCGCGGCAAACGCCGAAAGAGGAATTCGTCCGCGCTTCCGGCCTGCTGATCTTTCTCGGCAGCGTGCCCCTTTGCATCGCCTATCTGCGCCAAGGGGTGATGACGGCGGAGTTGTCGTTGATTTCGCTGTCAATGATCATCCCGGCGCTGATCGGGTTCTCAGTCGGAGAGATGTTGCGGCGGCGGTTGTCGCCGGAGCGGTTCCGGTTGATCTTTCTCTATGTGTTCCTGGTGTTGGGGCTGAATCTGCTGCGCCGGGCGATTTGGGGGTGAGGCCGATGGGCGATCTGGACAAGCTGGAGGCGGCGCTGGTGCGGCGGTTCGGAGAGGAAGACGCGGCGCGTCTTCCGGCGAGCGGGCTCAATCCGATGATGCTGGAGGCGCTGACGCGGATGACGGCGCGGGGTTCGGCGCGGAAGTTTCGGCCCGATCCGGTCGATTTGGGCTTGGTTAAGCTGGTGGCGGCGGCGGCGTTCTCGGCCCCCACCAAAAGCGATTTGCAGCAGCGGGACCTGATCATTATCCAGGCCCCCGATCAGCGGGCGGCGCTGAACGCGCTGCTGGAGACCCAGCCTTGGGCGGCCGACGCGCCGCTGATGTTGGTGATCTGCGGCAACCATCGCCGACAACGGCGGCTGCATGAGCTGCGGGGACGGGAGTTCGTCAACGACCATCTCGACGCGTTCTTCAACGCCGCTGTCGACGGCGGGGTGCTGCTCTCGGCGTTGGTGACGGCGGCCGAGGCGGTCGGGCTCGGCTGTTGCCCGGTCAGCGCCATTCGCAACCACTCGGAGGAGGCGTCGAAGCTGTTGAACCTGCCGGAATTGGTGTTCCCGGTCGCCGCGTTGGCGCTGGGGTGGCCTTCCGAGACGCCGGAAATAAGCCCGCGCCTGCCGCTATCGGCGACGCTTCATCTCGACCACTACAACGACGATGGCGAGGCGGAGACGATTGAGGCCTATGACGCCCGCCGCCATGCGGTTCAGCCCTATGACAAACAACGTTTTCCCAAACGCTTCGGCGTCTCCGAGGCTTATGGATGGTCAGAGGACAAAGCCCGCCAATACGCCGCACCGGAGCGGGCGGGGTTTGGCGCGTTTGTGCGAGATAAGGGGTTCAAGCTCTGCTGAAGAGAGAGGCCCGCCTCTGAAGCAGCGCTAGCTGTCGAGACTGTGAAGCGTGTAAAAGATCCTAGCGCTGAGCGCTCCGCTCCATCCCGAGGCGCGCAACGCCTTCACCACTGGATCAAAGGGATCTGAAGCGGAGAACATTTTCGAGAGGAGTTGCGACCGCATCTTATTGGAAAGCAATACATGCGCCGCCTGCACCTCTGTGAGAGGGAACGAGATTTGGCGCGCCTCTTTGTGAAGCGTCGATACGCCCTGCTGGCCCTGAAGGTTACTGGCATGGTCGTAGGGTGCGGGCTCCTGTTCGAACGACAGCGACAAAACCGCCATCACATCAGCCAATATCACTTCAAAATCATAGACCAAGACATGAGCATTGGGCGCGCACACTCGGCGAAGTTCTTCAAGCACCGCCGCCGTATCCAAATAGGGAAGCACACCGGCGAACGTGACCAAATCCACAGCCCCCGCCTCCACGGGCAGATCATCGCCTGAACCTCGCCGATACTCGACCTGATGATGAGGGACCGCCGCGTCCAACATGGCTCGGCTCGGGTCAATCGCGATAACGCTATCGCAATACTCCGCCAGGGCGACGGCGGAACGCCCTGTTCCGCACCCAACGTCCAACCCGATCCGCCCACGCGCTCGGCCAAGCGCTTCGGCCAGAATCAGTTGATGTAAGGGCGGGCGATAGGCCGCGTAGTGGCGCGCCGCAGCGGCGTCATAGATATGCATCGCCTCGTCCCCCAAAACCTTCGGCAAGCTGCGGCAAAACCTCCGCTTCGCTGGGTGGTTATGACAGAAACCTTCCCTCCAAGCCCGGATCGGTCTTTACTCGCCCCCTAAGGCGCATAGACGCCGCAGGGGAGGGGCAGAGCGCCAATGTTGGAGCAAAGCATCTTAGCTACTTCGGTCTGGCGCGGCGATGCCGAAGGCGGGGAGTTCCAACGCTTCGAGGTTCCCCGGCGCGACAGTCAAACCGTGCTCGATGTCGTCACCCATATCCAACAAGAGCTGGACCCCAGCCTCGCCTACCGCTTCGCCTGCCGAGTCGGCATGTGCGGCTCCTGCGCGATGATGGTGAACGGCGTCCCGCGTTGGACCTGCCGCACCCATGTCAGCAAGGTGTCCGGAAATGTTTCTGGGGGCGGCGGCGAGCTTCAGATCGCCCCGCTGCGCAACCTGCCGGTGATCCGCGATCTCGTGGTCGACATGGCGCCGTTCTTCGACAAATGGACGGCGGCGGAGGGCGTGTTTCGCCCCAGCGAGACCCGCGCCGCGCCAATGGCGAAAGTCCAGCCCGGCAGCCCCGCGCGCGCCGCCGCCAACGCCGGGATCGAATGCATCAATTGCGCGGTCTGCTACGCCGCCTGCGATGTGGTCGCGGGCAATACAGACTATCTCGGCCCGGCGGCGCTCAACCGCGCCTGGACCTTGGTGAACGACGCTCGCGACGGCGGCCAAGCGGAGCGGATTGACGCTGTGTCAAGTGAGGGCGGCTGTCACAACTGCCATTCAATGGGAAGCTGCGCGCAATTCTGCCCGAACGCGCTCAACCCGACCGCCGCCATCGCCGGGCTGAAGCGCGAGACGGTGAAGGCCAAGCTCGGTTGGAGGCGCTGACGATGCTGGATGTGCGCCTCTATCTGCTGCAACGGCTGACGGCGCTGATGATGATCCCGCTGGTGCTGGGTCATCTTGTGGTGATGGTTTACGCGGTGCAAGGCGGGCTGACGGCGGCGGAAATCCTGTCACGGACGCAAGGCAGCCTCGTCTGGGGCGGGTTTTATGGCGCGTTCGTGCTGGCCGCGTCGATCCATGGCGCGATCGGGTTGCGGGCGATCTCGGCGGAGGTTCTGGGCCTGCGCGGGGTCGGGTTAACCGCTCTGAGCTGGGGCGTGTTCCTGACTCTGCTGCTGCTCGGCGTCCGCGCGGTCTACGCGGTGACGGCGGGAGGCCCGGCATGATCCGCCCGCACCGCAGACATCCGCTTTGGTTTGCGTATCTGCTGCATCGGGTCTCCGGCTTGGCGTTGGCGCTGTTCCTGCCGATACATTTCTATGTGCTGGCGCTGGCGTTGACTGATCCGTCCGGGCTGGACGGGTTTCTGCGTTGGACCGAGCACCCCTTGGTGAAGCTGGTGGAGTTCGGCCTCGTATTCCTGTTGGCAGTGCATTTCTTCGGCGGGCTGCGGCTGCTGGCGCTGGAGCTTCTCCCCTGGTCGCCCCGGCAAAAGTCCCTTGCGGCCGGAGCGGTGGCGGGGGCGTTCGGGGTTTCGACCGTTTTTCTGTTGAACGCGCTGTGAGCGAAGGATGAGCATGAAGGAAAGCATCGACCGCTTTGACGCCGACATCCTGATCATCGGCTCGGGCGGCGCCGGGCTGTTCGCCGCCCTGCACGCGCAATGCGCCGCGCCTGACGCGAAAATCGCCATCGCTGTCAAAGGTTTGCTTGGTAAATGCGGCTGCACGCGGATGGTCCAGGGCGGCTATAATGTCGCGCTGGG
>JAHQVS010000304.1 GCA_019634215.1 Paracoccaceae bacterium | reverse complement strand
TCGCGTTAATCCCCTGCCTCCCCCCACCATTCCCTCGCAACAGGACGCAGCCAATGCGTGATTTCCAAACGCCGGGCCGGTCTCTGGTCTACGCCGCCAACGGTCTAGCCGCGACCTCGCACCCCCACGCCTCGCGCGCGGCGGTGGAGGTCCTACGTGCAGGAGGCAACGCCGTCGACGCTGGGGTCGCCGCCGCCCTGGTGCTGAACGTCTGCGAACCAGCGATGACCGGCCTTGGCGGCGATTGCTTCGCGCTCTACGCCAAACCGGATCAACCTCTCGTCGCGCTCAATGGCTCAGGCCGCGCCCCGGCGGCGACCGACGCAGACGCGCTGTATCAAACACATGGCGACTCGATCCCCCTCCACAGCGCCGCCGCCGTCACCGTGCCCGGCGCAATTGCCGGCCTGTGCCGCTTGCAGCAAGATCATGGCCGCCTGGACCGCGCCGCCGTGCTCGCCCCGGCCATCGACGCTGCCGACTCGGGCGTTCCGGTCGCCCCGCGCGCTGCTTGGGATTGGGCCCGTGAGAAAGCCACCCTGCAAGGCGCGGCGCGTCGGCATTTCCTGAAGGACGGCGAGACACCCTATGCCGCCGGCGACCTGTTTCAGGCCCCCGGCCAAGCCGAAGCGCTGCGCCGGATTGCCGCCGAAGGCGCGGCTGGCTTCTATCAAGGCGAGATCGCCGCCGATATCCTCGCCACTCTGCGCGCCTTGGGCGGGGTCCACACGGAAGAGGATTTCGCCGCCGCGATCAATGGGCCGGAATATGTGCAGTCGATCTCGACAGAGTTTGCCGGCTGGGAGGTGCATGTTCCGCCGCCGAACAATCACGGCGCCACAGCGCTGCTGATCCTCGATCTGATGTCCACGCTCGATTTCTCAAACCTTGCACCGGATGGCGCGGATCGGATTCATCTTGAGGCCGAGGCCGCTAAATTGGCCTACGCCGCCCGCGACCAACTCCTGGGTGATCCAGGAACGGGCGCAGGACCCGGAGCCATAGGCGCAGCCGCCCCGATGCGCGAGCCGGGCTATGTCGCCGCCATGGCCGCCGCCATTGACCGCGAACGCGCGCACATACCACACCTTCCGGACGAAGTCGGCGCAGCCCAACATCGCGACACTGTTTACCTTAGCGTAGCCGACCGCGACGGGGGTCTCTTGTCCCTAATCGTGTCCGTGTTCCACGGCTTCGGTTCCGGTCACGCTTCGGAGCGGTTCGGCGTACCGCTGCACAACAGAGGCGCCGGTTTCACCCTGCGCCCCGGCCATCCCAACCGCCTGGCGCCGGGCAAAAGACCACTTTCCACCCTTATCCCCGGCCTATCGCTGGAACAGGGGCGGCCCGCTCTCTCTCATGGCGTCATGGGCGGCCAATACCAGGCTGCGGGCCAATCGCGGCTGCTCGCCAATCTGCGCCTGTTCGGCTTAGACCTGCAAACCGCCCTCGATATGCCGAGGAGTTTTCCCGAAAATGGGGCGCTTGCTCTGGAGACCGGCCACGCTGACGTCGTCGCCGCGCAGCTCGCCTCGCTCGGGCACCAAACCGTCTGGTCTGAGAAGCCGATTGGCGGCGGGCAAGCTATCGCCGTCAACCATCAGCGAGGAGTGTTGATCGGCGCCTCTGACCCGCGCAAGGACGGCTGCGCCCTAGGATATTGAAAATGACTTAACCAAAAGCGGGCGGCGCTGGCGCCGTCCGCCGCCGTCAGTGCTTCTGGCTGGCGCTGACCATATACTGATCGCCATCGAGGTCGCCAAACAGCTCGTCCACCTCAGGATGCTCCACCGGTTCGCCGGTCTCATCCGGCAGCAGATTTTGCTCGGAGACATACGCCACATAGTAGCTTGTCTCGTTCTCGGCCAGCAGATGATAAAACGGTTGATCCTTGCGCGGACGCACGTCCTCCGGGATCGCGTTCCACCATTCCTCGGTGTTGGCGAATTCCGGGTCCACGTCGAAAATCACCCCGCGAAAAGGATAGACCCGATGTTTGACAATCTGTCCGATGCGGAATTTAGCGTTCGCTTGCAACATTTCATACACCCTCGCCGTCAGCCGGCGCCTGCGGCGAGCCCTCCCGCCCGGCGTCTCTCCCAGCCCAATCGTTGCGCCCCGCCCCCAAAAGCCGGCCGCCGATGCCGCGCATTCTCCATCATAAATCTCGGCGTTTCGCAAACGCGGAGACATTAAATAAGGTCGGATCGATGCTGATCCAAATTTTTGAAATCGTCGCGCCGGTGTTCGCTCTCGCGGCCATCGGGTTCTTCTGGGCGCGCGCGGGCGCGCCCTTCGACATTCCGTTCGTGACACGCTTATGCATGACGGTCAGCGGCCCATGCTTAATTTTCTCCACCCTGGTGCAGGTCCGCATCGAGCCTGAGGCGTTCCAGAACCTCGCCGGGGCGACGGCGGCGCTCTACGCGCTGTTGGTGGTCGGTTTGGCGGCGCTGCTTTGGATCGCCCGGCTGCCGATGCGGGCCTATCTGGCGCCGCTGGTGTTCGGCAACACCGGCAATATCGGCCTGCCGATCTGCCTGTTCGCCTATGGCGACACCGGCCTCGCGCTGGCGATAATCGTATTCGCGGTGATGGCCGCGCTCAGCTTCACTATCGGCGTCTGGCTTGTCTCCGGAGACGCCTCGCCTGCGGAGGCGATGCGTCAACCAATTTTCTATGGCGCGGCGTTCGGCGCCGCCGGGTCTTATCTCGGCTGGAGCCCGCCCGGGGTTGTGCTCGACACTCTTCAACTCGTCGGTCAGATCCTGATTCCGATGATGTTGATCACCCTCGGCGTCTCGATAGCACGGCTTGCCGCCTCAAACATCGCCCTGGCGCTGTTATTGTCCCTAGCCAAAGTCGGGCTGTCGGTGCTCGCCGGCCTGTTGGCGGCGGATTTGTTCGGGTTGGAGGGGGAGACACGCGGCGTATTGGTGCTGCAAGCGGTGATGCCGGTGGCCGTCACCTCCTACCTGCTCGCGGAACGCTATGCCGCATCCCCGAAAGAAGTTGCCGGCTTGGTGGTCACCTCGACCCTGATCAGCATCGCCGTTCTGCCCCTGACCTTGGCGGCGCTGATTTGACAGCTTCGTTATCCAAACCAGGTGAGGGGCGACAAACCGCTCTCAACCCCCACTTATCGATGGGGGCGGGATAACCCTAACGGGGTCTCGCCCGCGCATTGCCCCAAAACTGCCTAATGGGCAATATGATCTTAAACTGTGGCGCTTAACTATATGACATTATGAAACGTGTCCTTGCTCTTCTGCTCATATCCGTTTTCGGCCTTTCCGCCTGCGCCTCGACAGCGCCGCCGCAAAAGCCGAACAACGCTTGCGCGATTTTTGATGAAAAACCGCGCTGGTGGCGGGCCGTTCGCGAGTCCGCCTCCCGCTGGGGTGCGCCGATTTCGGTGCAATTGGCGATCATGCGCCATGAATCGAGCTTCAAGCATGACGCCCGCCCGCCAAAGAAATACTTCCTCTGGGTGGTTCCCAACGGTCGGGTGTCATCGGCATATGGCTATAGCCAAGCCATCGACAGCACCTGGAATTGGTACCGCCGCGACACCGGCCGGTGGGGCGCAGATCGCGACGATTTCGACGATGCTGCTGATTTCGTTGGCTGGTACATGAGCAAGACCCGCAAGCTTAACGGCGTCTCGATGAGCGACGCTCAGAGCCAATACCTCGCCTATCATGAGGGCCATAATGGCTATAAGCGCGGTAGTTATCGGCGCAAGGGGTGGTTGATGAATGTGGCGCGCAGGGTTGGGCGCACAGCAGCCATGTACCGCTCTCAACTGTCGCGTTGCGGCGGAGATCTCTGAACAGCCGCGCCTTCTTTGAAGGCGCGGCTGCTTACCTAAGATCACCAAGACCCCAAAACACATCTTTCACCACTCTCGACATCCCATAGAAATCAGAAAGAAACAAAAGAGTTGCGGATTTTTCTGATTTCGCATTGATAAAAAACCACTTTGCATCACTTCTGGTTTTATGGATCGTTTCGCGGAAATGGACATGTTTGTCCGCGTTATTGAGGCGGGTGGCTTCACAGAAGCTGCACGGCGCGCGGGTGTGTCGAAATCTGCCGTGTCCAAACAAATTTCCGCCCTTGAGCAAAGGCTCGGCGCACGTCTGCTGAACCGCACCACCCGCCGTGTAAGCCCTACCGAAATCGGACTCGCCTATTACGACCGGGCCGCCCGCGTCTTGGCCGAAGCCGAGGAGGCCGACGCTATCGCCGCAGCGCTGCAAGGCGCGCCGCGAGGAGAGTTAAGAATATCGGCGCCGCAAAGCTTCGGCACCTTGATCCTGGCGCCCGTAGTCGGGGAGTTCATAGCCGAACATCCGGAAGTCCGGGTTCATATGACTTTGGACGACCGTTTCGTCGAACTGATATCCGAAGGTTTTGATCTCGCGGTTCGCATTGGCGCGCTGGAGGATAGCTCATTGCGCGCCAAAAGGGTCGGCGAGAGTCAACTGCAAATGATCGCCTCGCCCGCTTATCTCAAACGCAAGGGCGAGCCTCGGGCGATAGAGGATCTCGCCGATCATGATCTCCTGCACTACAGCTATCTCGCCTCGGGGCGAAGCTGGAAGCTGACAGGCCCTGGAGGGGTTGAGCGCCAGGTTCGCGCAAATGGCCCCCTAACCATCAACAACGGCTCGGCCCTTGTCACCGCTGCAGAACAGGGTCTTGGCATTGTCCTCAGCCCAGACTTCATCTGCGCAGACAGCTTAAGAGCTGGCCGGGTTCGCGCCGTGCTGCCGGAGGCGGCGCCGGCGCCTAACGGCATTTGGGCCGTGACGCCCCCAGGGCGCTTCATGCAGCCGAAGGTCCGCGCCTTTGTAGATTTCTTGTCGCTCTATCTCAAACGCGCCGAAGCCGACGCCGCCGGACGCCAAGCTGGCGAAGCCCGCGCTGAAGGCTTGCGCACCGCCGCTGAATAATATCGAGAGCGAGGGGAGGCGTTAGCCTCTCGCAACACCACTCCCATTTGCATCATACATGCCCTATTTCTTTGGCATGCTCCGCATCCTCGCCAACACCATCCTATTCGTCATCCTGACCTTGCTGACGCAACTTGGCGGAGTGGCATGGCTTGCTGCTCTCCGTTTCGAACGACGACTCCTTGCGTTCCTGGTGCTCTACGCCGTCTTGACCACCGCCACCATTTGGGTGGCGCCTCTGTTCGGTAGGGTAGCGCTCAGCTGTACGAAAGAGGGGCCGCTGCAAGTCCAATCCTGGATGTATTGCGCGATGAACCGAAACTACATTTCACCGGAGTTAGCCAGCGCCCTTACAGACGCCGCCGCTAAGCTC
>JAHQVS010000303.1 GCA_019634215.1 Paracoccaceae bacterium | reverse complement strand
GTGGCTCCTCAACGATACCTTTGCTTAAGGCAGAAATCAGCACATCATGCCCGCGCAGCGAGGACTCCCTCTCGGACAGGAGAGATGGAAGATCCTCGGCATCTAGAATGTCCGCCAGCGCTCGGGCGGATCGCAACCCATCTCGCAGGCTGGAGAGATCTCGAGGACCGCCACGGCCAAGGCCCAGCCGAGAGAGTGCCCGCTCTATATCTGGTGTTTGCCGGAGTTGCCCCCGCACATTCTCACGAATAACTGGAGTGTCCAGCAGAAACCCCAGCTCGTCATGCAAGGCGCGTATTGCCTCGATATCGGTAAGAGGCGCCGCCAACCGCCGCTCGAGAAGCCTCGCGCCGACGCTGGTGACGGTTCGATCGACAGCGGCCAGCAATGAGCCTTCCCTCACGCCATTTGGGCCGACTGTCAGCTCTAAATTGCGGCGGGTGGAGGCGTCAATTCGGAGGGCGTCATCGGCGCGCTCGCGCACAGGCCGCTGAAGGATCGGCAGTTGTCCGCGTTGCGTCAGCTCAATATAGTCGATCAGCGCGCCGATCGCTGAACGCTCAGCCGCTTCAAACTGCCCAAAAGCATCTAACGTCGCCGCATCGAACACCGCCGCCGCTCGGGTTTCAGCGCGCGCCGGGTCAAATCCGCTGGCCGCCAGTTCCGACACTGCGGAGCCCGCCTCGCGCGCAACCGCTGAAAGCTCCATTTCCAGTGGCGCTTTCGTTACGAGCTCCGCCGGCCGCAACCGCGCCAGCAGCGTTGGCAATTCAGCTCGGGCGCAACTCGCCACTCGGAAAGCGCCAGTAGAAATATCTGCCCAGGCCAATGCGGCGCCGGCCGCTTCGCCTTTGGCTTTGTGTTCCGCATAGGCCGCTAGGTAATTGTGCCGCGCGCTGTCGAGCAGCTCACTCTCGACGATGGTGCCAGGGGTCACAAGCCGTGTGACTTCCCGTTTCACAACAGCCTTATAACCGCGTTTTTTTGCGGTCGCCGGATCTTCCACCTGCTCAGCAACGGCGACACGGAAGCCTTGGGCGATCAGGTCGTGCAGATACCGCTCGGCTTGATGATGCGGAACGCCACACATGGCGATGTCCTCGTCACCGGATTTGCCGCGTTTGGTAAGAGCGATTCCGAGCGCCTCAGCGGCAATGACGGCGTCTTCAAAGAACATCTCGTAAAAGTCGCCCATCCTGAAAAACAGCAGATGGTCGGGATGGGCGAGTTTCATTTCCAGAAACTGACACATGACCGGCGTGGCGTCCCCCAGCCGGCGTTTGATTTGCTCAATGTCGGCGAAGCCGCGACCTTCAATCACGCTTGCCTCATCATTTCGGTTGCCAACCCACCGAGGCGACGCCTCGGCGGTTGATGTCGCCCCTTGTTCGCTCATGTTGGTTTGGTTACCGCGCATGGCCGCTCAGGAAAAGACTGAAGGTTTCACACAAGCTGGCTGGACCATTTTTGATGAGACACCTAAGCCAACCTGCTGGAACCGATAAAAAAGACAGGGAAAGACAATATGAAGGACGATGCTCGCAACGAGGAGACAGCCGCCGTGAAACTGGATGAGGATGCGCTACGTTTTCATCAACGCGGGCGTCCTGGCAAACTCGAGGTGATCGCAACTAAGCCGGTGGCCACACAACGTGATTTGTCGCTGGCGTACTCTCCTGGCGTGGCCGCGCCCGTGCGCGCAATTGGGTCAGACCCTGATCAATCCTATGATTACACTGCACGTGGAAATCTGGTTGCCGTGATCACCAACGGCACCGCAATCCTTGGACTCGGCAATCTCGGCGCCGCTGCCGCCAAGCCGGTGATGGAAGGCAAGGCGGTGCTGTTCAAGCGCTTCGCCGATATTGATAGTTTTGATATCGAGCTGGCGACTGAGGATGCTGAGCAAATTATCCAGGCGGTGAAGTTGATGGAGCCGACCTTTGGCGGCGTCAACTTAGAGGATATCAAGGCGCCTGATTGTTTCATCATCGAACAACGCCTGCGCGAAGAAATGAACATACCGGTTTTTCATGATGATCAGCATGGCACCGCCATCATTTGCCTCGCTGGTTTGATCAACGCTATGGCGTTGACGGGGCGTAGGCTGGAAGACGCGCGAATTGTACTGAACGGCGCCGGCGCTGCCGGCATCGCTTGCCTGGAGCTGGTGAAAGCGTTCGGAGCAAAGCCAGAGAACTGCATCGCCTGTGACACCAAGGGTGTCATCTATAAGGGGCGGAAGGCGGGGATGAACCAGTGGAAATCCGCCCACGCCGTCGAAACGCCGCTGCGCACCCTGGAAGAGGCAATGCGTGGCGCGGATGTGTTTCTGGGAGTGTCGGTAAAAGGCGCCGTAACGGCCGGGATGGTTCGGTCCATGGCCGACAAGCCGATCATCTTCGCCATGGCGAACCCTGATCCAGAAATCAGCGCGGAAGAGGCGGCCGCCGTGCGAAGCGATATCATCTTCGCGACAGGGCGCTCTGACTATCCCAACCAGATCAACAATGTTCTTGGGTTCCCCTATATTTTCCGTGGCGCATTGGATGTGCGCGCCAGCCGTATCGATGACAATATGAAGATCGCCGCCGCCCGCGCGATCGCAAATTTAGCGCGGGAAACCCCACCAGAAGAAGTCGCGGCGGCTTATGGCTCACGGCTTTCGTTTGGGCCCAGTTACATCGTGCCAGCGCCGTTTGATCCCCGTCTATTATATAAGGTGCCGCCTGCGGTAGCGCGGGCGGCGATGGAGTCTGGTGTCGCTCGTCGGCCGGTTGTGGATTTCCAGGAGTATGAACGTTCCTTGCGCACGCGCATGGACCCCACCGCCAGTATTCTACAAGCGCTGAATGAACGTTTGCGCCTCGAGCCGAAGCGGGTGGTGTTTGCCGAGGGCGATGATGAGCGAGTGGTGCGGGCTGCCGTGGCCTATAAACGCGCAGGCTGCGGGGAGCCTGTGCTGGTCGGCCAGTCAACCGAGGTAGCGCCACTTTTGGAGGCGATCGGATATGACTCTGTCGTGGAAGGTGAACTCTCTGTTGTGACGGCCAATGCTCCTGCAGTTGTGGAAAAGTATGTTGCAAGCCTCTACGAGCGGCTACAGCGGCAAGGCTTTTTGCTGCGTGATTGCCGGCGCATGGTGACGCGGGACCGGCATATCTTCGCCGCCAGTATGCTGACCCATGGCGACGCTGACGCCATGGTTACAGGAGCCACGCGCAAATCCACGATGGCTTTGGGGGATATTCGACGGGTTATCGATGCGGGTAAAGGCCAACGCGTGGTGGGGGTGTCGGCGTTACTAGCGCGCAGCCGAACTGTTTTGATCGCTGATACTCTGGTGCATGAGACGCCGACTGAACAGGAACTTGCAGATATCGCCTGCTGTGCGGCTGGTGTGGCGCGGCGTTTGGGCTTAGAGCCTCGGGTGGCGATGTTGTCCGCATCGAGCTTCGGATATCCACAAACGGAAAGCGCCCATCGCATCCGTGACGCCGTGAGCTTGCTTCAAAAACAGGGTGTCGATTTTGAGGTGGATGGGGAAATGGCGGCTGATGTCGCCTTAGATCCATCCTATATGGCGCAGTATCCGTTCTGCCGCTTAGGCGGAGCGGCAAATGTGCTGGTGATGCCCTCTCGCGATGCTGCATCAATCGCTACTAAGCTGGCGCAGCAATTAGAAGGCAGTTTGGTTATAGGGCCCATTCTCGTTGGGCTGGATAAACCTGTGCAAATCTGCTCGATGAACGCCACGGTGTCGGACTTGCTCAATGCAGCGGTGCTTGCTGGTTGCCGGATTGGGTAGGCGAAGCTTGCCAGGTACAGTGCTTCACCAGAGGTTATGAAAATGGTGTGTCGGTCCATGCCCTGAGCCGACGCCCAACTTATCCGCCGATTGAATGGCGCCGGATACGTAGGCTTTTGCCGTGCGTACGGCATCGGCCAGAGATTGGCCTTTCGCCAGGTTGGCGGCGATGCTCGCGGACAAGGTGCAGCCTGTGCCATGAGTATTCTTTGTCCGATGACGGGTCGCATCAAACCACAACATGTCCTGTGGTGTTGCTAGTAAATCTGGGCTTTTCGCGCCGGTCAGGTGGCCGCCTTTGATCAGAACAGCCTTTGCGCCTTTTCTGAGTAACTCTGTGGATAACTCGGACATCTCTTTAGTGGTTTGCGCAATTGCGCCATCACGCCCTAGCATTTTCTCTGCTTCTGGGAGGTTGGGTGTCACCAATGTCGCGATCGGCGTCAAACGTTTCACCACGGCTGACACAGCCTCACGCGCCAACAACGGAGTGCCGCCCTTGGCGACCATAACCGGGTCCAAGACGATTGGGGGAGACTGCTCCACAGTCGCCAGCGCTTCAGCGACCGCAGTTGCGATCTCAGCGTTTGCGATCATACCGATTTTTACCGCGTCCACTCGGATGTCGGCGAATACCGCCTTGATCTGATCCGCGACAAACTCAGGCGGAACAAGGTGAATTCCGATGACCCCTTGTGTGTTCTGTGCTGTGAGGGCTGTAAGGGCCGCCATTCCATAAACGCCATTGGCTGAGAACGCTTTTAAATCCGCCTGGATGCCCGCGCCGCCCGAGGGGTCTGATCCGGCGATGCTTAGAGCGGTCGGTGTGCCCCTGTTTGTCATGATGGATCTTTCTGTTTGCTAGCGTGGGCGCGCTGCACTTCCGCCGCCAACGCCGCCGCTGCGGCTTGGGGATCAGGCGCCGCGCAGATTTCGGACACCACCGCGACTCCGGCAGCGCCGGTCGACAGCGCGGCTGCGACATGCCCCAGCTTTACGCCGCCAATTGCAACGACCGGCAAGGAGCTGGCGAGACAAACGGCGCGCAATCCCTCGAAGCCAATTGGCGGGTCATGGTCGGGTTTGGTGTTGGTTGCGAATAAGGGGCCTGCTCCAAAATAGTCAAGCAGGCTGGAGTTTGCCGCTGTGAGCTGATCCAGGCCGTCGACTGAGAGGCCGAGCTGGATCTCTGGCCGGAGCGCAGCACGTGTATGGATGACATTACCGTCGGACTGGCCAATATGGAGTGCGTCTGCGCCAATATCGTTGGCCAGCGTCAAACGATCATTGATCACAAAAGCCACGTTCGCGGCCGCGCAGCGACGTTTTAAGGCATCTGCGAGGGGCGCCAGCTCTGTGTCTGACGCGTTTTTGTCGCGCAATTGAACCATGGTGACGCCACCAGCGATGGCTTGGCTGACAATGTTCTCCACTCCCCGTGAGGCGCAGAGGAATGGGTCCGTCACCAGATAAACAGAGAGGTCAAGCCGGGCGGACGCCATATCAGATGATCTCAATACGAGTCCGCTCATGGACCATGTCAGGGGTTAACATATGCAAGGCGTCGATAAAGGCGACAGCGAATGATCCTGGTCCTGCGGCATGTTCTCCGGCGAGGCTTCCCGCCGCGGCATAAGCTGCGAGGGCTGCCAGGGTCGCCTCATAGGGGGCGGCGGTGGTTGCGAAGGCGGCGGTCACGCCAGATAAGGCGCAACCTAGGGCCGTTACCTTCGGCATTAAGCCGTGGCCGCCGAACAGCCGCATCGCACGATCGCCGTCCGTAATAAAATCCATAGGCCCGGTTATGGCGACCACCGCACCGCTGCTATGGGCAAGGTTTCGGGCGTCGGATTCCGCTTCTGAGACCATATCGCCAGCATCAACACCTCGACTGGAGCCACCGCGATTCGCTAAGGCGCGAATTTCCGAGGCGTTGCCACGTATGATGGTTGGCCTCAAAGAAAGTAACTTTGCGCCTGTGTCGCGCCGGAACTGTGTTGCGCCAACCGCTACCGGATCAAGCACCCAGGGTTTATCAGCGGCGTTGGCGGTCTTGGCCGTTTCCGCCATTGTTTGTGCTGAAATGTCAGACAATGTCCCGATATTCACAGCTAGCGCTTGGGCGCAGTCGCGCAGAAACTCCGAAGCCTCTTCAGGCGCCTGCACCATGGCTGGCGAGGCGCCAACCGCGATCAGCGCGTTGGCAGCGATATTCATAGAGACGTAATTCGTGATGAGCTGCACAAGCGGCGCTGACTCGCGCAACTGACGCAGTGATTGTGCGACCGTGTCGATCATCATACTCCCCATAGCGCGGCGAGGGAGGAAAATGACGGTCAGCAAAATGCGAGATCTGAAACATCAGACTCGCAAAGCAGGACCGAGACTTCCTTCGCCGGCATGATCCGGATCAGGTTCCAAGGGTTGCATCTCAGCCCGAGCATGCTCGGGCGCCCCTGTCTCATCAACTGACACTGCGGGTTTTCGGCGATCTGTAAAGGTCTTTGCTTTTTAGTGAACGGTCTCACCGAAATAGGCTGCCACCTCGTTCAGTAGGTCGGCTGGGCCCAGAGGCTTCACGAGGAAATTAACAAAGCCAATAGCTGCGCAGGCGCGGCGGGTTTGTTGATCGTCATCTGCGGTGAGCGCAACAATCGGGGCCGCGAGATTGGGGCCGTCGCCAATGCGAATGCGCTGGGTGGCTTCGATGCCGTCGTACAAGGGAAGGCCGAGGTCCATTAGGATGAGGCCGTAGCGACGAGCGCTAGCTTGTTCGACAGCAGATGGTCCATCCTCGGCGACATCAACCTGATATCCGGCACGAGAGAGAACGGTTTTATAAAGGGTAATGTTCGCCGGTTCGTCTTCGGCCAACAGGATAAGGCGTTCAGTGTCCGCTGTGGAGAAAGATGATGCTGTGCCCGACATCTCGACCTCGCGCTTGGATGGCGTTGATTGATAGAGCGTGAGGATAGGGCCGCCATGCTAAGCAAACGTTAGTGTACGGGAATAAACCGGTGGTGAGGGCCACTGACGTCACCACCGGTTTGAGAGCGCCGAAGTTATCACTAGAATTTAGGCGCTTAATGCCAGCATGGGGGTAATCCATCCCAGCCGAGATTAAGAGAGAGTTACTGCCCGCCACCAAGGCTATGAACGTAGATCGTCAGCTCCTTGATCGTAGTTGGACTCAGCTTCTCTCCCCAGGCTGGCATCACCCCATGCGAAGGTGTTGAGATTTGACGGATAATGCTGTCGGAGTCGCCTCTGAATAACCAGATAGCGTCCGCCAGTTTTGGTGCACCCATCTCCACATCGCCCTCACCTTTCTCGCCGTGGCAATCAGCGCAATTATCCGCAAAGATTTCCACAGCTTGACTGGCCTGATTGGGGTCATGATCCAACCCGCTCAGCGACAGCACGTATTGAGCGACACTCTTGATTTCCTTTGGCTCTAACATCTCGCTAAACGCTGGCATTTCGGAGTAGCGGGCGTCGTCACTGTCGTTTCGGACCCCGTAACGGATGGTGTCGTGGATTTCCTCCAGAGCGCCGCCCCAAATCCAGTCGTCATCGTTCAAGTTGGGATAACCGATCGCGCCCTGGGCACCTGAGCCATGACACTGAGAACAGTTCACAGCGAAGGCGGCTTTGCCTGCTCGAGTGGCGAAGCGAGCGAGCTCTGGACTCGCGGAGATTTCAGTCAGATCCAGATCACGGATTTGATCGCGCCATTGCGATTGGGCCTTAGCGGCGACTTGCATTTCCTCCGCCAGCTCCGCGCGACTGGAGTATCCGAGCACGCCACGCGTTGCTTCCGACACCATCGGCCAAGCTGGGTAGGCGATCATATAGCCGACTGCCCAGATAATGCTGATATAGAATATCGACAACCACCAGCGCGGCAGCGGGTTATTCAATTCCTTGACGCCGTCCCATTCATGGCCGGTGGTGCCGACACCAGTGGCGGCGTCAATTTCGGGCTTATGATCATGAACGGACATCCAAGGCCTCCGTTGTGCCTGTGCCAGCGCCTTGTTTCACTGGCTTTTCCTCAAAGGGTATCTGCGCTGCTTCTTCCGCATGTTTGCTGGCGTCAGGACCAAACCAGACCCACAGCACCACGGCGATGAAGAACACAATCATCGCCAGCAACGCCCAGCTGTCGGCGAATTGGCGCATGGCTTCATAGGTTTCCATATCGCAAGCTCCTTAGCGCAGGTTGGCGTCAGCCATTGGCTCGTAGTCGGAAAAGTCGACCAGGGTCCCAAGCATCTGCAGATAGGCGATTAAGGCGTCCATTTCCGTGATATCTTCTGGGTCCCGATCGAATGCGCGGGCAGAAACATTGGGCGCCTCGGGATCGATACCAAAGGGTGTGCTGTATCGTTCAATCAGAGCGTCGACATCAGAGTTATCGCCATCTGGTTGCGCTTGAGAGATCAGATCGATCTTGGCGTTGGCGATATGCTCGTCATTGTACGGTACGCCGACCATGCGGTTCGCGACCAGGTCATCGGCGATATGCTCGAGGTTGAGCGGCGTTTGCTCCAAGAAGCCATAGGCGGGCATGATTGATTCTGGAGCAACCGCGCGCGGGTCGCGTAGATGGTCGATATGCCAGTCGTCAGAATAGCGCCCCCCCACCCGAGCAAGATCTGGTCCTGTACGCTTTGACCCCCACTGGAATGGGTGATCGTACATGCTTTCCGCCGCGAGGCTGAAGTGGCCGTATCTCTCTACCTCGTCACGCATGGGGCGGATCATTTGACTATGGCAGACATAGCATCCTTCGCGGATGTAGATATTGCGTCCGGTCAGCTCCAAAGGGGTGTAAGGACGCATGCCCTTCACCTTTTCGATGGTATTCTCCAGGTAGAACAGTGGCGCGATTTCCACCATGCCGCCAATGCTGACGACCACAAGCGACAGCACCAGCAACAGGGTGGCGTTCTTCTCGATCTTCTCGTGTTTGGCCCAAAGTGACATGTTCGCCTCCGTTATTCCGCCGGCACTGCGGTGGGGGATTGAGCGGAGGTGGTGCCGCGTACATCGCCGCGTATCGTTCGCGCGAGGTTGTAGACCATCACCAAGGCGCCTAGCAGATAGAGCACGCCGCCAAACATCCGCAGCACATAGAAGGGGTGCATCGCCTCAACGCTTTCAGCGAAGCTGTAGACAAGCAGGCCAAGCTCATCGGCTTCGCGCCACATCAGCCCCTGCATGATGCCGCTCACCCACATCACCGCCGCGTAGATAACGATGCCGATGGTCGCCAGCCAGAAATGGGCGTTTACTAGGGGTAGGGAGTAAAGCTGTTTTCGACCCCATAAGACGGGAGTCAGATAGTACAGTGCCCCAAAGCTGATCATGCCGACCCAACCCAGAGCACCGGAATGCACGTGGCCGATGGTCCAGTCAGTATAGTGGCTGAGCGAGTTAACCGCCTTGATCGACATCACCGGCCCCTCGAAGGTGCTCATGCCGTAGAAAGCGATCGAGGCGACCATCATCTTGATAACGGGATCTGTGCGAAGCTTGTCCCATGCGCCGGAGAGGGTCATCAAGCCGTTGATCATGCCGCCCCAGCTCGGCATCCACAGCATAATCGAAAAGGTCATGCCGAGGGTCTGCGCCCAGTCGGGCAGGGCGGTGTAGTGTAGATGGTGCGGGCCAGCCCAGATATAGAGGAAAATCAACGCCCAGAAATGGACGATTGATAGCCGGTAGGAGAACACTGGGCGGTTGGCTTGTTTCGGCACAAAATAATACATCATACCGAGGAAGCCGGCAGTGAGAAAGAAGCCGACGGCGTTATGCCCGTACCACCATTGCGTCAAAGCGTCCTGTACGCCGGAGAAGGCGGAGTAACTCTTAGAGCCGAAGACGGATACCGGCACGGCTAAGTTGTTCACCACATGCAGCATGGCGATGGTGACGATGAAGGCCAGGTAAAACCAGTTCGCCACGTAGATGTGTGGCTGCCGTCGCTTGATGAGGGTGCCCAGGAAGACCGCCAGATAAGCCAGCCAAACCAGCGTTAGCCATAGATCGACATACCATTCTGGCTCGGCGTATTCGCGCGATTGAGTACCACCCAACACATATCCAGTAGCGGCCAGTACAATGAATAGCTGATAGCCTAACATCACAAACCAACAGAGGTTTTTGCCCCAGAGCCGGGCTCCGGAAGTGCGTTGGACTACATAGAAGGAGGTAGTGATCAGCGCAGTGCCGCCGAAGGCGAAGATGACCGCCGAAGTGTGTAACGGACGCAGGCGGCCAAAGGTGAGATAAGGCGCGATATTCAGCTCAGGATAAGCGAGTTGCGCCGCTACAATCACGCCGACCAGAAGCCCGACAACCGACCACAGTGCGGTCATGATCACGCCAAAGCGGACCACGTTCATCTGATAGCCGTCGGGGTCGTCCGACATGTCGATGATCGGGCGATCTCGGAACATCTCCAGTAAGAACGCCAGGATAGCCAGCGTCGCCGCCAGGCTCATATGCGCGGCGTATGGGACGTCGCGCGCGAATGTCGCCGCATAGAGCGCGATCAACGCAATGACGCCGTAGGTGGATAGTCGCGCAGCGACGGCCATGCCACACCTCCTCTCAAGGGTTGCTACTTCCCTCGGAGCTAGTGCTGCTTAGAAATGGCCGCCTTGATCACGGTCAAGGTTGGGCCCTTAGCCAAGGAGTAATCACAGACAGTCGGCGGTGATCCGGGGTGTTCAAGGCGGACGCCGTGATTATGGGACAGCAACAGAATATGACTTCGCTCTGGTATGTAATGACCAGGAGCGCCGTCATCAGAAAGGCGCAGCGGATGACTACTCCCCCCTCCCAGTCAGACCGTCCCGCGTCCAACCAGGATGGGGCGGTGATGGACTGTGGACCAGATCGGCTTTCGGCCTATGATCCGAGCGCCCGAGCAGAGTTGGCTTTTTGCAGTTCACTTGAGGATGCCGCCAATCAATTACCCGCGCTGTGCCTGGGTAGATTTCTAAAGTTCGGCGCCGCCCTTCGCCTCATGCCAGAGCGCCAGGAAGCAAGACGCATTGAGGAGAGATTTTCACAAATCTTGTTAGCGCAAGACAACGCTAAGGCGCTGGCGGCGGCTCTCGCGATGATTGATCTTGAAGAGCGGGAAGACGCCGATATCGCAATTGAACTTGCGGATGCGTTGGATGCGGCGGCGGCGGCGGGAGAAGTGGTCAACCCAAATGCGTTAGGGTATCTGATGCGCAGCTTTTTTGAGAACCGCCGTCGTCATCTCGCCTGGCGTCGGGAGGCGTTTATCGAGCCGGCGCGGCGCATGCTGGAGGCTACGGCTTTCACCTTCGTTACTGAGCCGTTGCAGGAGAGCCGGGCCGAATTGCGGGTTCTTGCGGCTCTCGATGAGGCTTTATAAGACGCTGTGGTCCTCGGTATCACCCGCTTCTGCGGCCAGCGCGGCGATATCTGGGATCACAAACCGCCGAGTGGTCTGGAAATCTATCAAACGAGCCGCCTTCAGCTTGGAGAGTTGGCGACTGACAGTTTCAATCGTGAGGCCTAGATACTCGCCGATTTCCGAGCGCGTGATTGGCAGCTCGGCGATCATGCCGTCTTGTTCAGGGCGACCGCTGCGGCGCGCGATCATCAACAGAAATGTGCACACTTTCTCACGGGCGTTTTTCTGACCCAACAGTGTCAACCACTCGCGCGCAGCGTCGAGATCATCCAGAGTGATTTCCAGCAATCTGGTCTTAATCGACTGCATCTGCGCCATGATCGTGTCAAAAGCGGCTCGATCAAACTGACACAACGTCACCTCGGAAGCGGCAGTGGCGTCATAAGCGGCTTCCGAGCGAAAGGCGCCGCCAACGAAATCAGAGGGAAACTGTAAACCAACCATCTGGCGTCGGCCGTCGGGCAGGGTTTTCGACAGTGAAACCACACCTGTGACGATACTGGCGACAAAGGGGCTGCGTTCACCTTCGGCGACTATCTCCGCGCCTTTGTCGTAGTGCCGATAGCTTTTGATTTTATCGAGTTGAGTTAATTCAGCGGGCCCGCAATAAGCGCACACGGCGCGTTCGCGGATGGCGCAATTCTCACAACCGGGTCGGGGCGACTTCAGGATGCGCGGAGTGGCTTCACTGGATTGAGTCCGAATCATTGGTCGTTCCCCTGATATGGTGACTCCGGGATTCATGCCGTTAAGGTATTTCTAACATGTGTATCCAGGAGATACCCCTTTTCATTCGCCGACCGGTGGTGGAGTCTATATATAGAAACTATCGAATGTGTTTGGGCAAGATGTTTGGGTAGCGCAGGTCTCTGTGCGCCTGATCTTTGACCAATGTCGTTCGAGTGAGCGCAACGATTCATAGTCGAGCTTGGCTTCCCCCGCCACGGGTCGCAAATCGCCCCCCTGGCGTTGCCACCGAGAGGTTTGGCCTGTGGAGGGGGACAGCGCTTTGATCGATGTCAAATCAGTTGGTTGTCTCAGCGCCAAAACGGAGATTTGGTGTTGGAACAGCGGATGTCGCGCCGGTGTTCGGTCTGCTGTTAGTGGCGACCAACTCACACAGATGCAGCCGGTTGAATTCCCGTTCGGTTGGCGGGTCGACCGCGCACATTACTCGCAGCGAATCTTGGTCAGTCTGAACCAACTGCTCCACCATCATAAGGCGCACGTATTGAACCGCGATGGTTCCGATCCAGGAAATTGCAACGCAGGCGACCACCGCGATCAGGATCATACGCAGGCCACGGTTAACGCCGGCGGTGGCGCTGCGGGCCCGGCCCTCCGCTAAATCGCGATCCAACTCGGACACTTTTGCCTGCATTTCATTATATGCCGAATCTTCATGCAGATCGGAGACTGCAAAGCGAGTTGGCTTGTTCATCTGATCTTCCCAATGCCAAAGGCCATCAAGCGTTCAGCAATCATCGCGCATGTGGCCCCACCCAATAATCAACACTAATTTTAGTGTTAAGCTTGTGTATCCAAATTATCCGGCAAAAAACACACCAACTCCTCGTGACGCCCGGACAGCGCTAAGGTTACTTTCGACTGAAATGCGCCGCCAACTTGGCGAAAGGCGATTTTGCCACTGGGCTTTCTGATTTTACCTCAGGCTGCGGTGTTGGAGCCTCGTTGGTCGACGTAGGCTCGGGGGGCGGCTTGGCTTTTGCGATCGAATTTGCAACAGGGCCAACCTTTAGGGCGACCTTGTTCATAAAGCCGCTGGGGTCGTTTGCAGCCAGCATTGGCGCGGCGTCTGCGGCGGCTATGAGGAGTGGGTCAATCCATTCCCAGTCCGTTTTTGCAAAATCATGCAGGACATAGCCCGACACCAACCGTTTGTCACCTGGGTGACCGATGCCCAAGCGGACGCGGTGATAGTCGGGGCCGATATGCTCATGGCATGATCGCAGCCCATTATGCCCCGCGTGGCCGCCGCCGGTTTTCACCCGCAATTTCCCTGGTGGGAGGTCTAATTCATCATGGAATACAAATACGTCGCTGGGGTTCAGTTTATAGAAGCGCATCGCCTCTCCGACGGATTGTCCAGAAAGGTTCATGAAGGTTTGTGGCTTCAGAGCGAACACCTTTTCGGTCCCTAATTTCCCTTCGGATAGTAGTGCCTGGAACTTGGCGCGAGCTGGGGAAAAGCCATGTGCCGAGGTGATCGCGTCAATGGCGTGGAACCCGATGTTGTGGCGGGTTCTCTCATATTTCGAGCCGGGGTTGCCGAGTCCGACAAACAGTTTCATGGCGTATCCTCGTCGCAAGCGATGGCGGCGGCGTTGTTATGAAGTTCCTTGGCGACGAAATCGATGAAGACTCGTAGTTTATGCGGCATTGTTCGCGCGGCAGGCCAAACGATGTTGATTGGCGACGGCTCTGGTTCAAAATCCGGCAAGACTTGGACCAGCTGACCTGAGGCAAAATAGGCCGCGGCGGTGACAGGCGACAGCATGGCCACCCCCAAGCTAGCCCGCGCGGCCTCAAGTTCGGCAAGGGAACTGTTGGCGAGGAATCTCCCAGAGACGGGAACGTCAATGCGTCGCTCACCATCTAGAAACGACCAAACCATCTTTGCGGCTCGCAGGCGCCAATGGATACAGTCGACGTGGGCCAAGTCCTCAGGGCGGTTAAGGGGACCGACGTCTCTCAGATATTCTGGGCTGGCGCAGAGTACGAAGCGATGGTCGGCAAGTTTACGGCTCTTCAAGCTGGAGTCATTTAGCAGCCCGGCCCGAACGGCTGCGTCATAGCCTTCGGCGACGATATCCACCACACGCTCGGTGAAGTCCATCGATACCGAGATCTGTGGATAGGCCTTCGCGAAACCGGTCGCGATTGGTGCGAGGAAGTGATCGCCAAATGTCGGTGAGGAGGTGATCCGCAATCGGCCTTTCGGCGCAGCGGCGAGGTCGCCCACCTCGTTATTCAGACAAGACATTTCCTCGAGTATGGCCAAAGCGCGTGGCAGGTAGCGCTCTCCGGATTCAGTTAGGCTCAGGCGCCGTGTTGTGCGATGTAACAGCGGCGTGGCTAAATAGGCTTCAAGATCAGCGATATGCCTGCTCACAGATGAGGTTGACATGCCCAATCGCCGGGCGGCGGGGGCGAAGCCTTGCTCCTCAGCGACAGCGACGAACGCTGTCATGGCGACGAATACATCCATATCCTATGATTGACCCGAATTTTGGGTCAATCAATCTTAAAAACAGACCATTATCGTGCTTCAGACATAGATCTAAATGAGCTCAATCGAGATCATCTCAGATCTCTCCAAAATTGGAGCTATGTGTAATGGGCACCCTCAACCAGATCTCTCACCGACAATCCAACAAAGATCACCCCTCATCGTTCATGTTGAAGACGCTTTCGGGCCTGGCGGCGGCGTTGGGTCAAATCAAAGGTTCATTCAAGCGCCGTATGACCGAACATGAGCTGGATAAGCTGAATGATCACCAGTTGCGAGATATCGGTGTATCTAGAGATGATCTAAATCATTTCATCCCACCCGGAAGCTCACGGCGTGAATTGAACAAATTAGAGCTTTTGCTGCTGCTGCACCGTGGATGAGCAGGCTTAACATAGGCCCCTGCGATCGGCGGTTGGGCCGTTCGCAGGGACAAGCCGAGGCGTAGCGCTTACTCCTCGGCGACGGCCTCTTCTTCCTCCTCGCCGGCAGCGGCGAGGCCGGACGGGGCGACGATGGTGGCGATGGTGAAATCGCGATCGGCAATAACCGGCGTGACGCCTTTCGGAAGCGGCACGGCGGAAATGTGCAATGAGTCGCCGATGTTGGAGCCGGCGAGATCGAGTGTGATCTTCTCGGGAATGTCTCCGGCGCGGACTTTCAGTTCCACCTCATGGCGGACCACGTTCAACACGCCGCCGCGCTTCAGGCCCGGGCTCTCGGGGTGATTGATGAACTCAACCGCAATCAGCAGGTTGATGCGTGAGTTGTCGCTCAAACGCAGAAAATCAACGTGAACCGGCAGATCAAGCACCACATCGCGCTGGACATCGCGTGGCACAACACGGATTTTCTGATCTCCCAACTCCAGGTCGAGCAAAGTGGTCAGAAATTTACCGCGTTTAACTGCTTTCAGCAGCTCGTTTTGCTTGACGTTGACCGGCATAGGGTCTTTGCCGCCACCGTAGATGACACCGGGGATTAGGCCTTGTCGACGCGCTGCGCGGGCGGCCCCCTTGCCCACTCCCTCGCGCGTCGTCACGGCCAAGCTGTTCGCATTCGCCATTGTGACTTGATCTCCATTTCCAGCAGCCGACGCACGCGCGCCGACCTTCCTGTCCGCGCTTCCTCCAGGGGTGTAAGGCGCGAAGGCCGCCCTATAGCGAATGGCGGGAGAAAAGGGAAGTCGGGGCTCGGCTTGGATGGATCGTGCGAACGCGTGGGTGGTTAAGACGCGTCGGCGGCTAAGGCCATCATCATCTCGCGCTCTTCCGGGGTGCACATTGACATCACCAACTCGCGAAAGAACACCCAGCCCTCGGTGGCGACGCGGTGCAGCGTTTCGGGGGATCTGCGCAAATGGATGCGGATGCGCTTGGATATGTCCTTGCATACGTCGCGGGCCTGTCTACGAGCGTCAATGTCCTCTGCAATAAAGCGGAACTGGCTGATCAGCGCTTGCTCGCAGCCGTCAATGGTCGCGAGATCGACGCCACGCGCCGCCTCTTCATTGATTGAGACGTACTCCAGCGGCAGCTCAAGCTTCAGATAAGGGATCTTCGGATTAAACTCGTTGGATGGTTTTTGCGGCACCGCCGTCAACGCCTCGCCTGAGCGCATCCGGGTCAAGTGCGGGGAATTGATCCAACGATGGACCGCCGGGCCATTGTCGGTGGGAGCAGTGAGAGAGGCGCGTTCTTCCTCTTCAACCATGTCTGCGCCGGAAATCGACAGCATCACGGTGGCGGTCACGCCAGCGAGCGCCGTCGCTGAAATCACGCTTGCGATAAAGATCAAAACCAAACGGAGCATTTGTCTATCCCCCGGACCGCATAATGTCATTTCTCGGCGGCGGCCAATTCACTTCATATGATCGTTAATCCAGGCGCATGGCGATTTCACGGCGGGATCATGTTGCGTATTGACGCTGTGGGTGAGGAAGGCTGTTGATGCGCAAAGCGCCACTATCCGGAGGCATGAAATTGAGTGATCCGTCGTCCGAGGCGACCGCTGCGCCCTCCATCCCGCCCCGCGTGGCTTTATTTGTCACCTGCCTCGTGGACTTGTTTCGGCCGTCGGTCGGCTTCGCGGCGGTGAAACTGTTGGAGCAGTGCGGGTGTGTGGTGGAGGTTCCAGCGGCGCAGACATGTTGCGGGCAGCCAGCCTGGAACTCTGGCGACCGGAACACCGCCGCCGCGATTGCGCGTGATGTGGTCGCCGCCTTTGAGGGATTCGATTATGTCGTCGCGCCCTCCGGCTCATGCGCGGCGACGCTGATTAAGGATTACCCGGAAATTCTGGCGCGGGATCTCGAATGGAAGGCGCGGGCGGTCGCCTTGGCCGCCAAAACCCATGAGTTGGTGTCGTTTTTGACCGATGTGCGCGGGTTAGAGTGTCCAATCGCCCCTCTGCCTGGGCGTTACACCTATCATGACAGTTGTTCCGGTTTGCGCAGCCTTGGGGTTAAGCAACAACCGCGCGATCTGTTAGCTGCGGGCGGCGCTGAGCTGGTCGAAATGGATGACGCTGAGGTTTGCTGCGGGTTCGGCGGCACGTTTTGCGTTAAATATCCGGACGTCTCCAACGCGATGGTCGAGCGCAAGTCGGAGGCGATTGTCAAAACCGGAGCCGAAACCATTCTGGCTGGCGATCTCGGTTGTTTGTTGAACATCGCGGGTAAGCTCAAACGTCAGGGCGCTGAAGTGTCGGCGCGGCATGTCGCCGAGGTTTTGGCGGGCGCCGCCGATCATCCCGCCATAGGAGAAGAGTCGTGAGCGCTCAGCCGCCAGTCGCTGATTTCAAGAACAACGCGCCGGAAGCTCTGGCGAATAACATGGTGCAAACCGCGATGCGCCGCGCGGGCGGAGGGTTTGTCACCAAGCGCGCCGTGGCGCGTGACGCTTTACCGGAATTCGACGCATTGCGTGATGCGGCGCGGGATCTAAAGAACCATACCCTGGCGAATCTCGACATATATCTTGAGCGCTATGAGCAGGCGGCGATAGCGGCAGGGGCGCAAGTGCATTGGGCTGAGACCGTTGAAGATGCGCAGAAAATTGTGCTTGAGATCTGTGAGCGGGTGAAGCGCGGGCCGAAAGCGGTTGTGAACAAGGGCAAGTCGATGATCTCGGAGGAGATCGACTTGAACCATGCGCTGGAGGCGGCGGGGCATCGAGTGATCGAGACTGATCTCGGCGAATATATCATTCAATTGCGCGGAGAGCGCCCCAGTCACATCATCGCCCCGGCGGTTCATGTCACGCGTGAACAGGTGGAGAGCGATTTCCGCGCCTCACATCCGCAACTCGACCCTTCGCGCCGATTTCCCGACGCCGCCAGTTTGGTGCGGGAGGCGCGATCGGTGTTGCGGGGGAAATATTTTGAGGCCGATGTCGGGATTACCGGCGCCAATATGTTGATCGCAGAGACCGGTCAGTCGGTGATTGTCACTAATGAGGGGAATGGCGATCTGACCCAGAGTCTGGCGCGCGCGCATGTGGTTGTGGCGAGCCTGGAGAAGATCGTGCCCACCCTTGATGATGCTTCGACGGTGCTTCGGTTGCTGGCGAGGTCAGCGACGGGTCAAAAATCGTCCGTGTATACCACATTCTCCAGCGGTCCGCGCCGCGCCCAGGACCCCGACGGGCCGGAAGAATACCATGTCGTTTTGCTCGATAATGGACGGAGCAACATGCTCGGCTCAGAGTTTGAGGACATGCTGCGCTGTATACGCTGCGGCGCCTGTATGAATCATTGTCCCGTTTATCAAAGCGTGGGTGGCCACGCTTACGGCGCGGTTTATGTCGGGCCGATGGGTGCGGTGTTGACGCCGTCCTTGCGCGGAGTCGAGCGAGGCGGGCAGCTGCCGAACGCCTCTACATTTTGTGGCCGCTGTGAGGCGGTGTGCCCAATGCGGATACCTCTGCCGAAGATGATGCGGCATTGGCGGGAGCGGGAGTTTGAGCGCGGTCTGACTCCTGGGGCGGCGCGGTATGGCCTGAAATTTTGGGCGTTTTTTGCACGGAGGCCTTGGCTGTATCGAGCCTGCGCCTCTTTAGGCATGCGTCTGCTGGCATGGCGCGCGGGGTCTCGGGGCCGGTTTGCCTGGCTGCCCTTAGGCTCCGGCTGGACTAAGCATCGTGATTTTCCGGCCCCACAGGGCGCAACCTTTCAGTCGCAATGGGCTGCGGCCAAGAAAAAGCAAGGGCGCGCAGCAGGAGGCGGCTCTGGTGAAGGCGCAGACTTGGGCGGCGATGGCGGAGGAAGCGGCGATTGAGCGCTCGGGATCGGATATTGGATCGTGTCCGCCGTCAGGCCGGCGGTTCATCGGCGCGCGCGCTTCAAGGCGTGGCTCAACGCCTGCAAAGCCTCGAGCAAACCAGCCCGGTACCGGCCATCGCGTCAACAGCAGGGCCTGACGCTCGCCTTCGCCAATTCATCGCTGAGGCTGAGGCGGTCCAAGCCAGCACGACTGTTTTGCCTGATTTCTCCTCGCTGCCAGCCGCCCTGGCCGAGGAGTTACGGCGCCGAAATCTCGGACCCACTTTTCGGATGGGAACTGAGGCCGCCTTCACTGAGTTGGATTGGACCAGCTTGGATCTTAGCCAAGGGAAGGGCCGCTTGCGAGAACCGGCGACGCTCAGTCGCGCTTTCCTTGGCGTTGCGGAGGTTGGTGCGGTGGTGTTGCTCTCCGGTCCAGACAATCCAGTGACTTTATCATTTCTGGGCGAGACGCATTTCATCGTGCTGCGAGCTTCGGAGATTGAGCCGGGGTTTGAGGGGGCTTGGGCGCGCTTACGCTCATCGGGACGAGAGTCGCGCACCGTGAATTTCATCGCGGGACCATCTCGAACCGGTGATATCGAGTTAACTCTGGAGTTGGGTGCGCACGGGCCAATCGCTCTGCATATATTTGTTGTGCAGGATTAGAAGGCCAGCAGAAAGGCGACGGCTCAGATCGCCAAAGCATTCAAAAATGGAGCTTTCGTTGTGCTTTCGATCGCGTATCGACTGTTCACCGAGCCGCTGACGCATTTCCTGTTGATCGGCTTGGCGCTGTTCGCCGCTGACATCGCCACTCGTGCGCCTGAGAACGACCCACGTCTGATCCATATTAACGGCGCTCTCCACTCGGAGTTGTCGGCGTTTTTCGAAGAAGCCAAGGGCCGCAAGCCTAGCGCTCAGGAGATGCAGGAGCTTATCGACCGCCATATCCTTAATGAGACGCTCTACCGGGAGGCGCGAGCGCTGCGGTTGGAGGACGGCGATGAAATGATCCGCCAGCGTCTGATGCAGCGCATGCGGTTGGTGATCTACGGCTCCGTCGCGGTGAAGGCGCCAGAAGAAGACGATTTGAAGCTGTGGTTCCAACAACGCGCCGAGCGCTATCTGGAGCCGGCGGAGATCTCATTCCGGGTGATCGCTCTCGACGGATCGGAGGAAGAGGCTTTGGCTCAGGCGGAGGTCGCCAACAAACGCAAGGCCGAGGGCGCCTCTACGAAGCCCGCTGGTTTGCAGCCGATCAATCTGATCAACCGCCCCCGAGAGCATATCGTTGGGCTGTTCGGCGAAGACTTCGTGCGGGCGATCGAACAGGCGGAGCCCGAGGTGTGGACACCGATCCCCTCGCCAAATGGCTGGCAGGTGGTGGAGCTGAATGAGACTCTGCCTGCTTTCACCCCGAGCTTTGAACAAGCCCGCGATCGCGTGCTAGCCGATTGGCAGCAATGGAAAACCCAGAAAGACGCGCGTGGGGCGATTGACGCTATAATCGCAAGCTATGCGTTACGGCAGGACCCGATCAATCCTGAGCTTTTGGAGCCATCACCCCAGGCCCCGCCTGATCAGAACGCTCCCGCGGAGCAAACTGAGTGACATGGCTCGCCTCGCTTTGGCTGGTGGTCTGGTTAGCGGTTGCCGCCCTGCCCGTCGCTTTGCCAAACACGCCCGCAATCGCCCACAGCCAGGACTTGGCGATGTTACAAGTCACCGAGTTGGGTGAGGGCCAATACACATGGTCCTGGAGCACAAAGCCAACCTTGCTTGGCGCGGTGGATCTGAAGCCGCGGTTCCCACCGCATTGCGAGGTAGTGGGTGTCTCGATTGAATGCGGTGAAACCGGAATGGTTGGCCGCCTCGGCTTCGACGGCATCGGCACAGAGCTGTCGGGTGCGATCTTCCGCCTTCGCTTGCTCAACGGCGATGTACAGGTGCACACCCTCACCGCCGCCCAACCTGTCGCCGAGGTGGCGCCAAACTTCAAAGCCGACTCATGGGCGGGCCGCGTTGGAATCTTCAATTCCTATGTCGCGATCGGGATCAAGCATATCATGCTTGGAATCGATCACTTGCTGTTTGTCCTCGGGCTGATGTGGGTGGCCAGCCATGGCTGGACTTTGTTCAAAACCATCACTGCCTTCACCTTGGCGCACACCGTTTCGCTTGCTGCGGTAACTTTCGGCTGGGTCGGGATCTCCGAGCCTTTTGTCAACGCGCTGATCGCCCTCTCTATCGTGTTTATCGCGATTGAAGCGATGAATGCTCGGGAAAAACGGACCAGCCTGACATTGCGCTTCCCCTGGATCGTTTCTTTCTTCTTTGGCCTGTTGCATGGCCTCGGTTTTGCCAGCGCGCTGGTCCATCTCGGTCTGTCAGAGGGCGCTCGCCCCCTGGCGCTTCTGGCCTTCAATGTCGGAGTCGAAATCGGTCAAATAGCCTTCGTGTTGTTCGTGCTGGCGTTGCTTTGGTCCTATCGGGTAATGCGGGTGCGCTGGCCTGTTTGGGCGCAGGAGGGGCCGATCTACGCCGTTGGAGGCTTGGCGGCGCTGTGGTTCTTTCAACGTGTTGAGATCTTATTGGGAGCTTGAGACTGATGATGCGGATCGGCTGTGTAGTCCTCTTGGCGATGTTGCCGGCGTTGGCGGCAACGTCTGCGCTTGCACATAGCACAGAGGGTGTGGCCTCCGGATTTGTCAGTGGCCTGCTGCATCCGGTGCTTGGGCCTGACCATATGCTGGCGATGATCGCAGTCGGTCTATGGGGTGCGCAGCTTGGCATGCCGCTGATGATAGCCTTACCGATCGCGTTCCCGATGGTGGTGGCGCTCGGAGGTCTGCTCGGGGTGCTTGGCGTTGTGCTGCCGGGGGTGGAGATCGGCATCGCGATGTCGGCTCTGCTATTGGGTTTGGCTGTGGCGATGGCGTTTCGTGCGCCTGTTTGGCTGGCGGTAGCTCTGGTCGCAGCGTTCGCAGTGTTCCACGGTCATGCCCATGGTCAGGAGCTGCCGGAGGCGGCGTCCCCTCTGCCTTATGGTCTCGGCTTCGTACTTTCCACCGGATTGCTTCATATGCTTGGTGTCGCCATTGGCCTGCTGCATGAGTGGCGCGGGGCCGGGCCGGCCATTGTGCGTTTCTGCGGCGCGCTGATCGCGCTGTCGGGCGCCTACTTCCTCTCTAACGCGACTGGCTTGCTATGAGATGGACCGCAGTGTTCAGCCTCTTCTTGCTGATGGCGCCTAGCGTAGCGCATGCCCATCTGGTCGGTGTGGAGTTTGGAGAATTCTACGCTGGGGCACTGCATTTGATCCTGGATCCTGGACAATTGGCGGCGCTGGTTGCGCTGGCGTTGATCGCGGGTCTTCAACCCCGTGAAAGCGGGCGTTGGGTGTTGGCGGGACAACCGGCGGGTCTCGCTGCTGGGTTGGGGATTGGGCTGTTTGCGCCGATCGCTTCTCCGATTGAGCCGCTGATGGGCGCAGCTTTGGCGATGACTGGCCTGCTGGCGGCTACTGCTCTGAAGCTTCCGATAGTGGTTCTCGTAGGGGCCGCGGGGTTGGCGGCGGCCTTGGTTGGTTACGTGAACGGCGTCTCTGTCGATCCCGGCGCTGGAACGATTGATTGGCGACTCTATGCTGGCGGGGCGCTCTTTGCGGGGACTATGGTTGGCGCTCTGTCCGCAGCGATAGCTGCAGTAGTGGCCGACGCCGCACAATGGGCCCCCATCGCGCATCGCGTGCTCGGCAGTTGGATTGGGGCAGCAGGGGTCATGTATCTTGGCTTGGCGTTGGCGGGATGAGCCATTAATCTCGCCACTCTAAGGCTCAGCGCCCCGGCCTTAGGCGCTTCAGCGATACACATTCAGGCATAGCGGTATCACACACGCCCTGCAAAATGAGACCAAGCCCGCAAGCGTCGCGGGATATTCTGGCGTCTCGATTAAAGGCATGGGACGAACGTATTTACACAATTTTCCTGACTTCAATGACGAAGCGATTGACGCCTTCGAAAGTCGGAAAGGGCGCTAAATCATGTTCGTATTATTGTCGAAACGTTGTCAGGATTTTATAGAGTGGGGCGTAAGGTTTTGATTTTACTGGTCGGAGTAGGAGGATTCGAACCTCCGGCCCCTGCCTCCCGAAGACAGTGCTCTACCAGGCTGAGCTATACTCCGACATGCGTGAGTTAGCGTTTGAGCGGCGGCGGCGCAAGAGGCATGCGCATGGTTTTGCATGGGGCCTAGATTCTGCCGCGATGGGGCTTGAAAGCGCGGCGGCTCAAGGGTAAGTGAGCGACCTCGATTGGGGTGTAGCCAAGTGGTAAGGCAGCGGTTTTTGGTACCGTGTATCGTAGGTTCGAATCCTACCACCCCAGCCACTCATCAGCTTAATCAACAATTTGCAGGCTTGCTTGGGCCTTACCTAGCTTGATGTTGTGTGTGAACGGATCAAGTCTGTGCGGGAAGAGAGACGCTCGCTGACAAGGTGGGCGAGGGCATGAAACATCCCAGATCCCGCCGCATTCCTGAAGGATGAGCGATGCGATGAGAGCATATGTTCATCAGCCGGATATGCGCCTGGCTCAGACGTCACTGTCACTGCCGACCCCAGCGCGGAGGCAAAATAGTTTTAACGCTGATCTCAAGATGCGATATTCGCTCTTCGGTAGCGCTTGGCGCGATTTATTGTTGTTGAGCGGTGCTGTTGAAAATCATTCGGTGGATTGATGCGCCAGAGCGAAATTATCGCATTGGTCAGCGTAGTCTGTTTGGGCGTGGGTGCGCTCGGGTTCGGACGTTACGTGGCCTCCAGTGTTGAAGACGGCTTAGCCGAGCGGAGCCGCGAGAAGCTGGCTGTGATTGGCTACTCGGACGTGATCGTTGACGTAGACGGCATGGTGGTTGCGCTCTCGGGCCGGGTGCAAACAGAAAAGGACCGTGAGATCCTGATCGCCACATTGGAGTCGACGGCGAAGTCGACGTTCGGTGTCGGATCGGTGGTGGACAATCTGGTGGTGGTGTCGCCGCTGGTAGAGTTCGCGCCAACCAAGCTGTTCATCCAAAAGGACGATGAGGTCGTCACAATCAGCGGCGAGGCGCCGAACGCGGCGGCGCGAGACTTGTTGGCGGCGCGAGTGGAGATGTCGCGGTCAGGCTCCTCCTTTATCAACCTGATGAAGACACAGGACACTCGGGCCTCTGACTCCTGGCTTGCGGCGGCCGAGGCGGCGATTGATGCGGTGACCGCGCTGAGAGTCGGCCAAGCGACGGTGGAGCGCAGCGTAGTTCGCGTCGAAGGGGCGGCGAAGGATGCCTCGTCGCGAGACCGGATCGCAGCCAGATTGCAGCAGCGGATCGACCCAACCTTCGCATTAATCATGGATATCTCGGCGCCGCCGCCGATCTTGTCGCCTTATGTGTTTGCGGCGCGCAAGTCGGAGACACGGGGTCTGGAGATTCTCCGATG
>JAHQVS010000302.1 GCA_019634215.1 Paracoccaceae bacterium | reverse complement strand
CCTGGGCATGCGTCAACACACCCGGCAATAGCTCAACCGCAAAGAAATTCGCCAAGGCGAGACGGCCAGGCTCACCGGAATTAAGCGCCCCAACCCCAAGATGCGCCGCACCGCCAACCAGGGCCAGCGCACGTAGATAGGCCGCAGCTCCCGCCGCGCGATCGACAGCACCCGCCTCCAACATCCACAGTGTCGCCGATCGGGCCTCCCCGGTCATCTGAGCTAGATTTGCGCCAATTTGAGCGAATTGGCCGTCCTCGGCCGACAAACGCTCCGCCGTTGCATCGCAGCGGTCCAGGTAGGCCTTGGCGGAATCCCCGCTATCCATCGAGAGCTTACGGCCGACAAGATCGAGCGCCTGGATACCGTTGGTGCCCTCATAAATCGCGGTCACCCGTACATCCCGGCTGAACTGCGCAGCCCCTGTCTCCTCGATGAAACCCATACCGCCATGCACCTGCACACCAAAATGGGCGACCTCGTTGCCGGTGTCGGTTCCAAACGCCTTAGCGATTGGGGTCAGGAACGCGCCCATGGCGGCGGCGGCTTTACGCTCCTCCTGTGAAGAAGCCGCCCGAGCCAGATCGAGATGAAAGGCGCAATCATATGCCATCGCTCGGGCGGCTTGGGTTTGCGCCTTCATTGTCAACAGCATACGCCGAACGTCGGCGTGCTCGACGATGGCGCCCGTCCCTTCACCCCCGCGCCCGTCAGCACCCGGCGTACGGCCCTGCTTGCGCTCTAGCGCGAAGGCCAACGCCTTTTGATAGGCCGCTTCCGCGACACCGACACCCTCCAACCCGACACCTAAACGCGCATTGTTCATCATGGTGAACATGCAGGCCATACCCTGATGCTCACCGCCCACGAGCCAGCCAGTCGCGCCCTCATAAGCCATCACACAGGTCGGAGAGCCGTGCAGGCCGAGCTTATGGTCGAGCGAGACCACCTTCAGCTGGTTGCGCTCCCCTGGATCGCCATTCTCATTAAGGATGAATTTCGGCACGATGAACAGGCTGACGCCCTTCGGCCCTGGGGGCGCATCGGGCAGCCTGGCCAAGACTAAATGCACGACATTAGAGGCAAAGTCGGTGTCCCCCCAGGAGATCCAGATTTTACCGCCTTCAATGGCGTAGCTGCCGTCGCCGTTGGGGGTCGCCTTGGCTCGGAGCGCTCCCACGTCCGAGCCCGCCTGCGGTTCGGTCAGGTTCATGGCGCCGCTCCATTCGCCTGAAATCAGTTTCGGCAGATACAAAGCCTGTTGCTCTGGCGAACCATGGGTCTCCAAAGCCTCAATCGCCCCCTGGCTGAGCAACGGGCACAGCGACAGCGACAGGCAAGAGGAAGCCATCATCTCATTCACAGCCGAGAGCAGCGTAATCGGCAGCCCCATGCCGCCATGGTCCTGACTCGCGGCCATGCCGACCCATCCCCCCTCGGCCATCTGCTCATAAGCGTGTTTAAAGCCAGGAGTGGTGCGAACGACGCCATTCTCCAACCGCGCGCCTTGCAAATCTGAGGCATGATTCAACGGAGCCATCACCTCTTGCGCCAACCTGCCTGCCTCACTCAAAACGGCCTTGATCGTCTCCGGGGTCGCCTCGGCGTAGCGCGGATAACCCGCAAGCCGTCCGGCATTCAACACTTGGTCAAGAGTAAAGCCGATGTCCTTCAGCGGCGCGACGTACATGGAGGACTCTCCCTAGGTTCTTCTTGATATCGCCAATGCTTCTATCGGCGCTGGCAAGCGCCGCCCTTGACAGAGGACGGCTAGACGCTGTCAGGAACGATAACGCCCAGGCCGGACCTCCGGCAACCGGCGGTCCGCCGCACCTTGACGTCAACGGAACCCATGCCGACTAAACTCCTGCCCCCGACTGAAGCAGGCGTCGCCGAAGCAGCCGACATTCTGAGGGCCGGTGGCCTTGTCGCATTCCCGACTGAAACTGTTTACGGCCTCGGCGCAGATGCGAGATCGGAGGCGGCGGTTGCACGGATATTTGAGGCTAAGGGCCGCCCTCGCTTTAATCCGCTGATCGCCCACATCCCAGACCTAGCCACAGCCGAAGCGATCTCACGGTTCTCCGCCTCGGCGCTATCATTGGCGAAACGCTTCTGGCCGGGGCCGCTGACATTGGTGGCTGATCGTCGCGACGACATCCCCGCCCCAGTGGCGCTGTTGGCGACGGCGGGGCTCGATACTGTCGGGGTGAGGGTCCCAGCGCATGCGATTGCTTCGGCATTGTTGCGCGCTTTCGGAGGCCCAGTTGCGGCCCCAAGCGCCAACCTGTCCGGTGCAGTCAGCCCAACCACGGCGGCGCATGTGCTGGACGGGTTGGAGGGTAAGATCGATGCGGTTATTGATGGTGGTCCCTGCGCGGTCGGGGTCGAATCCACTATTTTGCGGATCGCAGATTCAGGCGAAGCGCATCTACTCCGTCCCGGTGGTGTACCTGCCGAAGATATTGAAACTGAGCTAGGGCGCGCACTCTTGGAACTGTCCGCCGGATTTACGCCGTCGTCGCCGGGACAGCTAGAAAGTCATTACGCCCCAAAAGCCAAGTTGCGATTGAATGCAATCGAACCGCACAAGCATGAGGCGTATATCAGCTTCGGACCTCATGCATCAGGCGAATGGCCTTGCCCGACCCGCACACTCTCTCCCACAGGAGACCTCTCTGAAGCGGCGGTGCGCCTATTCTCCGTCCTAAGGGAATTGGATGCGTTGACGCCGGAAGACGCCTCTATCGCAGTGGCGCCGATTCCTGAAATAGCTTTAGGCGTCGCCATCAACGATCGGCTGCGCCGCGCCGCCGCTCCACGACCAACTTGTACTGAAAAATAGACCTCGTAGATGACCCTTACTGCTCCTGACCCCGCTCTCATTACCGCACTTAAAGAGATTACCGGCCCCAAGGGCTGGCGTGACCCTGGTGACGCGCCCGGCTATCTCACCGAACCGCGCGACAAATTCCACGGGCAGGCCGCACTGATTCTTCGCCCAGACGCCACCGAGCAGGTATCTCAAATCGTGCGGCTATGCGCCGGTGCGCGGGTGGGAATCGTGCCTTGGAGCGGCGGCACCGGATTGGTTGGCGGCCAAACCGCTGTTGAGGGATCTCTGCCTGTCCTGCTCGCGCTTGATCGCATGACCCGAGTTCGCGAGAGCAGCGCTCAGGACAACGCCTTGGTGGTTGAGGCCGGCTGCACCCTGGAGGATGTCCAGAACACAGCCGCCGCGATCAATCGCTTGTTCCCCTTGAGCTACGCCAGCCAGGGTTCAGCTCGAATCGGTGGGGCGTTAGCGGTCAATTCCGGTGGCGTGCAGGTCTTGCGATATGGCAACGCCCGCGATCTCTGCCTCGGGCTAGAGGCGGTGCTCCCAGACGGCTCCGTTCACCATGGGCTTAAGCTGCTGCGCAAGGATAACACCGGCTTTGACCTCCGCCACCTGCTGATCGGCTCCGAGGGAGCGCTTGGGGTGATCACCGCCGCCGCGCTGAAACTGTTCGCGCAGCCACGTGAAATCGCAACAGCGATGGCGGCTGTCCCGTCCCCCGCAAGTGCGATCGAGCTGCTGCGGCGTCTCCAGGATCAGCTCGGCGAGGTTGTGACGGGCTTTGAGCTGATCTCCCAAACCAGCGTCGCTTTTCTGCAGGAGGCTGGTTTCACCGAGCGCGATCCTGAACTGCGAGATCCGCTGTCAGAGCCGGCGCCCTGGCGTGCGCTGATCGAAATTGGCGGCCAAAGCGCCCGCGCCGGGCTGGAGTCGTCGTTGGGAACGGCGATGGAGAATGGGCTTGTGGTTGACGGCGTGTTTGCTGAAAGCGAAGCCCAGCGCAAAGCCCTTTGGAAGCGCCGCGAAACCATCCCAGAGGCCAATCGCGCCATTGGCGCCATCGCCAGCCACGACGTCTCCACCCCAATCAGCGTGCTGCCGGATTTTATCGAAGCGGGCGCAGCCGCCATCGCCAAGATTAATCCGGAACTGCGAATTAACTGCTTCGGCCATATCGGCGACGGCAATCTGCACTACAATGTGTTCCCGCCTAAAGGCCGCCCCACCATCGAATATCGCGGCTGCGCATCTGAGGTTACGCGCGCCATCCACGATCTTATCCACAGTTTTGGCGGCTCGTTTAGCGCCGAGCATGGCGTCGGTAGATTGAAACGCGACGAACTGAGCCGCTACGGCGATCCGGCCAAATTAGCGGCGATGCGCGCTATTAAGGCCGCGCTGGACCCTTATGGAATCATGAATCCCGGAGCGGTGCTGTCAAAGGATGAAATCGCCTAGGCGGGCCAAATGCTCCCGACGACCGTCCGCACCAAGAAAGTATTTAGGAAAAACGGCTCAAATACCATTCACGCTGTTGAAGGATCGCCGCGACGCGCCACTTGCTCGCCCTGAAATCAGTTGAATGGAGTAACTTATGACCCGTCACGAACAGTTTGACGCTGCTGACTCTATCACCGTCAACACATCAACATTCGCCCCAGGCGTTGACCGCACCGATCCACAATATCAGCTTTGGTTTGCGCTTGCCGCCGATCCGATGTGGAAACTGGGCGGCAAACTCGCCGGAGGCTTTCTAGCCTTGGCCACCATCGCAAGCCTGATCGCAGCTCTCGCCGCACTGCTTTCCGCCTGAGGCGCGATGTTTTATCCACACCGGCGCGTCTAGATCCGAACTGAAGCGGCGTTGCATCCCCGTCAACGGCGCGACACACTCGTAGTCTCTCCAAACACAAAGGCCGATGAGATGACCACGAACCCGCCCGATAACTTGCCCAAGGCATGGACATTCGTCGACGGTGAATGGCGCGAGGGCGACACTCCCCTCTTCGGAGCATTGACGCACGGGGCGTGGCTTGGGTCGATGGTGTTCGACGGGGCGCGGCGGTTTGAAGGCGTGACGCCGGATCTCGATCGACACTGCGCCCGCACTCTGGCCTCAGCAGAGGTGTTTGGCCTCTCGGTGCCCTACCGCGCCGAGGAAATGATCGAAATCGCGCTTGAGGGGACGACTAAATTCGACCCCGACGATGCGCTCTACATCCGGCCGATGGTGTGGGCCGAGCGTCCGGGGCCGTTCCTGGTCGCTCCAGACCCGACTTCCGCCCGTTTCGCGCTGACCCTGTGGCATGCGCCGATGCCCCCCGCCAACGGAATCTCCATCACCACCACCCGCTTTCGACGTCCCACTCTGGACTGCATGCCAGTGAATGCCAAAGCCGGATGCCTCTACCCAAACAACGCCCGGATGTTGGTGGAATCGCGGGAGAAAGGGTTTGATAACGCGCTGGTCACGGACGCCCTTGGCAATGTCGCCGAGATCGCCACAGCCAATGTTTTCATGGTGAAGAACGGCGTTGTGGCGACGCCGATTCCCAACGGCACCTTCCTAAACGGCGTGACCCGCCAACGCGTGATCGCCCTCCTGCGCGCCGCCGGGCGCGAGGTGATGGAAGCGACGCTCTCGGTTCAGGATTTCCGCGAAGCCGACGAAATCTTCTCCACTGGTAACTACGTGAAAGTCGCGCCAATCACTAAATTCGACACCCGTGAGCTTGGCATCGGCCCGGTCGCCCAAGAGGCGCGCCGGTTGTATTGGGATTGGGCGCACGGTTAGCCGGGGGCCGCAACATGGATGGCCGCGCCCGTCATCAATGCTTTCACAGTCATCGTCGTCTTCTTGGGTTGCGATAGAGATCGACCTCGTGGTGATCGAGCGCGATGGGCGCTTCATCCTTGCGGGCCTCGGAGGCGAGCTGATCGATGTGCCGCCGGGCGCCCTTATTGAATTTCAGCATCACACAGAACAGCTGCAGCACCTCGACAAGGCGCGGATCATCATGACCGGGCTCGATCGTAACCTTCCAGATACCGCCCAGGCTGACCGCCCGCCCGTCTAGATAGGCGATCCGCCGACCACTCTGGTCGCGCAGGATATAATCCTGCCCCATGCTCAGGAGCTTTTGACGTAGCGTGAAGAAGCGCGATTGGGCGCCGTCTGTCAGGAAAAATGAGAAGGTCTCCGCAAGAAACGGCCATTTGTCGGCCGAACGCTCGAGTTGGATAATCTGCTTATGATCCCCGATGTTAACCGCGTAGGACGGACATGAAATTCCGCTGGTGGCGAGCGTTAACTGCAAAGAACGGCCCACCACCAACTCCATCGAGGAACGCCAATGCATACCGGCGCTGAAGAGCCTCAGCACCAGCCGCCGCTTGCCACCGGTCATCTCCCGCCAGGGCTTCTCGCGATATGCGAAGACACCGGTGCGTTTGCCGTTCTCGGTCACATCGCCGAGGATATCCATGTCCTTGGTGAACTGATCCGAGGTGGCCTGATGCTGGGTGCTTGGCATAATGCCAATTTCTAGGGAGTTGAGACTGGTCGCCCAGATATCGACTGTGAATTGGCGTTCGCGCGCCTCGGCTCCGGCGGTGGCCGGGGTTTTGAGGGCCGTGTCGTTCATCGTCGTCTCCACCTCGGGGGTCCATTCGCCAACCGGATAGCTGTGCGATATATTGCGTCTCAAAGACTATAGGAGACCAGATGTTCTACTTCAATCGCAGGCAGAGCGTAGCAGCGTGGTGAAGTGGGCGATATGTTTTCAGTCGCATTTGACGAAGTGTGCGGCGAGGTCCCCCGGCTTCAAGAGGGCGGCTCATGGGAAAGAGCGGCCTAATCCTCAATCAACAGCATGCTTTGAGATCGGCTTTCTTCCTCGATTTCGATCAAACCACAAGCCTCTTCCCCGCCAAAGATTCCCGCATCGCTTGCACGGTCAGACAGCCGCATCGTAAGTTCTCAGCAACGCAACGAAACGTCGCCACGCGATCCAGGGAAACCCCGCCATGACCGACGCCAAACCTACCCTCGACGACTGGAAAGCATTGGCGGCCAAGGAGTTACGGGGGCGCAACCCGGACGATCTGGTCTGGGAGACGCCGGAGGGCGTCAAGATCAAGCCGCTCTACACTGCCGAGGATTTAGAGCAGCTTCAGCATCTTGGCGGCCTGCCAGGGCTGGAGCCGTTCACCCGTGGGCCTCGCGCGACCATGTACGCGGGCCGCCCCTGGACCATCCGCCAATACGCCGGCTTCTCCACCGCCGAAGAGTCTAACGCGTTTTACCGTCAAGCGCTGGAGGGCGGGCAACAGGGCGTCTCGGTCGCCTTCGATCTCGCCACCCATCGCGGTTATGACAGCGACCATCCCCGTGTGATCGGCGATGTCGGCAAGGCTGGCGTCGCGATCGACAGCGTTGAGGACATGAAAATCCTGTTCGACGGTATCCCGTTAAAGGACATCTCCGTCAGTATGACCATGAACGGCGCGGTCATACCGGTGCTGGCGAGCTTTATCGTCGCCGGCGAGGAGCAGGGCTGCGCGATCTCCGATCTTTCAGGCACGATTCAGAACGACATCCTCAAAGAGTTTATGGTGCGCAACACCTACATCTATCCGCCCGAGCCCTCGATGCGGATCGTGGCTGATATCATCGAATACACCGCCAAGGAGATGCCGCGCTTCAACTCGATCTCAATTTCTGGCTATCATATGCAGGAGGCCGGGGCGACGCTGGTGCAAGAGTTGGCCTTCACCATCGCCGACGGCAAAGAGTATGTCCGCGCCGCCCTCTCTAAGGGCCTGGACGTCGACGCCTTCGCCGGGCGCCTTTCATTCTTCTTCGCCATCGGCATGAATTTTTTCATGGAGTCCGCCAAGCTGCGTGCCGCCCGGTTGCTCTGGGCGCGGATCATGAAGGACTTCAACCCGCAAAAGCCGCAGAGCTTGATGCTCCGCACCCATTGTCAAACCTCCGGCGTTTCCCTTCAAGAGCAAGACCCCTACAACAACGTCGTCCGTACCGCCTATGAGGCGCTGGCGGCGGTGCTGGGCGGCACCCAATCGCTGCACACCAACTCTTTCGACGAAGCCATCGCGCTGCCGACCGAGTTCTCCTCCCGTATCGCCCGCAACACTCAGCTGATCCTTCAGCATGAGACCGGGGTGACCAATGTCGTCGATCCGCTGGCGGGCTCCTATTACGTCGAAAGCCTCACCGCCTCGATGGCCGAGGAGGCATGGAGGCTGATCGAAGAGGTCGAGGCGATGGGCGGGATGACCAAGGCGGTCGCCTCCGGCATGCCAAAGCTGCGGATCGAGGAGGCGGCGGCGCTTCGGCAGGCCAGGATCGATCGGGGGGAGGAAGTGATTGTCGGGGTGAACAAATACCGCCCCACCAAGGAAGATCCGGTTGAGGTGCTCGACATCGACAACCAGAAGGTCCGCGAGGGTCAGGTCGCGCGCCTGCAAACCATCCGCGCCAACCGCGACGACGCCGCGTGCAAAGCCGCTCTTGAAGAGCTGACACGTCTCGCCCACAGCGGCGAGGGCAACCTCTTGGCCCAAGCCGTCGCCTGCGCCCGCGCCCGCGCCTCCGTCGGCGAAATCTCCGACGCGATGGAGACGGTGTATGATCGCCACCGCGCCGAAATCCGCTCCGTCTCCGGCGTCTATGGTTCCGCCTATGACGGCGACGAAGATTTCGAGGCGATCCAACAGGAGGTCGCCGCCTTCGCCGAGGCCGAGGGCCGTCGCCCCCGGATGATGGTGGTGAAGATGGGCCAGGACGGGCACGACCGTGGGGCCAAAATCATCGCCACCGCCTTCGCCGACATCGGCTTCGACGTCGACATCGGCCCGCTGTTCCAAACCCCGGAGGAGGCGGCGCAGGACGCGATCGACAACGACGTCCATGTCGTCGGCGTCAGCTCGCAGGCGGCGGGCCACAAAACCCTGGCCCCGGCGCTGGTTCAAGCCTTGAAAGCCGCCGACGCCGAAGACATCTTGGTGATCTGCGGCGGGGTAATCCCCAGCCAGGATTACGAGTTCCTGAAAACAAGCGGCGTCGCCGCGATCTTTGGCCCGGGCACCAACATCCCCGACGCGGCGCGGGACGTTCTGCGGCTGATCCGTGAGCGGGGGAGCAAAGTCGCGGCGGAGTAGCTGCAGATATTCAGTCGGTGTCGGGGACGTGGTTCCCCCCATTAGCCCCAGATATCTCTTCTAAAGAGGCTTACATTACTCCGAGTAACTATTGGTGGAGGTCAGCGTATGAATGCTGGAAGGCGTTCGGGTGCTTGCCAAGCCGGAAGAGTTATTCGAGGGATTTTACGCCGATGAGACGACATATGCAGCGTGGCTTGATCCTAAGACACTTCCAACAAGCTATAAAAAGCTGCCACGCCCTCTAGTGCGGCCCACTTCTCCTCCAGCTCCTCCTCCAGCTCCTTTAGCATAATCTATTCTCATGAAGGATATTGACGATGAGCCAAGATAAGTTTTGGGAGATTATTGAGCTCACCATCTCTGAGGACCAAGATGAACAAGCAGAGCGGCTCAAAACAACATTAGAAGCATTAAATCTGGAGCAGATCAGATCATTCCAGAAGCATCTTGATGAAGTGCTACACAAGGTATCCTATACATGGGATCTCTGGGCTGCCGCATATATTATCAATAGCGGCGCCTCGGATGACAGTTTCGAGTATTTTCGCGCGTGGCTCATCTCTAGAGGCAAAGCTATTTTCGACACGGCATTGAAAGATCCTGAAAGCCTGATCGGCCTGTCGACGCCGTATGAGACCGAATTCGAGAGTTTTATATATATCGCCAATGATATCCATGAGGCGCGAGCCGGTGAAGTCGCCTTACGCGAGGGTCAACACCCAAAGGAGCCGGAAGGTGAACAATGGGATGAAGACACCGTTCACACCAAGTATCCAAAGCTCGCCGCCTGGGTGGAGCAATTCGATCTCGACACGAATTAGCTACTGATAAGAGACGGCCTGCATCCCTGCTTAAACACGAAAAGGCGGCTCAGCGGCCGCCTTCCTCATCGCGTAAACGCCCCACGCGCTCACGCCATCCCCCAGAAAAATGTAAACTGGCAATACGCCCCGATTACAGCCCTTCGCGCTGCGCCTTCTTCCGCGCCAGCTTCCGCGCCCGACGGATCGCTTCCGCCTTTTCGCGCGCCCGCTTAACCGAGGGCTTCTCGTAATGCTGGCGGAGCTTCATCTCGCGGAAGATGCCCTCACGTTGCATCTTTTTCTTGAGCGCCTTCAGCGCCTGATCAACATTGTTCTCGCGAACCAAAACTTGCACTGTGACATGCTCCTTTACAGTTTCTAAAGAGGTGGAAGGCTTGGCTTATAGCGCCACCTCTGTTTCATGTCCATGAACGCTGCGGGAATATTTGTTAAAATGAATGAACAAAACGCCGAAAACACCTCTGCCCCGTCGGAGAACGGCGATCAGGGCGCCGAAGACCCGATTTTGGCGGTGAAGCGCCGATTGTTGGCGGCGGCGCTACCGCATGTTCCCTTTGATGGCTGGAGCGACTCGGCTTTATCTCAGGCCGTTAGCGACGCCGAAGTTGACCCTTATGAAGCCAAACTTGCTTTCCCGCGTGGCGGTGTCGACATGGCGATGTTCTTCCATCGCGAGGGCGACCGGGAGCTGAAAAACCGGATGGCGCATGCCGATCTGCCATCGATGCGGGTACGAGAACGGGTCGCCTTCGCTGTGCGGACTCGTCTGGAAATCGCAGAAGAGCATCGAGAGGCGGTCCGCAAGGGCGCTGCGCTGTTCGCTCTGCCGCTCTACGCCAGCGATGGCGCGCGGGCGGTATGGGAGACATCCGATGTGATCTGGACCGCGCTCGGGGACCCATCCGAGGATCTGAATTGGTACACCAAGCGCATGATCCTCTCCGGCGTCTACGGCTCGACGTCACTGTACTGGCTCGGCGATGAAACTCCGAACCGGGAGGCGACCTGGGCGTTTCTCGATCGCCGTATCGAAGGCGTGATGCAGTTTGAGAAGATGAAATCCGCCGTCAATTCAAACCCTTTGGGGCGAATGATGATGATGGGGCCGAACTGGGTCGCCGGTAAAATCCGCAAGCCTGGGTCCGGACACTACAGCTCCGGCGCGCCGATTGACCTGCCCGGCGGCGGCTTCCCGAATAGCGGCAGTTAACCTCTCAACAGGCGCGTCACATGGCCCATCTTGCGGCCAGGACGCGCCTCTGCTTTGCCGTAGAGATGCACAGCTGCTCTGGGGTCGGAGGCTAAATCACGCCAAGCGTTGACTTCATCGCCCAACAGATTGGACATTTCTGCCGCCGAATGCCGCGCCGGCTCCCCCAGCGGCCAACCGCAGACAGCGCGAACATGCTGCTCGAACTGATCGACGACGCAGGCCTCAATGGTCCAATGCCCGGAATTATGGACGCGCGGCGCCAGCTCATTGACCAACAGCGCCCCGCCCTCAAGCTCAAAAAACTCCACGCCCATGACGCCGATATAATCCAGCGCCTCTACGATCCGCCGGGCAATCGCAACCGCCTGCGCCGCCCCCGCCTGTGAGATATCGCCGGGAACCCGGCTGACCCGTAAAATCCCTTGGTCATGGCGGTTCTCGGCAGGATCGAAACAGACGATCTCACCGCCAAGGCCACGCGCAACGATCACCGACAGTTCACGGGTGAACGGCGCAAACGCCTCCAGGATCGCCGGGGCGCCATTCAGATCAGACCAAGCCGCGTCAATTTCTGACGGATCGTTAATCCTGGCCTGCCCCTTGCCGTCATACCCGAAACGCCGTGTCTTCAGGATGCCGCGCCCCCCGAGATCGGACAAAGCCTCAGGTAAAGCGAGCAACTCAGAGATGGCCCAGAAATCAACGGTATCCACACCCGCTTCTCGCAGAAACCGCTTCTCCTCGACCCGGTCCTGCGTCACCGCCAAAGCCCGTGCGCCAGGGCGGACGGGAGCATGCCCCGAACAGATCTCCAGGGCAGTGAGGGGTAAGTTCTCGAACTCTAACGTGACAACATCGCACGTTTGAGCAAAGGCGCTCAGAGCATCGGCGTCCGTATAGCTGGCTGTGGTATGGCTGGCGGCAACCTCAAAGGCGGGATTATCACCCGGCGGGGCGTAAATATGGGCCTTAAGCCCGAGCCGCGCCGCAGCAATCGCCAACATCCGGCCGAGTTGTCCCCCCCCCAGGATGCCCAGCGTTCCCCCTGGCGGCGCAACCTTATCTCCGAGCGTCATCCATCCTCCGGAACCTCAGCAATCGCCGTCGTTTGCGCCGCGCGCCAGGAATCAAGCCGCTCCGCCAACGAGGAGTCCCCCACTGCAAGCTGCGCGGCGGCGAACAAAGCGGCATTGGCGGCTCCGGCCTCGCCGATGGCGAAGGTCGCCACCGGCACACCTTTCGGCATCTGAACTATGGACAACAGACTGTCGAGGCCGCTCAAACTGCGCGATGTCACCGGCACGCCCAGAATAGGAAGCGGCGTCTTTGACGCCAACATTCCCGGCAAATGCGCCGCTCCTCCGGCGCCCGCGATGATGGCGCGGAGCCCGCGCGGCCGAGCCGTCTCGGCATAATCGAACATCCGGTCCGGCGTGCGGTGCGCGGAGATGATCCTGCGCTCAAACGGAACTTCCAGTGAGGTTAGAATTTCAGCGGCCCGGCGCAGCACAGGCCAATCCGATTGACTGCCCATAACCACACCCACCAATGGCGCGGCGGCGTTGGGCGCTATCGGTGGCGACAAGGCGGTCATCGTGCAAGCTCCGGATCGTCGGGCGAGCGTTTCGGCTCGCGGAGCGCACTCTATGAAGCCCTAGCCAGCCTTAGGCAATAATATCGGGGGTTAATTGATCCTGAAGAGCTCCAATCGCATCCTTCAGCGCCAACTTGCGTTTCTTTAAGCGCTGAAGCTCCAACGGAGGCACCGTGGGATCAGCTGAGAGCTTATCGACGTAGGCATTAAGTTGCCGATGCTCTTCCGTGAGAGCTGCGAGCTTCATGCGTCGCGTCTCTTCTGACGTCATGCGAACCATATGCGATGCTCCAACACGAAATCTCTTTATATTAGGCCGGGACGACGTCACCGACCGCATTAATGGACTAGTACCAAAATATGCCCAAAACACCAAAAATTTCCGCATATTAATCAATAGCAAGGCGTGAAACATCATGGGCGATGAGGAAAATACTTACGGCAGCGATGCTGAGAGTGGACTAAGCGCCGTCAAAAACCCCATGGGATTCTGGGATTTTTCTCTGGCCTTGTACGCAACTGAGGGCGCCCCTGAAGCCTGCTTGCGGTTGCAGGATGACAGTGGCTGCGACGTCAATATGGCCCTGTTCTGCCTGTGGATCGGCTTAATGTCGGGACATAGCCCAGAAGACATCCTCCAATCCGCCACGTCCCTCTCAGAGGAATGGGCGCGCCGGGCGGTGCGCCCGCTGCGGGCGGTGCGGCGGGATCTTAAATCTGGCGTCGAAGGGGTGGCCTGGGACGTCGTGCGAAATCAGATCAAGTCAGTAGAGCTCGCGGCAGAGAAGGCGCAACAAGAGGCGCTAGAGGCCTTGGCGTTCAAAGCGTCACCGCCCTCAGCACGGCTTGGAAGGGAGCAGGCGGCGGCGGCGTTCAACCATTACGCCAGTTTGTCCGGCTTGACTGTGCGGGCTGACACACCCGCATTTCAAACTCTCCTCGCTTATGCCGAACGGGTCGACGGCGCAGGTGGCGGTACTTAAATGCCAAACATGCAATCAAACTTTCAAAAACTCGCCCGACGTTTGTTCAACCCGCCCCCCGTGGTCTCTGTGCTGCGGCTGTCCGGCCCTGTCGGGATGGGCGGGCGCTTTGGCGGCGGCTTCGACGACGCATCAATGGCGCCGTTAATTGAGCGTGCTTTTCGCCCCTCGAAATTAGCGGCTGTCGCCTTGGAGATTAATTGCCCTGGCGGCTCTCCAACTCAATCCGGCTTGATCTCTGGGCGGTTGCGGGACGCCGCCGAAGAGAAAAAAGTGCCCATCATCGCTTTCTGCGAGGATCTTGCCGCGTCGGGAGGCTATTGGCTGGCCTGCGCGGCGGATGAGATCTTCGTGGAACAAAGCTCCATCGTCGGCTCCATCGGCGTGATCTCAGCCACCTTTGGCTTCACAGAAGCGCTGCAAAAACTCGGCATTGAACGACGGGTGTGTACGGCTGGAGATAATAAGCATCGGCTTGATCCGTTTCAGCCCGAAAAGCCCGAAGATCTCGTCTGGTTGAAAGGGCTGCAAAGCCAGATACACGGCAGTTTTATCAATATGGTAAAGGGCTCTCGCGGCGACAAACTCTCGGCGGCGCAAACGCCGGTATCTGATACTGATCTCTTCTCCGGCGAGGTCTGGATAGGGGCTGACGCGGTGCAGGTTGGCCTCGCCGACGGCGTCGGGCGAATGCGGCCGACATTGAAGGCGCGCTATGGCGAGGAGACGCGCTTTAACTTGGTCACACCCTCCAAGGGCCTATTCTCCATGTTGCGCGGGGCCACCTCGCTCTCGCAAGAAGACCAAGCCCGCGCCGTCGCAGCAGGCGTGTTGTCCGAATTGGAAAGCCGAGCGCTTTGGGCGCGATACGGCCTGTAAAAAAGGGCTCTCATGGCTTGGAAAGCGTTCATTTTACTCGCCTGCGCTGGGGCGGTCTTCATGTTCTGGCGTCAGGCGCGTCTCGCCGCCGCCGCCCGGCTGAAGCCAGGAAAAGCGGAGGAGCTGGAGCAATGCGGCAAATGCGGCGCTTACCGCCGCCCCCAAGGTCTGTGCGATTGTGAACGGACGCCAACGCCTTAACACAACCTCTATAGACATTTAAGTGACAGGCGCGTTGTTAACTTCATCTCAGGTATACCAATCATACCCTCCTATCGCACATAGCGGCGTTGCCCATATTGCTGTCGCCAGCGCGACCCTTACATAGCCGCCTATCGCCCGAATGGAGAGAACGTAAAATGGACTTCGCGCAAGCCGCCGTAGGTATGATGTTGCTATTGGTGGCGGGCGATTTGTTGGTGAGGGGAGCAGTTTCCGCCGGTCTGCGGTATGGCGTTCCCGCGATCTTGATTGGATTGACCATTGTCGCGTTTGGCACGTCGGCGCCGGAACTTGTGGTGACGATCAACGCCTCGATTGAAGGCGTTCCCGGCCTCGCGCTCGGTAATGTGATCGGCTCCAACATCGCCAATGTTCTGCTTGTGCTTGGCTTACCAGCGCTGCTGGCTCCAATGGGCGATCATTCGGAAGAAACACGGCGCAATTATTGGATTATGATGATGGTGACAATCGTCGCTGTCGCCTTGTGTTATTATTATTCGCCACTCACATGGTGGCAGGGCGCAATGCTGTTGTCGCTGCTGGCGCTGTTTTTATTCGACACCTACCGCAGTGCGATGGCCGCCCGAGCTGTTAGCGGCGCAAATTCCAACATCCCCGGCGCAGAGGAGATGGAGGAAGCCGATCCCGGCATGCCAGTCTGGAAGATCGCTGGCCTGATCGGTCTCGGCGTTGTCGGTTTGCCCGTGGGCGCGGAGCTGACCATCGACGCCGCACGCCGGATCGCCACGGATTATGGCGTCTCCGACGAAGCCATTGGCCTGACCCTGATCGCGCTTGGCACCTCACTACCTGAATTAGCGACCACTGTGATGGCCGCCGTGCGCGGTCGGGCTGATGTGGCGATCGGGAATGTGATCGGCTCTAACGTCTTCAATCTTCTATGCATACTCGGCGTCGCCGCCTCGCTGGACGACATCAGCGTTCCTCAGGAATTCCTGTCGGTGAACCTTTGGGTGATGCTGGCCTCCGCGATCGCGCTGGCCCCGTTCGTATTGACCCATAGAAAAGTCAATCGCGTGGCCGGCGGCGTTTTCGTAACCGCCTACATAATTTATTTGGCGATGGTGTTGACGCCGTCAGCTCCAGCTCTCTAGCACTAGCTTTCTGGAAATTCTGAGCAGCTAGGAGCGCGTCTCGGCATGATTGGAAGTCGGCGATGACGCCGGGCGCGGTCTTAGTGACCGGCTCGGCGAAACGGTTGGGCCGGGCCATGGCGCTGGATCTGGCTTCGCAAGGTTGGAAGGTGGCGCTGCACTACAACGGGTCAGCTGCAGACGCCGAGGCGGCGGCACAAGACGCTTTGAGCGCTGGAGCGCCGGCTGCGGCAGCGCTGCAAGCAGATCTGTTAAGCGAAAACGCCACGCATCAATTGGTCGCCCGCGCCGCTGAAGCGCTCAGCGCGCCCCTGACTTTGTTGGTGAACAACGCCTCGATCTTCGAAGACGACAATATTCGAACCTCAACCCGAGAGAGTTGGGATCGGCATCTCGAATCCAATCTGCGCGCGCCCTACGTACTGATCCAGAATTTCGCCAACCAATGCCCTCCAGCCGAGGAGATTGATGGCGAGCCAATCGCCAGCGGCCTGGTGGTGAATATGATCGACCAGCGCGTATGGAAGCCGACACCGGCTTTTTCCAGTTACACCATCGCGAAAATGGGCCTGTGGGCGCTGACTCGTACGGCCGCTCAAGGTTTGGCGCCGCAGATCAGGGTCAACGGTATCGGCCCAGGGCCAACGATGGCCAACCCGCGCCAATCCAACGAGCATTTCACGAAACAGCGCGGCGGCACTATTCTAAAACGCGGCGCCGACGCAACCGATATCACCGCCGCGCTGCGCTATCTGATTAGCGCCCGCGCCGTGACTGGCCAGATGATCGCCGTCGACGGCGGGCAACATCTTGCGTGGCAAACCCCGGACATCCTTGGGCTAGTGGAGTAAGTCGATCATGGCGATCGCAACATTTGAAACAGCGTCACCCTCCACCGGTAGCGCTGCGCCGGAGACCTTGGACGGTTGGCGCCATGCCGACGACCGATGGGTTCGGCTAACGGAATTGGCGCTCAATGCCTCAATCGGGGTTCACACTCATGAGCTTGAGACGCCGCAAGAGATTTTGATCTCAATTGAGCTGCGAGTTGGCCCCTCAACTGCAACCTCGGCGTTGGTGTTCAGTCCGCCACTACGCCCGAATGACCCTGGCGCGCGCGATGTTGTTTGCTACGAAGCGCTGTCCAACGCCGTCGCAGACATCATCGCGGCGGGTCATATTGATTATGTTGAGACCCTGGCCGAACGTATTGCGTTGCGCTGTCTACAAGATGATCGAGTGCTGGAGGTTGGCGTGCGCGTCGAAAAACCCAGCGCGATTCTTGCGGCAAAAACCGCCGGCGTGGAGTTGCGCCTACGCCGCCCAGCATAGCCAAATAGGACACCGCCCATCTTCAGCAGCGTCCGTGACTTGTTCACATCAGCGATACACGGTTCAGATCAAGATGAATGGCGAGAGGATTGCTCCTCACACAATACTAAATCCTTTTAAAACAAAAGGTTATACGAAAATCCACTTCCGCTTGATCGGCTGCCCCCAATAACCGAGTTGCTGTAGAGCCGCATCACCGGTAGTTTTTCACAGAGTTATCCACAGAACGCCTAGGTTCCGCTCAAAACATCAGGACCATCGCACTCTGAAGTTTTCCACACATACCTTTTGGCGGACGCGTTTTGGCTTTGCTGCCACCAAATCTTGTATTTGAGGTATTTTAGCACTAAAAACCTCAATAAAAACAATTGCAAGCCACAACACCACATCTAAATTAGAGAAATCATCTGATTTCATTTTCGTGTTCGAAATGCACTTCTCGTTGCTTTCCCCAGAGTTATCCACAGAATTCTCTCTGGAGCGCCACTCACTCTCGCCAGGCAGTTTCCTCTGGAGCTCAGTTCCCCCTACATATGGTCTTGCGGTCAAGGCTCGACGCCCCCTGATTCAACCATGAGCGGACATGATCGAAACAGAAAAGACCTTCGAAGCGCTCGAGGAAGAAGGCGCGGTCTACCAACATGGCGACGAAGCTGCGCCGACAGGCCCAACCGTCATCCAGGGCTATCTCCCCACCCTGCCAGACGCACCCGGCGTCTACCGTATGTTGGATGCTAAGGGTGAGGTGCTTTACGTCGGCAAAGCGCGCAGCCTGAAAAAGCGTGTGGCGAATTACGCCAATATCTCCGGCCACACCAACCGCATTCTGCGTATGATCATAGCAACGGCGTCGATGGTGTTCGTCACCACCGAGACCGAAACCGAAGCGCTGCTGCTTGAGGCTAATCTCATCAAGCAGCTCAAGCCGCGATTCAACGTCTTGCTACGAGACGACAAATCATTTCCATATATTGTGATTAAGTCAGGCGCTTATCCACAGATCTCCAAACATCGCGGCGCAAAATCCGACAAGGGGGCCTATTTTGGACCGTTCGCTTCCGCCGGCGCGGTCAATCGCACGATCAACCAGTTGCAAAAGGCTTTTTTGCTGCGTGGCTGCTCCGACAGCATGTTTCAGAACCGCAGCCGCCCCTGCCTCGACTATCAAATCAAGCGCTGCGCCGGCCCCTGCGTCGGGCTGGTGACCGAGGAGCAATACGGCAAGCTGGTCTCCGACGCATCCGCGTTTCTGAGTGGTAAATCCACTTCTGTGCAATCAGACCTTGCGGCGCAAATGCAAGAGGCGTCCGAGACTCTCGAATTCGAACGCGCAGCCGCCATTCGAGACCGCATCCGGGCCTTGACACAGGTTCAGGCGCACCAAGGCGTCAACCCGCAGGGAGTGACGGACGCAGATGTGATTGCGCTGCACAACGCCTCTGGTCAGACCTGCATACAGGTATTCTTTTTCCGCGCCGGCCAAAACTGGGGCAATCGAGCCTATTTCCCTCGCACGGTCAGGGATTGCGAGGATGAAGAGATCGTGGAGGCGTTCCTGGGTCAGTTCTATTCTGACAAAACCCCTCCACGCCTCCTCCTGATGTCCCACACAGCGACTAACTCTGAGCTGATCGCCGAAGCGCTCTCCACCATCGCAGGACGCAGAGTGGAGATCTCCGTACCCCAACGGGGTGAGAAGCGCTCTTTGGTGGAGCACGCCCTAACCAACGCCCGCGAAGCCCTGGCGCGAAAAGTGTCGGAAAGCGCCACTCAAGCCAAACTACTTGGGGGCGTGGCGGAAGCGTTCGGCCTTGAGGGGACGCCGCAGCGCATCGAGGTCTACGACAACAGCCATATCCAAGGAACCAACGCCGTCGGCGGGATGATCGTCGCCGGACCAGAAGGCTTTATCAAAAGCCAATATCGCAAGTTCAACATCAAGAACGCTGACCTGACCCCCGGCGACGACTTCGGCATGATGCGCGAGGTGCTCAATCGCCGCTTCAACCGCCTGTTGAAAGAAGATCCCGGTCGGGAAGGCGAGATGTGGCCGGATCTGGTGCTGATCGACGGCGGCGCCGGGCAACTGACAGCGGCGGTCGAAGCCTTGGGCGAATTGGGGCTGCAGGATGTACGGCTAGTCTCGGTCGCCAAAGGCGAGGAGCGAGATGCGGGGCGCGAGGAGTTCCACGCGCCGGGGCGGCGACCGTTTTCGCTGCCGTTTCGTGATCCCACTCTATATTTTCTGCAGCGCCTGCGTGACGAGGCGCACCGTTTCGCCATCGGTGCACATCGGCAGAAACGTGCGAAGGCCACCTCGTCCACCCCGCTGGACGAAGTTCCAGGTGTGGGCGCCGCCCGCAAACGCGCGCTTCTCACCCATTTCGGCTCGGCAAAGGCGGTCACTCGCGCCGGCCTGACAGATTTGGAGGCGGTCGATGGCGTCAGCAAAGCCTTGGCCAAGAAAATCTATGATTTCTTCCATGGCGGCGGCCGCGACGATCCGGCCCCACAGCGGTGAGCGCTTGACCTACAGCCCATCCTCGCCTTGTGATCGGTCTCAACTCCCGGCAACCCGGAATAACTCATGACCGTTCTTTACTTCGCTTGGCTTCGCGAACGCATCGGCCTCGGCCGTGAGGAGCTTGACCCGCCAGCGCATGTCGCCACCGCCGCCGATCTTGCCGCGTGGCTCTCGCAAAAGGAGCCGCGCTACGCCGCCGCTTTTGAGGATATGGCGTCGATCCGAGTTGCGGTCGACCAAGAGCAGGTGGAGCTGGACGCGCCGATCACCAGCGCCCGTGAAGTGGCGTTCTTTCCCCCAGTGACCGGGGGGTGAGATGAGCCGCTCTCGAGTGCAACGCGAAGATTTTGATATCGCAGCGGAGATCGATGCGATCACTGCGAGTCGCGCTGATATTGGTGCGGTGGCGACCTTCACAGGGCTGGTGCGCGATCATGGCGGCACGGTCGCTGCGATGGAGCTGGAGCACTACCCAGGGATGACCGAACGCGCTTTGAAGGAGATCGCCCAGGAGGCCGAGCGCCGTTTTCCTTTGCTCGACGCATGCATCATTCACCGCTACGGGCTCTTAAACCCTGGCGATCGCATCGTGCTCACCATTGCCGCTAGCGCCCATCGCCAAGCCGCCTTCGACGGCGCCGCGTTTCTGATGGACTATCTCAAAACCAAGGCGCCGTTCTGGAAACGCGAAACAACCCCCGAGGGCGGAGCGGAGTGGGTGGATGCTCGCGACAGTGACGACGCTGCCACTGCGAAATGGTCCAACTACAACGGATAAAGCCAGTTGCGCGGTAAGTATTCCTCACCACGCCTCGATCTTAACCGTACAGTCGACGACGCTCCAGCTCCTCGGCTTGAACCACCCAACGCTCCCGCAGCAACCGCCCTTCCAGCTGCAACGCGCTATCCAACCACGCGAGATCTGCGCCACTGAACTGGGTCAATTGCCGATAGTAGTACAACCCTAGCGCGTTG
>JAHQVS010000301.1 GCA_019634215.1 Paracoccaceae bacterium | reverse complement strand
GATTTCAAGATTGAGACCGGGCGGATTTGGGACGGCGATTTTCAGCGCATCATCGTCGCTGATGAGATCAGCCCGGACTGCTGCCGGTTGTGGGACACCCGATCGGAGCGCAAGCTCGACAAGGACGTGTTCCGCCGCGATCTCGGCGATCTGATCGAGGCTTACACCGAAGTCGCCAAGCGTCTTGGGATTATGCCGGAGAATGGCGGCAAGGTGTTGGCGGGGCCTAAGCTGGTGCATTGATCGGCGTCGCTTGCGGCGCCTTGAGAGCTTCAATCCACGGTTAAACCGTCACGGATCATCTGCGCGGCCAGCGCCTCGTTCTCAAGCAAGGCGATGCAGTGGCGGATCAGGTCCTGTGCGATAGCCTCGCTGTCACAGGGCGCGGTAATTCCTTCCGTCGATCCAAAAATCTCCACCTTATTCTCCGCCGTCCGGGCCCGGAACTCCGGGTGATGCGCCGAGAGATGGTTCATAAACATCATCGCCCAATCATAGCCGTTATACAGCGGCTCTTTCTGACCACTCGCAGCCGACAGTCGCTGGCGATAGACCTCGACCTCTTTAGAAACAGGCCCTGTCGGATCGAAGACGACGGAACATTCTCCATAGGCGGGGTTCCGGATGGGGTGAATGCTGAACCAATGCCTGTAACCCGCCATTTCGCCAACCGCCTTTTGTGATCGCCCCCAATCAGGCTGACGTTGTCGGTATGAATTCAAAGCCGCGTGTGAAGGATTGCCGCCCTCAGCTCGTCCTTTGCTCCAGCCGCTGTCATTGCTAGAGAAGCCTTACCTGCGGCGCCTTGGCCGCAGCCTGCTTGGAGACCGCCATGAAGGCCCGCATTGAAATCACCCTGAAAACTGGCGTTCTCGACCCCCAGGGCGAGGCGATCCGCCGGGCGCTCGACGGGCTCGGCTTTGAGGGCGTCGGCGGCGTGCGCCAGGGCAAGCTGATCGAGGTCGAGTTGTCGGAGACCGACCCGGCGGCTGCGCGTCAGGCCGCCGAGCAGATGTGCGAGAAGCTGCTCGCCAACACAGTGATTGAGCGCTACTCGGTTGAGATCGTTTGACTGCCGAGGTTAACCGACAATGGCGCGGGCCTGATCGCTGCTTAACTCGCCGCGCGCCGGGTAATCATTGTTGATCACGAAGTCCATCACCCCGAGCAGCTCCGTCGGCGAGGGGCGGCTGAAGGGCGCGCTTTGCACCGAGGCGTAGTACACCTCGTTGTTCGGGCGGATCAGGAAATGGCCGGGTTCGCTGAACACCGCCGGTTCACTGTCCTTAATTGACGCGGAGAAGCTCAGCCCCCAGGCCTCGGCTTGGTCCAGGGTCAGCCCATAGCCGACCTCCAAGCTCGAAAGTCCCCATTTCTCATAGCTCTCCTGTGCGCGTTGCTGTGTGTCCATCGAGACCGCTAGGACGTCGAGGCCCTTTTCGGCGAAGGCCGGCAGCGCCGTCTCGATCGCCTTCAAATGCCGCGAGCAGATTGGGCAATGCAGGCCGCGATAGAACGCCACGAAGGTGAAATTCTGGGGGGAGCGGGTAGCCAGTGACCAGACTGAGCCGCTCAAGGTGGCGACGGTCAGCTCTGGGGCGGGGGTGCGGGGCGTAATCATGACGGCGACCTCTCAGTGTGCGGCCCAACGCCGCGCTGTGAGGGCTATCTATCCCATAAGGAACAGGCGTTGAGAGCCGCTCTCGTGACTGTGACTCCCCGTGTAATCAACTGTAAAGCATGTAAATTATACTTGGCGAGCGCGGTGGGCGACGCATCTTGCGCGGGATGAACGACACGCCTGCCATCCCCGACAGCCTTCGCCGCTTGTGCCTCGTCTGCGGCGATCAATTAGATCGCGACTCCGCCCTGTTTGATGGCTTCGACCCGAAGCGGGACGCCATTCTTATGACCGAGGCGGTGGAAGAGGCGAGCTATGTCCCTCAACACAAGAAGCGGCTGGTGCTGTTCTTCTCCGCCATGCGCCATTTCGCGGCTGAGCAGGCTGAGGCGGGGCGGCCGGTCCTGTATCATCGCCTTGACGCGCCGGATGTGCCGGAGAGCCTTCAAGCGGCCTTGACGCGAGCGGCGACAGCGTATCGCCCGGCGGAAATCCGGGTTGTGCAGCCGGGCGATTACCGCGTGTTGGTCAATCTCCGAGCCGCCGCTGAAGCCGCCAATGTTCCTTTTAAGGTGTTGGAGGATCGGCATTTTCTCACGCAGCCCGAGGAATTCGAGACGCTGCGCTCAGGGCGTAAGCGTTTCATTCTGGAGGACTTTTACCGCGCGCAACGCAAGCGCACCGGCTGGTTGATGGATGCGTCGGGCGCGCCGGTCGGCGGCGCTTGGAATTTCGATAAGGACAATCGCAAGAGCTTCGGCGCACACGGACCCGGCCTAATCCCGCCGCGCGTCAGTTTTCCACCGGATCAGATCACCCAGGGGGTGATCCGAATGGTCGCCGCCCGGTTCGCCGCCGCTCCGGGCAAGCTCGATGGGTTTGACGAGCCTGTGACCGCCAACGACGCTCAGAGGGCGCTTGCGGATTTCATTGGCAATCGCCTCATCCACTTCGGTGACTATCAAGACGCGATGGCCGCTGGCCATTTGACCCTGCACCACTCCCGCCTGTCGGCGGTGATGAATCTGAAGCTGCTCAGCCCGAAACAGGCCTGTGAGGCCGCGTTGTCAGCTTTGGCCGAAGGCCGAGCGCCGATCAATGCGGTGGAAGGATTTATCCGCCAGATCCTCGGCTGGCGCGAATTTGTGCGTGGGGTCTATTGGACGCTGATGCCGGAATATGCGGCCCGCAACCATCTTGGCGCCGAATTGGAAGTCCCCGGCTTCTTCTGGACTGGCGAGACCGAGATGGCTTGCCTCGCCGACGGGCTCGGCGGCTTGGTTGAGACCGGCTACGCCCATCATATCCAGCGCCTGATGGTGATGGGGTTGTATCTGATGCTTTACGGCGCTGACCCGTACAAAACCCATCAATGGCACATCGCGATGTATCTCGACGCCGTGGATTGGGTGTCGCTGCCGAACATGCTCGGGATGAGCCAACATGCTGACGGCGGGGTGGTCGGCACGAAGCCTTACACCGCTTCTGGCGCTTACATCGACCGGATGTCGGATTATTGCGGCCGCTGCCGGTTTAACCCGAAGCAGGCGTCGGGAGAACAGGCTTGCCCGGTCACCGTGCTCTATTGGGATTTTCTCGCTCGCCATCAAGACAGTTTCCGTAAAAATCAACGGATGGCGATGCAATTGCGCAATCTCGATCGTAAAGATGCTGGTGACCTTTTCGAGATTAGGCGCAACGCCGATCAGATTCGGAGTGGTTGTTAAAATTACGTTGCGTAATTTGGTTTGTACTTCGTTGACTTCGGCGGTTGACGCGCAGTTTTTGCTCTTTCGTCAAACACTGTCATAAAATGTGAATGCGATTGCGGTGGCCTTCACGAACTTGGTGATATCAATGGCTTATCTAATCACAGCAGAGTTGGTGACCCAAGCTCGCGCAATTTGAACTGAATTGTGAGTATTACGCGAGTGCAAGATCGCCCCTGCGTTTCCTACCTATAGAGCAGACGCTCACAGGAGGGTGGTGATGATGGCTTCCCGTGTACTTGGCCGAAATTTGAAACCGACCCATTGGATGGCGTCGTTCGGAGTGGTTCTGGGGGTGGCTGCGAGCTTAGCGCCGGCGCCAGCGGCTCTGGCCGATCCGTCTGCGCCTAACGCTCTGGTGGTCCGCGCCGTAGATCTCGACTCATTGGCCTTTGGCGACGCCATCGGCGTTATCGCCGCTTCCTCAGCTGAGACGGGGATTGCCACGCTGCTGGGCGATGCGAGCGACATCGCTGACGTCACGCCGTTCGAGGATCTCGAAGACGCCCGGGCCGCCCTGGATCTGGGAACGGTCGACAGCCTTTATCTCACCCGCTCAGAGGCTGAGGTCATCAGCGCGGATGCGACGCTGGCGCTGTTTGAGATTCCCGCCCCGGGCGCGCCTGAGGAGCCTGAGGTTGATTTGGTCGCGTTCAACGACGCCCCTGTTGACGGGACGGGTGGCTAAGATGTACCGCATTGACGTAAGGGCGCCTCATCCGCGCCGACGTCTTCGCCGCCCGCCATCCCCGCCACTCTGAACCGTGACCTTTGGCAGGGTGGCGACTTCTTCCAGCTTCGGAAAAGGCTCCACCTTGTTCGGCACCGCCATGGCGTTGACGAAATGCTCCTGGAAGCGCGGCTCTACGGCTGTTTCAATTTTCTCAATCTCGCGGACAACCCGTTCGATCTCTCGGCGACTGGCGGAGTTTAACAAGGCGATGCGGGCGCCGGTGCCGGCTGCGTTTCCGGCCGAGGTGACCTTGTCGACTTCACAATCCGGGATCATGCCCAGCACCAGCGCGTGCAGCGGCGAGATATGGGCGCCGAACGCCCCGGCGAGGATCACCTTGTCGACACTGTCTAGTTCCAGCTTGTCCATCAACAGCTTGCAGCCGGCGTAGAGCGCCGCCTTGGCGAGTTGGATGGCGCGGACATCGTTTTGCGTCACCGTCACGCGGGGCGATTGGTCTCCGTCCCCTTCGTTTAAGATATAGGAGAAGGTGCGGCCGTCGGCGATTATGCGCGGGGTGGTTTCCGCTAAGGCGCCGTTGATCACGCCGTCCTCGTCAATCACTCCAGCGAGGCGCATCTCCGCGACAGCTTCGATGATGCCGGAGCCGCAAATGCCGGTGACGCCCGTTGCGGCGGCGGCCTCGGCAAAGCCGGGCTCGTCCGACCATATCTCTGAGCCGATAATCTTGAAGCGTGGCTCCTGCGTCGCCGGGTCGATCCGCACCCGCTCAACCGCCCCCGGCGCCGCGCGTTGGCCGGAGGAGATCTGCGCGCCCTCGAACGCCGGGCCGGTGGGGGAGGAGCACGCCAGCACCCGCTCGCGATTGCCGAGCACGATCTCGGCGTTGGTGCCGACGTCGACCACCAACATCATCTCATCTTGGGCATGGGGCGCCTCCGACAGCACCACTGCGGCCGCATCCGCACCGACATGGCCCGCGATGCAAGGCAGCACGTACACCCGGGCGTCGGGGTGCATCGAGATTTCCAGCTCCGCCGCCCAGAACGTCATGCCGTCCGAAGTCGCCAGTGCGAACGGCGCGCCGCCCAACTCAACAGGGTCGATGCCAAGCAGCAGGTGATGCATCACCGGGTTGCCGACGATCACCCCCTCCAGCACGTCGGCGCGGTCGATCATCGCTTCGGCGCAGAGTTGGCCGATCAGGGCGTTGATCGCTTCCCGCACGGCCTCGGTCATATCGGCCGCGCCGCCGGGGTTCATCATGGAATAGGACACGCGGCTCATCAGATCCTCGCCGAAGCGGATCTGTGGGTTCATCAGCCCCGCAGAGGCCTTCACCGCGCCATTGCGCAGATTCACCAAATGCCCGGCGATGGTGGTGGAGCCGATGTCGAACGCTACGCCGTAAATGCCGCCGGTGTAGATGCCCGGCCAGATGTTGACGATCCGGCCATTGGAGCGGCCTTGCCCCATGTAGATCGCGCAGGTGACTTTCCATTTGCCCCCGCGGAGGGCCGGTTGAATCATTTGCAGCGTGCGAAGGTCGCCGATGACATTGGCGATGCCCCATTGCTCGAACAGGGCGTCGAGCAGCCGCTCCAGATCGCCCTTCGGGTTGTGCATGTCGGGCTCTTCGACCTCGACGTAATACAGCCGGGTCGCCGGATCGAGGCGGATTTCCCGCGATTCGGCGCGTTTGCGGACGATCTGTTTGTGCACCTGGCTGTCCGGCGGCACGTCCACCACCAGATCGCCTGAGATCACCGCCTGGCAGCCGAGGCGGCGGCCGTCCTTGACCCCGCGTTTGGATTTGTAGCGCTCCTCGACCTTGTTCCAGGCGGAGATGTTGCCGGGAGCGACCGTCACCCCGTGTTTAGGGAATTCCCCGAAGGAAGGGGCGATCTGGCAGCGCCCGCAGATGCCGCGTCCGCCGCAGACGGTGTCGAGATCGACGCCGAGCTGGCGGGCGGCGGTTAGGATCGGGGTGCCGAGGGGAAAGTTACCGCGCTTGCCCGAAGGGGTGAAGACGACCAAGGCGGTTGTCGCGGCCGCGTCCGGGGCGGCGTGGGGAGGGGCGGCGCCGTCGGCCATCAGAGGGTCCTCATCGCAGTTCCGCGCGCTTCGGTATGGGAAGACGCGCCCAATCGTCTGGTTTCCGGCCACTATAGTCGGCGCGGGCGTGGCGGCCAGGGCTGTGGAGCGACCGGTCGTTCACCGGGCGCGACCGCGCTTGACCGTGACGTCAACGCCGCGATCAAATACGATTGTGCGGAGCGGCGCGGTAGGCCGCCTTGGCCGGGGGCGCCGCTCAGGCTACCTCGCGCCATCTGTGTACAAGTTTACCTAGGGTGCTAATGAAGCATTTGTTCTGGATCACCTCGGTGATCGCGTGTGTCTCTGGTTGCGCCGTGCCGTTGTTCATGGAAGAGGCCGGGTCGCGGCAGGTTGGGCGGGATTTCTACGCCTACCGCGCTCAGTTCATGTCCGGCGAGTTGGCGATCGCCATGGTGAAGCTGGTTGCGGACGATGGAGCCGCCGTGTTGTGCGCGGCTGTCGGCCATGACGCCGCTGCCGACGAGGTCGCGGCGGAGATTATCACTCGCTGGCTGAAGGGGCGCAAGGTGTCGGTGAATGGCGAGCTGATCGCCGCCGACCTCAGCTTCGCGACCTCCTTTGAGAAGATAGAGATGTTGGGCGAAACCGCCAATTGCGTCGAGGTCGACACGCCATCAGGGGATCTGGAGCGACCTGATTATGAGGTGACCGGGCCACCGACATTTAATTCATTTTGGGACTGAGGCGGCGCCGGATTGGCGTTTCCCCGGATAATTTTTCGCGCTTTAGAGATGTGCTTCACGCATCAGGGGCTGATATAATCATCTCGATAGCGATCGTTTCGACGCATAGGGCCGCGACTATCGCTGGTGAGCGGATTTGCCTGACGCGGCTTCCTGTGAATTCTCCGATTTCTCTGTCTTCCGCCGCCGGTCTGGGGCAGCAAGGACGTGCTATGTCGTGAAAAGACGGTGATGAGGGAAGGCGTGTGAGATGAAACGGCTGATTGAAGCGATTTTCAGTATTTTCTTTTCGCTGATTATGGGCGCGATCGGCTTGGCGCTGTGTGCGCTGTACGCGCCCGGATTTCTGGAGTCGCTGCAAATCAACGCCAGCTTCCTGAAGGATGATATTCTGGTCATCTTCACCAGCCTCGGCACCCAATCCAACGTCAATGTGTGGATCCGCTTCCTGCTCCAGGATGAGCAGTTGGTGTTCATGGGCTTCGTGATCGCCAGCCGGATCGTCATCACTCTGTTTTTTGTGCTGATCGACAGCTTGACCGATATGGTGTTTCCAAAACGCGCCGAAGAACGTTAACGGCTTTTGCGCTCCGCCCCTCTGGCGATGATCCATCCCGTCTTATATTGAGTGCGCAAATGCGTGCCGTGTGTGGATAGGTTGGAGAGTTGTACGATGACTGAGAGTACGGTCGAGCGTGCGTCGGCAGGGCGCTTGGGGATGCGTTGGGCGCTGATTGCGGCGGTTGTGACGGGGGTGGCGGCCTGTGGGTCAGTGACCCGTGAGAACGCCGGGCAAAAGGTGGTTGACGGGACGTTTCAGCGTCAGCCAGTGAGCTTTCGTTCCGGCTACTCTGCGGAAATCGCCATGTCGTTGAGCGCCTCGGAGCTGTGTGTGGCGTTGGGCCATGACGCTAGCAAGGACGGCGCCTTTGGCGATGAACTCATCGAAAAATGGCTACGGCTGCGTCGATTGTCGGTCGGCGGCGAAGTGCTGGTCAGCGACCTCAGTTTCGCGCCGCTCTATCAAAACACGGAGCTGGACGGCGTGGCGGCCGCCTGCGTGCGGGTGCAGCCGGCCAGCGCCGCCGTGCTTGACGAACGCATTGAGGTGACCGGTCCTCGGCGCGTGCGCGGCGCGTTCTAGCCCACCCACTCGAAGTTGTGATCTAGCAGAGGCCGGGCCGTCACAGGCCCATGAAAACCGTTTTAGGCCTCTGTTTCGTCGCGCTTTTGAACCTGGACCCTTTGCAAGCTTCTCTTGATGGCGATCTTTAGATGTCAGCCGCCGCCGAGACTTGATGGTCGCGGCGGCGAGGGGGAATCCCTATGTTATTGTTTGAGTTGGTATGGGGCGCGCGGTTTGGAGTGGATCAATGATATGGCGGCATCGCGACATAGCCTGCGGCGCGGTTTCTGGGCCGTGGCGGCTCTCTTCTGCGTGTTTTGGATGTCGACTGGCGTAAGCGCCTGTAGCGGCTTCTTGGAGTTAGAGGAGGAAGACGACAGCGAGCGTGTGGTGGACGCCTCGTTTCAGCGCCATCAGATTCGGTTTGAATCAGGCTATCGCGCGGAGATCGCCATGGCGTTGAGGGAAGACGCTGAGACGGCGCTGCTGTGCGTGGCGCTCGGCCACGATGCGGCGGAGGACGGCATTTCCGGTGATGAGGCGATCGAGAACTGGCTGCGGCTGCGGCGTCTGCAGCTCGGGGGAGAAAACTTGGTGGCCGATCTCGATTTTGCGCCGGTATATGACCAGACTGAGTTGGACGGTGTGTCGGCTGCTTGTGTGGAAGTGCGCCCGTCCGTTGTTGCTGAGGCGGGCGAGCGCATTCATGTCGGTGGGCCAAAACGGGCATACTCCCAGTTTTAACCTATTGCCCAGCCAGATTGCTGTGGCTGTGACTTAGGCGGCGGCCCTCAACATTTGAGCCGCCGCTTCGCTTCTGGAGTCAGCTGTCCCTGTCGCCGGGAGCCGGCTCCGGTTTCGGCGGGATCGCCTCATAGCCTGGCGGCAACATTTTGATCGGGGTCTGACGGTATTTAAAGATATCGTTTTCGACATCGTTGACCGTCGCTTCATAGATGCCTGAGACCAAGGCCCCCACAGCCAGCCCCAGCAGACCTGGCTGAGCGCGCGCGGCCGTTTGCCTCTGTTGCTTGGAGTGGTTGTACGGCTCCATTCGCGTGATCATCGGTTGGTATTCCGGGTGCGTGCACTCCAGCGTCAATTCTGTGGAACGGTGGCCATAGAGTGGGATGCGCACGCCGCTGGGCGTGATCACCTTGGCGGAGAACACATCGCCTTGCACGGTGCATTCGGCGCCGATGATCTCCCGGGTTTTATCATCCCGGTCCTTGGTGGCGTCGTCGGCGCGGATCTCCAGCACCTGATCGCCTTTGAAATGGGGCAAATCCTCGCCGAGCGAGCGGCGCGTCTGATAGACGTCGCCGCCGACTGTCCCGGACGGGCCAGTCACACTGACCACGGATTTCAGCGGAGCACGCGGGGCGGCGCAGCCAGTGGCGAGCATTAGCGCCGCGCCACCGGCGGCGAGCAATTTTAAAACGGGATAACGCATCACAAGCCTCTTACTCTCTCTCGCAAAGTAATAGCTTGTTTCTCTGGGCTTTATCCCGGAAAGGCGAGGGACAGTTTGCCGCAAGGCGCGCTTGCTGCATTGCTGTGTATGCCGGGACACAGCCCTGCTTTGACAGTTAGGTTTCAGTCAGCAAGGTCGAGATGCGCCTGTGCGGAGGGGGTGCGGGCCGCCTCAGCCCCGGCGGCGACGCCCGCCGCCACGCCGACCGCCGCTTGCGTCGCCCTCGCCTGAGGCCGCCTTATTGAACTTGATCCACGCGCCGCCGGAAGGGTCGTGGTCCATCAGGAAGTCGGCGGCGAGGATCGCCTCTAGCTCTTTCGAGGGTGTCGCCTTGGTGGCGCCGAGGCCGAGAAGCGGGGCGAGAGCGTCCCAGTCCACGCCTTCGGGGATGACGATCCCATGGGCGGCGAGCTGCTCAACCTTCTCCGCAATCTTCTTGGCTGAGGCGCCCATCTGCACCGGGTTCATGATCGCGCTGGTCATACCAGATTGGATCGCCATTGGCAGGAAGGCGTTGTTAATGCCATGGCGGTTGGGCAAGCCAAAGGAGACGTTGGAGGCCCCACAGGTGGTGTTGACCCTCAGCTCGTCGCGCAGGCGGCGGACCAACGCGAACACCTGCAGGCCAGCCGTCGCCATCGCGCCCACGGGCATCACCAGCGGGTCGACGACGATATCCTCCGGCGGGATGCCGTAATCGGCGGCGTGCTCGACGATTTTCTTAGCGACAGCGAAGCGGACGTCAGGGTCTTCCGAGATGCCGCTTTCATCGTTGGAGATCGCCACCACTGGCAGCTTGTGCTTGGCGCAGAGCGGCAGGATCGCCTCCAGCTTCTCCTCCTCGCCAGTGGTTGAGTTGATCAATGGCCGGCCCTCGACCACTTCCAGCGCCGCCTCGATCGCGCCGGTGACTGAGCTGTCGATGCACAGCGGCAGGTCGGAGACCTCCTGCACCCGCTTGACTGTTTCAACCAGCAGCGGCGGTTCGGTCTCGTTCGGGTTCGGGTTGGAGTTGAACACCACCCCAGCGTTCACATCCAGCACAGCGGCTCCGGCGGCGGTTTGCTCAATAGCGTCCTTCACCACGGTGGAGAAGTCTCCGGCCTCCATCTCAGCCGCGAGCTTCTTGCGGCCGGTCGGGTTGATCCGCTCACCGATGACGCAGAATGGGGCGTCGAAACCTAGAACGGCGGTTTTGGTTTTCGACTCAAGGACGGTGCGGGTCATGGGCTGATCTTTCGGTTGGAAAGCACGGTTCGGCGGCATGCGGACGCGCGCCACGAATTAGGTCGGTTTTTAAGCCCGACCTGTCGTTTTTTGTCCAGGGTATAGGTGTTGCGGCGTCGCCGCCGCCGCGTATCAGGCGGTTTGCGCCGCCACCGCCCCGCCGCCGAGGTGGGCGTTGGCCCAATCCGCCGATTTGTCGATGCCGCCCAGCGGGAAGAAATGCACCTTCTCGATGTTAAAGCCCGGGTTGGCGGCTTTGTGGGCGGCGAGTTCGGCGACGATGTCGGCCGGCTCGAACGGCAACAGCAGCTTGGTCATGTCCATCGCGCGGCGCTGAAGCACCCGCAGCGACGGGCCGACACCGCAGGCGATGGCGAATTTGATCAGGGTCTGCAGTTTGGCCGGGCCGGCGACGCCGATATGGATCGGCAGGTCAATCCCGTTGGCCTTGAGGCGGTCGGCCCACTCAATAACCGGGCCGCTCTCGAACGCGAATTGGGTGGCGATCGCCATCTCAGCGTCGGTACGCTCAGAGAACGCTTGCTTCCAACCCAGAGCGGCCATCACATTCGCGTCGCCGCCGTTCGGGTCGATGTCGCGGTTGCCCTCAGGGTGGCCGGCGACGTGCAGACGGGTGAAACCGTATTTGTCGAACAGGCCGGTCTCGATCAATTGCATTGAGTCGGCGAAATCACCCTTCGGCGCGCTGACGCCGCCGCCGAGCAGCAGCGCCTGAGATACGCCGAGGTCGCTGTAGCGCTCGATCCAATTCTCCAGCTCGGCTTTGTCGGCGATGATCCGGGCCGGGATATGCGGCATGACCGCAAAGCCGTCATTGGCGAGGCGCTCGGCGGTGCTCAGCATCTCCTCAATCGGGGTGCCGTCGATATGGGCGATATAGACACGGGTTTCTGGCGGCAAAATCGCTTTGAAATCAGCGACCTTCGCGGCGGTGCGCGGCATCACCTCGATCGAGTAGCCGCGCAGGAACGCCGCGACATCAGCTGATTGATCCGACCCTCGGGCCTTCTTGCCGCCGCCCCGGAACAGAGACACCACGTTCGCCATTCTCGTCACTCCCAAAACCCTGGCGGCCGACCGCCATATTCATTGTCGCCGATGCGCGTTAACGGATCTGTCAGCCGTCCGCGCGGTCCGTGTCCCAGCCGTCATTTGCGATCAAAGCTTTAATCTTGTCGACATTATACTGGGATTCCAACTCCGCCGCCGTCTGATCCGCGACCTGTTGCGGGTCGCCTTCGACCTCTCCGCGGGCGTCGTTGCGCCATTCCGCGAGATAGGCGTCGTCATCCTTGGCGCCGACTTTCATGGCGCAGCGATCAATCGCTTGCTCGAACAGCTCCGGCAATTGCCGCTTGGCCGCCGAGCGCCCACGCCCGACCGACACCATTGAGGGGATGTCCCGCCAGAATTTAACCACCAGCTGCGGCATGATGCGATAAGCCTTTCAACACGTCTCAAGAGCTAGATAAGCACGCGTTGGCGTTGTCGACAGCCAGATGACGACATTGCGAACGCTGTTGACGACCTGTCGGCCGGAAGCGGACCCAAGCGGTTTTAGAGGGACTTGGCCTGCCGACGCTTTACCCACGAAGCGCGCTGTCGGTTTCTGGCCTTGGATAGTCGGGTTTGAGTTGCTATAAGGCAGGCACTCTAATCTGTCACGTCAATCGGATTCCCTTCGCTGTGAAACGCCGGATTGATCCGTGACCCGTCGCACGCCAGAGGCGTGAGGCGACACAAGGCGATGCGCGGCGCGCGACGCCACAAAATGAGAGCATGCATGGGCAGCGACCACAGTTCCCAACGTCAGGTGTCGTTTGAGTTTTTCCCTCCGGCCACGCCGGAGGCCGCCTACCGGTTGTGGGAGTCGGCGCAAAAACTTGGGCCGTTGGGGCCAGATTTCGTTTCCGTCACCTACGGCGCGGGCGGCACCACCCGGCGCCGGACGCTGGACGCCATCAAGGCGTTGCGCGGCACTGCGCGGCTGGATGTCGCCGGTCACCTGACATGCGTCGGGGCCACCCGCGACGAGACGCTGGAGATCGCCCGGTCCTACAAGAATATGGGCGTGTCCCGCATTGTGGCGCTGCGGGGCGACCCGCCGAAATCCGCGGACGGCGCGCCGCGGAGCTTCACACCACATCCCGAGGGGTTCCAGGGCTCGGTGGAGTTGATCGAGGCGCTGGCGCGGGAAATTGGGTTGCCGATGGCCGTCGCCGCCTATCCAGAGCCGCATCCGGAAGCCGTTGATCAGGCTACCGATATCGAGCATCTGAAGCGCAAGCTCGACGCGGGCGCCGATATGGCGATCACGCAATTCTTCTTCGATAACGACGATTACTTCCGCTTCCTGGATCGTTGCGAGAAAGCCGGAATCGACGCGCCACTCCTGCCAGGGGTGCTGCCGATCGAGAATTTCGATCGGTTGGTCAATTTCGCTGCTAAATGCGGCGCCAGCATCCCTGTCGATTATCATGAGCTGTTCGCGAAAGCGAAGCAGCAGGGGGCGTCGACGCTGTTGGCGACCTCTCTCTGCGCCGAGCAGTGTGAGAACCTCTATGATCAGGGCCTGGACCGGGTGCATTTCTACACCCTGAACAACCCGCAGATCACCTTTGATGTCTGCCGCGCCTTGGGCGTCGAGCCTGCGCCTGTGGCGTTGGCGGACACCGCTTGAACATCGGTTAAGTCCGATCCATCACGATCCCGCGCTGCTGATGAGGGGGCGCGGCTCTCGCGTTGCGCGACGGGGAGATGCCGCTACAGTGCGGCGATCTTCCCTGAAGCATGCGGACGCGTATGAAACTCTTACATGTGATGGCGGGGGCCGAGAGCGGCGGCGCCGAGAATATCTTCTTGGAAAGCGTGCTGGCGTTGGCTGACGCCGGCCTGTCGCAGCGGGTGGTGACACGCGACAATAATGAGTTTCGTCTGGCGCAACTGCTGGATCGCGGCGTGACGGTCGATGCGGCGGGGTTTCACCCCTGGTGGCGGGGGCCGACCAATACAGCGATCTCGCGCGCGATCGCAGAGCATAAACCCGATGTGATCGAATATTGGATGGGCCGCGCCGGCACTTTCGCCCCGGCCTCGCATCGGGCGCGGAGTATTGGCTGGTACGGCGGCTACTATAAGATTAAGCGATTCCAGAATTGCGCGTATCATGTCGGATTGACAAAAGATCTGGTGCGGCATATTCGCGAACAGGGTGCGGAAGAGAAGAATATTGGACTCATTCATACTTATGCAGAATTCCCGGAGACAGCACCCACTCCGCGTGAGAGCTTGCAGACGCCAGATGATGCGCCGCTGATCTTAGCTCTGGCGCGGCTCCATTGGAAAAAGGGGTTGGACCTGCTGTTGCAGTCCATGGCCCAACTCGCCAATATGCCGTCTCCGCCCTTTTGCTGGATCGCCGGGGACGGCCCACTGCGCGCCGATCTGGAGGCGCAAGCGCAGAGCCTTGGCGTGGCTGACAGGGTGCGGTTTCTCGGCTGGCGTGACGACCGCGCCGCCTTGCTCTCCGCCTGCGACGTGGTCGCCTTCCCTTCACGATATGAGCCGTTCGGCACCGTGACAGTCGACGCATGGGCCGCTGATCGGCCGCTGGTGGCGGCGAAATCGCAAGGGCCGGGGGCCTATGTTTCGCATGAAGAGAACGGGCTGCTGGTGGAGATCGACGACCTCCCTGGCTTGACCGATGCATTGCGCCGGGTGATCGCCGATCCGGATCTGGCGGCGCGCTTGGTTGGAGGCGGGCGGTCGGCCTATCAGGCGCAATTCACCAAGGCGGCCTTTGTGCGGGACTCGATGGCGTTTTACGAAAAGGTGGCGGCGGCGTAGAGGCGCCCTGGTCTATGCGGCGCCACCGAAGAGACAAGCCGTTACGGCTGCCCTCAGGTCCACTCTGTCCGAGAATGAAATCCTCGGCCTTTTGGTCATTTTTCGCCCCGAAACGCGCCCTTTCCCTGCATGTCCTATAGAACGATTTTCCAATCTATAAGCTGGACGCTAATACACTAGCTTGTTGAGCCAATGCGAAAATCAGGAGACGGCAGCGTTCGAGAGGCTGCCAGGTTAAGCCTCTTCCTCCGGCCCTTCCTCCCGACGGCGGTGGATTTCATACATCTTCACATCCCGCATCCAACGCCCAAAGGCGACACCGCCGGCGACCGCGAAGCCATAGAGCCCCCCGCGCCAAAATCCCCGCAAGATGTAGTGGCGCAGGAAGTAGAAGGGCCATGCGAACAGAACCCGCAGGCGCACCAACCACAATGGCTTGAGTTTGATCGCCTCCGCCCGCCGGGTGCTGACCCCGTTCCACTTCGCCATGTAATGTGCGAAATCCTGGAAAGAGTGATGCATCAGCGCGCCTTTGAGCGCCCCGACGGCGGCGTCGGTCGGCAGAGCGAGTTGATCCCAGGCTCGGCTCTCCGGCATCCGCCAGCGGCGCTTGTCATAGAGCTTGGCGCGGGGGTCTAGGGCGAAATGGGTCCAGGGCTCTCCGATCGGCGGGGCGGTGACCAGGGTCAGACGATAGACCGATAAAGGCGGCTCACCGCCGTCGAACAGCGCCAGAATCTCAGCGATCAGCTCCGGCGTCAGAATTTCGTCGGCGTCGAGGTCGAGCAGCCATTCTTGGCTACAAGCCTCCTCACCGGTGCGTTTCTGAAAGCCGTTTCCGAGCCAGGTTTGTTCTATCACCCGTGCGCCAGCGTCGGCGGCAATCTCACATGTGCGGTCGGTCGAGCCGCTGTCAACGATCACCACTTCCCGCGATACTTTGCGCGCCGCCGCGATCACTTCGCCGATCAAACGCTCCTCGTTGAGGGTGCGGATGTAGCAGGATATCGGTGGGAGCGCGGCGTCGTCGGAGGAAAGAGGCTCGGCGTCGGTCATCACGAGATCCCATAAGCAAGGAGGGGGCGGGGCGTCGGGGCGGCGCCGATTGCGAGGGGATGCATCGCTGGGCCGCCAAGCGCAAGACGGGCTCGGCCTGAGTGCGCATGCCAACGTCGCAATGTGCGCTTGCGTCCTCGCCGCCGCACAGCGCGGGGCAAAATCAGGCGACGTGGTTTTTGGTAAATGTTGGGCAACTCAACCGCGTCATATTTCCTGGGATTGTCCCGCCTCAGCGCGTGGACGTTGGCGTAGCTTGCGCCGGGCATCGGCTCTGATAGGGTTGCGGCCCTGACGCAACAAAGGCGGGATGGCGGCGCGGTGTCTGATAAAAATGGTGATATCAGCCCGCCGTGCGCCGCCTCAGCCGCTGTCGAGGCGCGCGCTACGGAGGTGGCGTCACGGGAGAACCGGGCCCCGTCGGGGCGAAAAGGCGGCGACGAAGCCAGCGCGAAAAAGTCGGCGAAGATCCGCCCGCCCCGGCGCAGACGCCCGCCCGGCGGACGCGGGGCGGCGATCGCGGCGCTCGATCTCGGCACCAATAATTGCCGCTTGTTGGTGGCGCGGCCCGATGGCGAGGCCTTTCAAGTGATCGACGCCTTCTCCCGCGTGGTGCGGCTCGGCGAGGGGTTGAACGACACCGGCGCGCTGTCTGAGGCGGCGATGGAGCGGGCAGTGGCGGCGCTATCGATCTGCGCCGAGCGTCTCTCCCGTCACCGGGTGCAACAGTTCCGCGCCATCGCCACCGAAGCGTGCCGGCGGGCGGACAATCAGCGCTTGTTTATTGATCGGGTGCGGGCGGAGACCGGCCTGCATCTCGACGTCATTGCCGCCGAGGAAGAGGCCCGCTTGGCGGTGGCCGGTTGTGCGCCGTTGGTGGAGCCGACCGCCGAGCAGCTCTTGGTGTTCGACATTGGCGGCGGCTCGACCGAACTGATTTGGGTCGATCTGTCGAAGACCACCACCGCCAAGCGCAAGGCGCTGCTGATGGCGCTGGCCCATGGCGCCAGCCGCTCGGACCGGGCGCGGGCGGCGGCGCAGCACATTACCGATTGGGTGTCGCTGCCGGTGGGGGTGGTGACGCTGGGCGAGAAGTTCGACCGCATCATTGACGATGGCGAGAAGTTCAATGCGATGTACGACCACACCGTGGAGCTGATTGAGCCGTTTGCGGTCAATGGCTGCGCGCCGACACGGGAGCGGTTGGCGAAAATGCAGATGTTGGGCACTTCCGGCACCATCACCACCTTGGCGGGAGTGCATCTGGAGTTGGAGCGCTACTCGCGCCGGGCGGTGGACGGTTTATGGGTGCCGACGGTGGCGGTGGACCGGGTGATCGAGCGGCTGTGCGAGATGAACGCCTATGAGCGCGCCTCCATCCCCTGCGTCGGCGAGGATCGGGCGACCAACCTGATGTCGGGGGCGGCGATTTTGCGGGCGATATTGCACGCGTGGCCTACCCGGCGTTTGCGCGTCGCCGATCGGGGACTGCGTGAAGGGCTGCTCTATGGCTTGCTCCAGGACTCCGCCCAAGGCCGCCGCCGCCGACCAATGCGCCGATAAAGTCTCAAACACGGCGCGCTTCGGTTTATATGGTCGCGAACTTGGGCGTGACCTTGGATTTTGACGACATGAACAGTGGCAAACGCGGCGGCTCCAGCGGGAAACCGGGAGGCGCGAAGAGCGGCGAGAAGAACAGCTCCGGGCGCGGCGAGCGCAATTTGAAGGTGCGGGTTAAGACCGCCAAGGGCCGCAAGCTGTCCTCGACGTTGTGGTTACAGCGGCAGCTCAACGATCCATATGTGGTTCGCGCCAAGAAGGACGGCTACCGCTCGCGCGCCGCTTATAAGCTCCTGGAGATCGACGAGAAGCACCGGCTTCTGAAGCCGGGCCTACGCGTGGTTGATCTCGGCGCCGCGCCTGGGGGGTGGTGCCAGGTGGCGGTTCCCCGAGTGAACGCCCTCGGCGCGCGCGCTGACAAGCCGGTCGGCTCGGTGTTGGGGGTCGATTTCCAAGCGATGGAGCCGGTCGCGGGCGCGACACTGATGGAGTTGGATTTCCTCGATGACGGCGCCGACGACAAGGTGAAGGCCGCGCTCGGCGGCCCTGCTGATCTGGTGCTGTCAGACATGGCGGCGTTCGCCACCGGTCACAAGCAGACCGATCACCTCCGCATTATCGCCTTGGTTGAGGCGGCGGCGCAGTTCGCCGTGGAAGTGTTGACACCGGGTGGGGTCTTTGCCGCCAAGGTGCTGCAAGGCGGCGCGGAGGGGGAGCTGCTGACGGCGCTGAAAAAACGCTTCACTAAAACCTCGCACATGAAGCCCCCCGCCAGCCGCAGCGACAGTGCTGAGATGTTTCTGGTGGCGACGGGGTTTAAGGGCGGCTAAGGGCCAAGATAGGCGATGGTCAACCCGCAATCACTATGCGGGCGGCGTCTCGGCTCGGCGCCCCAGAAAATATCCGTCGCCGAACGCGTTTCCAGTGCCGTTGAACTGCACCTCATACCCGCCCGCGAAAGCGCCCGTTGCTGGATCAATCCAATCCAGGTGTAAGTCGACATTGGTGACGACGTTGTGCGGACTCCATTGCCGGAAGGCGGTGTGACGGCTGCTCTGCCCCGTTGAGCAGAGAGCGATAGGCGAAGCTCCCGCGCACAGAGTCGATTTCGAGTAGGGCCTGGCCGGTGAAGTTGTCGCTGAAAGCAGCAATTCGGTTTTGAGGCATGGTTGATGCCGCCCTATTCTTGTGTGATAGCTGCATCCACAGCCGGAAGCTGGGCTGCAGGCGCGTTGGCGAGTTCCGAATAGAGCATGAACTTGAAGGGGTTGTAGGCTTGGTACTTGCGCCGCAAGCCTAGGGCCGCGCGCCTTTGAAGGCCTTTAAGACGATCTGAGTCCGGTTGAGAGGCTAATGCCCATCGCGTGATACGTTCTGCTAAGTGATAGTCGCCTGCGGCGATCATCGCCTCCAGCGCTTCAGAGATTTGCTGCTCGTCGAGATCGAAATACCGTGAAAGGGCCTCGCCGTACTCCGACGGCCCGAGATGGTCGAGACCTGTCAGGTCGGCCTCCCAATAGCCAACGCTTTGATCGTAGAGCCGGTTGATTACCTGCTCCCGCATCACCAGGAAGAGGATCTGCGATTGCGGGTCTTCGTAGAGGGTCGGCGGGATGAGGTTCGCGTGGTGGATGTCGGATCGGCTGGCCCCGGCGCGTACCCGCTTCAAGGTTTCATCGCGCAGCCAAACCAGATGAGGCTGCATCTGGAGCAGCCGCTCTGGCGTCGGCCAGTTCGCCGTTAACGGCTCATGTCCGTGCAATAGCTGGCGGGGCTGCAGGTCGGCGATCATATCGATCGCCTCAATCAGCGCGTTTAGATCGCCCTCTTCAACAAAAGGCGCGCCGATGAACGGCATGATGAAATCGCCCACGAACAGCAAGCCGTTGTCAGGCATGTGGATATACATTGCATCCGGCGTTTCGCTGCCTGGCGCGGGAAGCAATTCGAAGCGCGTACCGCCGATCGTAACATCACGCGGCTTGTTGATCTCGATGTCGGGTCGGTATTTCGTTACCTGGTTGAAGTCGAACCCTGAGCCGAAGAACCAAGCGGCTGGTGTTTCCGGGCCAGCCGCCATCAGCGCGATCTCTTCCTTGTAGTTTGAGCGGCCGTAGAACTTCACGTCTGGATTCAGTTCGCGGAAAAAGCGATGTCCACCGATATGGTCCCAATGCGCGTGGGTGATAAAGACGGTCGTCAGCGGCGGCGCATCAGGCACATTTTGCTTGAAAATGTCGTAGGCTCGCTTCGCGAAAGCTGGGGTCGTGCCCGCGTCTATGCTGATAAGTTGGCGCCCGTCGTCCGAGACAATGAAATAGTACTCGGTGAACTCAGCTCCGGTGACCAGATAGACTTTCTCCGGCTCAATCGCGGAGAAACGCGGCGGGTGGAAGGCGCCGCCGATCTCTGGGCCGACCGAGAAATTTGTTGTGAGGCTGCCCTCCCCGGCTGCCAGCGCCAACAGCGGTGCGGCGTCTTGTGTTCGCCCCTCGGTAAGATAGCTGCGTGCGAGAGCGGCGTAGACCGTGCGCATCAGCCCTGGCTGCGGCGCTTGGGCGCGATTCTCGACCAACCATTCTAAATCCGCGCGCCCTTGTTCGGCTTTGCCAAATGACTCAGGCAGTTGTGAGTAGACGAGGCCAGAGGTGAAACGGGGGTAGAAGGCGTCTTCGCCGCCAATCGACCGTGCCTTTTCCAACATCTCGATTGTCTCCTCGACCCACCCGATGCGGTTGTATAGAGGCACTTGGCTCGCCGTCTCCGCGCGGAGGACGCCAAGGGACGCGAGATAGACAAGCTCTTGAGGCGGCGTCAATTCTCCCTCGTGTTTGGCCAGCAGTTCGGTGAACAACGCCACGCCTTCGGCTCGGCGATTGCTGGTCTGATACTCCTGCATCAACAAAACGATGACCTGCAGATCTTGGGGAGGGCCTGCGTCATTTAACGCCTTGAGATATTCTAACTCCGAATTGAATGCGGTCGGCGCGGCCTGATCAACCACCGGTTCGTTGGCGAAAGGGTTTGCGGCACACGCGGCTAAGCCCAGAAACGCAAGCGCCGCTGCGGCGGTGAGTGGGCTGAGCCGCACCAGCAGGGGGTGTTTGGCGCGCGCCCCTGAATCAAGGCGCCTATGAGCAAGACGCTGCTGCAGCTTCTGAGCAAGGGTCATCCTATACCTCCCAATGTAAGTACATTTTAAGTAGTCACTACATATCAGAGAGTCAATTTACTTTTTTGAGTCACCTGCGATAGTCTTAGCCGGCTAGTGAGGCATGAGGGTCTTTCGCATGAGCGGGAGTGAACGCGAAGGTTGTCCGGTTGCGCGCACGATTGATGTGATCGGCGAACGCTGGACCATACTCATTTTGCGCGATTTGCTGCTCAGGGGGCCACATCGCTTTCAAGATTTGCAAATTTCACTTGACGGAATCGGCCCCACCACGCTGTCGGCGCGCTTGAAGGGCCTAGAGGCAAAGGGCCTTGTGGAGCGCCAGCTCTATTCCGAGCACCCGCCGAGGGCCGAGTATTTGTTGACCGAGAAAGGGAAGTCTTTAGGGCCAGTGCTGGCCGCGCTGAGGGATTGGGGGCGCGCGAACACCTAGCGACCTATAGGGCGTGCGGTTCGCAAAGGCTTCCTCTAACCACTCTTGGTTACTGCTTTCGCCTGACTTCAACGGCAGGATTGCTGAAGTCAGGCTAACTGTTGTCGCCACAGACCTAGGTTGCCCCGGCGATTTGCTTATGGCGGGCCTCAAGGGCGGCATGACGAGCCAGCGCGGCAGGATCGAGGTCGGTTGTTGCAGGTTCGTCGACATCGAAGTGCCGAAACCTGTCAACGCCCCGCACCAGCATCGCTGAGTCATGGTCATGCTTTGTCTGCCGTGTCGATGTCGCCAGATACTGAACATTTAGGCCAATGCGGCGGTCGTCGCTCTCGTTCGGCATCGAAGCATGCAGCGTCCAGCCATGGTGAAAAGAGGCTTGACCGGGAGCAAGCGGGCACATGACAGCTTCAGACTCAGACACGCCGGTCACTGTCTGACCCAGGAATAGCACATTGCTCGGGTCGTCGGTGGTGTCATGGTCGATGCGGCCCGATCTGTGGCTGCCGGGGACCATCCGCATGCAGCCGCTTTCACTGGTCGCGGGCGATAGCGCGAGCCATAAAGTGACCTGCTCATCATTGCTGAGGCCCCAGAAGGTGAGGTCCTGATGCCAACTCACATGGCTTGATGTATGCGGCTCTTTCACGATGTACGTGGCGTTGTAGAGCAGGATGTCTGGGCCGATCATTTGTTCGACCAGATCCAGCACTTCCGGTTTGGTCGCCAGTTCCAGAGGGGATCGCAGGAAGGTGTACGCCTTGGTTTTATAGTGCAGCGGGCCGATCTCCGACTCCGCCTGCTCCATCTCGGCGCGATGGCGTGCGGCTTCGGCAGCGCTGATCACATCGACTGGAGAGAGGTAGCCGTCTCTGCGATAGCTCTCCGCCAGCTCTTGGGGGCTGGCGCCTTGGGTCGCGTTGGACATCCTCGTCACCCTCTTGTTTCCTGTCTTCTCTTTCAGGCGAGGCTAGGCTGGCGTGTCGGCGGGCTTCTATCCCGGCTGCGTCAAAAATTGCCGTTTGCAGAGTGTTAAATCAGGAGTGTTGGGCAAACCCATTGGGGCTTCTCGCGGCGATGGGGACAGGGCGAGGCTTTTCGGACAGGAAATCCGCCAGAAGGTCGAAGGTGAGTCTTATCCGCCGGCTGGTGCGTAGCTCCCGGTGGGTGACGAGCCATGTCTCAAACACGAAAGGAGGCAAGTTCGTCATCACGGGTTCAAATTCTGGAAACTTGGCGGCGATCTCATCTGACATGACAGCAACGCCCAAACCGCTGCGGGCCATTTCCCAAGCCGCAATTCCTGATTTCGAGCCCAGGCGGAAGTTCTCTCGAGTGACCTGGAGACCCGCGGGACGCAGATAGCCCAGCATCCTGTCCGTATCGCCGAAGCTGATAAATTGATGCTTCGACAAATCGCCATCCGCTTGAGGATGGCCATAGGCCTCCAGGTAACCGGGCGTAGCGTAAAACCGCCCGGTGTCCTCCCGTACCAACTTTGCCACGAGGCTAGGTTGATCCGGGCGCAGGTGCCGGATGGCGATATCCGCCTCGCGCAGCAGCAGATCCCGGATGCTATTGTCCGCGACGATATCGATCTCCAAGGCAGGCGCGATCTCCCGCAGTCGCTTCAACGCCGGGGGCAGAATATAGGCTGACATCATATCCGAGGCGGTGATGCGCACTTGGCCCTCGATGGTTTGAGATTGGCCCGATGCGGCCAGCGAGATCTGGGCCGCCGCCTGCGCCATGGCGCGGGCGTGATCCAGCAGCTCCACCCCGGCTTTGGTGAGGGTGACGGAACGTCCGGCGCGTTCAAACAAGGTCACGCCCAATTCGTGCTCCAGCGCGGCGATCTGCCGGCTGAGGGTGGGTTGGGTCAACCCAAGAACCCTGGCGGCGGCGGAGAGTGAGCCTTCCTCAGCAGTGGCGAGGAAGGCGCGGGTTTGGTTCCAGTCGAAAGCGATTGTGCTCCAATTCATGCATTTTTGCATAGCACACCAACGGATTTTCGCAATTTTCCCCTTAAAGGCGTATACCTATGTCGGCGTCTCAAAGGAGTGATCGAATGCAGCAAGCAGAAATCTTTTGGGATGGCGTCGCCGAGAAATACGCCAAGTCGCCCATCGGCGATGAAGACGCCTATCAATACACCCTGGGGCGGACGCGCACTTATCTGTCGCCCACGGATCATGTTCTGGAAATTGGATGCGGCACCGGGTCAACCGCGTTGCTGCTGGCGGGGAACGCCGGGCAGATCATCGCGAGCGATCTTTCAACCAAAATGATTGAGATCGCACAGGGCAAGGCGCGGGATCAGGGCGTCTCCAATGTCAAATTCATCACCGCGAACCTGTTTGACGAGACCCTTGACCAGGGTCCTTACGATGTGGTGATGGCCTTTAACCTGTTGCATCTCATTGAAGACACCGAGGGGGCGCTGCAGCGTGTGCATCGGTTGTTAAAGCCTGATGGCCTGCTCATCTCCAAGACTGTTTGCACCTCCGCCGCTGGGGCGCCGCTGAAGTTCCGGCTGATGCGGTTGATTGTGCCGGTGATGCAGCTGTTTGGCAAAGCGCCCTATGTGAAGTTCATGAACAGCAGCGCCTTCGAAGCGATGGTCAAGGCGCAGGGCTTTCAGATTTTGGAGGCGGGAGATCATCCCCCGCCGAGCCGTTATATCGTCGCCAGGAAGGTCTAGACGCTGGCTTTAGGGGCGGGTCAGCGCTCGTCGGGCTCGCCCCACCCGCCGCCGGAGGGGGTGTGCATGACGAACTGGTCGCCGGGGAACACCTCATTGTTATCGTTGCCGCGATGCTCGATGCGGGTTCCGTCGGCGCGTTCAATCCAGTCGCGGCCAACGTCGCCCGGCGCGCCGCCCGCCAACCCGTAGGGCGGGACGCGGCGGTGGGAGCCGAGGGTTGTCACCGTCATCTGCTGCAGGAAGCGCAGCCGCCGGGTGAGGCCGTCGCCGCCGCGCCGCCTCCCTCTGCCGCCGGAGCCGAGACGGATGCTGAACTCCTCCAGCCGCACCGGGAAACGATGTTCCAGCACTTCGGGGTCGGTGGCCCGGGTGTTGGTCATGTGCGTCTGGACTGCTGAGGCGCCATCGAAGCCGGGGCCGGCCCCGGCGCCGCCGCCAATGGTCTCATAGTTTTGAATCTTGTCATTGCCCCAGACGAAATTATTCATCGTGGCCTGACTGCCCGCCATTGCGCCCAGCGCCGCCATCAGCGCGTTGCAGGCGTTTTGGCTGACCTCTGTGTTGCCGGCGATGACCGCCGAGGGGTATTGGGCGTGTAGCATCGAGCCTGCGGGGGCGATGATCTTCAGCGGTTTGAAGCATCCCTCGTTGAGCGGGATCTCGGCGCCGACCAGGGTGCGGAAGACGTAGAGCACCACCGCGTGGCATACCGCCAGCGGCGCGTTGTAGTTGCCGCTGTTGCCGGGCGTGCCGGTGAAGTCGATTTCGGCGGTGCGCGCCTCCGGATCGACGCGCACGGCGACATGCATGAAATCGCCATTGTCCAACTCATATGCATAAGCGCCGTCCTTGAGGGCGGTGATGGCCCGGCGCACGCATTCCTCCGCGTTATCCTGGACGTGGCGCATATAGGCATGGACGACATCGAGCCCGAACTGTGCGACCATCTTCTCCACCTCGCGCACGCCGGTCTCATTGGCGGCGACTTGGGCGGCGAGATCCGCCATGTTCTCATCGATGTTTCGACAAGGATAGCGGCCGGAGGCCAGCAATGCACGCATCTCCGCTTCACGGAACTGGCCGCGGTCGATCATCTTGAAATTGTCGATGATGACGCCTTCCTCCTCGATATGTGTGGAGTCGGGCGGGGCAGAGCCGGGGGTTTTGCCGCCGATGTCGGCGTGGTG
>JAHQVS010000300.1 GCA_019634215.1 Paracoccaceae bacterium | reverse complement strand
TTGGGCCGCGATGGGCGGGGCGGAGTGGGTGTCGATGGGGCTGATGGCGGCGGCGATGCTGATCGGCAGTGTGGGCGCCGCAATCGCCTATCAAAACGGCCCACCCGCTGTCATTGGCGCTTTCGATTTTGCGTATGTCGGGTTTGCGGTGCTTTGGGGCGTGGTTTTCTTTGCCGAGACGCCGGATTTGATCTCAACAGCCGGGGTTATTCTGATTGTGGCTGCGGGCGTGTTGTCTTTACGGCAATAACAGTTTGGCGCCGGGGGAGGCGGAGGTTTGGGGGTTAGACCGATCCTGTGGAAAGTCGTCAGAGACGCGGGCGGGACCGAGGCGGGGCTGCGCGCGCTGCTGGCCGGGGCGACTGCTGAGCAGATGATCCTGTTGCATAGTCGGTTAACCGGTGCGGCGATGTTGCTGTGGCTCGACGCGCTGCAACCAAGGTATCCGGCCCCGCCCGAGGGGTTGCCGCTGGCGCATTGGATCGTCTCCCAGGGCAAAGCCGCGTATGAGCGTGCTGAGGAAAATCCGCAGGCGTTCGCCGCGCCGCCGCCCGCAGACGCCCCTGATCTGCCGGGCGTGGTTCAGCGCGTCTATCGTGAACGGTTTGGCGCTGACATCCCCAATAAGGAGCCCGACCCGGCCGGACGGACGGATCTTGGGCCAACCCCGGAGGGGGAGGAGCAGGTATGGAAGCTGCTTGGCGTGCTGGACGCCGGTGTTTCGTTGCACGGCGCGCTGCAAGGGTTCACCCGGCCGGAGCTGTTATGGTTGAGCAGGTGTCTTGAGCGTCTGTATCGACAGACGCGGGACCAAATCCTGAAAGCGCGCCCGGAGTTGGACGAGGAGGAGGTGTTTTGGGGCGCCTCCAAGCTGGTTGATCAAGGCCGGGAGGTGTGGGAAGGCGCTTTGTTGGATCCGTCGGCGATCCGGTTTGAAGAGGTGCGGGACTATCAGCCGGTGTATCTGCTGATAAATGATCTCTATCGGGAGCGGTATCATGACGATCTGCCCGCCTGAGGCCGCCGCTTTTGCCGCCGCCGATGTCAGAATTCAAACGCGCTTTGAACCTGTTGGCGGAATGAGCGGCTGACCGGCACCACGTCCCCGGTGGTGAGCACCAGCTTAAGGCTTTGGCCCTCCTTGCGCTGGGCAGCGACGGCGGATTCCAACACCCAGTGAGAGCGGTGGACCTGCATGCCGCCGATGTTCGACAGCTCGCGGATGACGTCGGAGAAGCGGGCGAGGACCAAGCGGCTTTCCTTGGTTGTCATGATCCGAACGTAATGCTCTTGGGCCTCGATCCAGATGATGGCGCCGTTCAGCGGTGGGTCTAGGGACGACAACAGCGTTACCGGCGTGTCTGTCTCGAGGAGGGAAGGGGGCTGTTCGCTCTGCATGCAGATCCAGCGCGGCATGGAGAGCAGCAGGCAGAGCGCGGCGTGATTGTCGGCGAGATACAGCATCTCCCACAGCAGCGCGCTGAGCAGCGGTTGCGGGCCGCCGCCGCCCTGCATTCCCAATTCCGGATAGCCGAGGACAATGTCGATCGCCGTTACGGAGAGTACGAACGGCGCATGGCTGAGAAACACGGCGAAGCCGGTAATGGCGGCGAAGCTTAATTGGGGTTTGAAATAGCTTTCGATTGCAGAGCGGGTGACGAAGAATAGTAAGCTCTCAGTGGCGATCCGGACGGCCCAGTATGAATAGTTGCCAATTACACTGCGTGATTCGTCCTCAGGCGGCCCGTGCGACGCGATGAACACCACCGCGAGGCCCGCCAAAATGGCCATGAATCGCTCCTCGCGATACGCCATTCATGTAGTCCATTCGTGCTTCTTAAGCTGCATCTTGGGTGTAAACCTCTGAGAGAAAAGATGGTTTCCGGACTATTACAGAACGGCCCTCCAACGCGAACGTCCCTCATGAAATCGGCTCGCTAGCTATATTGAGGAAACCGGGACGGGGGCAAATACAAGCGCATCGACCGCCGAACATTTGGAAGGATGGCTAACGATGATGAGACTTGTGAAAGTTGCCCTTGCGGCCCTGCCCATGCTCGCGGTTTCGGCTCCGGCTGCGCTGGCTCAGGATGCGGCGATGAGCTTTTTCATCACCAGCGTCGGTTCCGGCAAAGGCGGCGATCTTGGCGGCCTTGAGGGCGCCGACGCGCATTGCGGCGCGTTGGCCGAGGCAGCCGGGTCTAGCGGCAAGGTGTGGCGCGCATATCTGAGCACTCAGGAAGAGGGCAAGCGCGGGGTCTCCGCCCGCGACCGCATCGGCGCGGGGCCGTGGCATAACGCCAAGGGCGTTCTGATCGCGGGCAATGTGGACGAGCTGCACATTAACCCGAACATCCTGAAATCGACGGCGCTGGATGAGAACGGCGATCTGGTCAATGGCCGGGGCGACAAGCCGAACCGCCATGACATTCTGACCGGCACCATGATGGACGGGACGGCCTATTTCCCGCGCGTTGAGGAAGATCGCACCTGCGGCAACTGGACCAGCTCCGGCGAGGGCAGCGCGACCGTGGGGCACCATGACCGCCACGGCGGCGGCAATGTCTCCTGGAACGCGGCCCATAATTCGCGGGGCTGTTCTGAGGAGGCGCTGGCGTCGACCGGGGGCACCGGGCTGTTTATGTGCTTCGCCGCCGAGTGATTGGCGGCTGAGCGATTGGCGGCCGAGGGATCGGGCGCTGTTGATTGGGGCGAAGCTCGCTCTCTCGCCCACACGCTGATACGGTTCCTATGCGGGGCGGCGCCGCTTCGCGTGGGGCTTGAGAAGGAGCGTGAGATGATCCGGCGTTGGTTCGTGGCGATTGCCGGCGCAATTTGTCTGGCTGCGGCGGGCGAGGCGGCGGCGTGCAGTTGCATGGCGGAGAAGACCACTGTGATCGAGGTATTGCGCGCCGGGTACGTCGTGGCCCAGGGCGTTGCGACCGGGGTTCAGGACCGTCCTGCCCAGGGGGATGACCTTGGTTTCTATGATGACCAGATCGCCTATACCGTCGCCGTCGCCAAGTCGCTGAACCGACGGTTGCCAGAGGAGGTGACGGTTCTCACGGCGGCGGATGGCGCGATGTGCGGCGTGTCCTTGGAGATTGGGGCCGAGGCGATGTTGTTGCTTCATCCGGATGAGGAGGAGGTTTTCTCGGTCAGCCTCTGCGGCCAGCTGCTGGTCGACGCCCTTATCGAGGATTGGCGCGTGCTGTTCGATGCGATGCCGGCGGCGGGTTCTCGGTAGGCGGCTTTGCCGCCTGCGGCTGTTTGCGCTGCATTGGGATATGGGAATCGGCCAGGCAAAGTCCCGTATGGATGTGTCAGACCATCTGCCGTTTGTAGCGAGTTGCTCGATCACGCGGGATCGAGACTGACGGCGGGCGCGAGATTAACCGTGGGCGCGAGGCGGTTAAGCCTAAGGCGCGACCCAATATGCTTCGCCGGGGACGCCGTCGTCACTCCAGTGGAGCTGGGCGCGGCGGTGGCCGCCGGGGGCGAGATGCAGCCAGTCGATATGGCTTACATGCAGCCGAAGCAGGGCGAAGGCGGCGCGGGCGTCTGGGTCTGCGTCTGGCGGGGTGGCGGGAAAGGCGTGCGGATTAAGGGTGCGGAGTCGCGTTCCGGGCGCTGCGGAGTCGCCGTAATTGCGCCGTGAGGCGTCGGGAACGGCGGCCCAGGCGAGGTCCGCGTCGGCGCCCTCGGTGAGGATCTCGACCCGGCCTGCGGCGCGGATTTGCCATTGGCGGGCGGGGTCCCAGAAGGTCAGTTCCGCCCGGGGCTCATGGGTGAGCGCCGAAAATTTTGCGGATCGATTGTCGGTGTGAATCTCCAGCCGCGCGGCGTCGGGGGCGGCTTTGCGCAGCACCACCACACGGGCGCGCGGGGCGCCGTCAGGGGCGACGGTGGCGAGCACCGGCGTGCGAAACGGCGCGGCGCGATCGGATGCGGCGGCCGCCAGGCTGGCCCAGATTTCCGGGCGCAGCGTCTCCAGCGAGAGAGAGGCGGCGCTAGAGTTGGTCATGCATGTGTATCCAAGTTCAGGATTTGACTATTGCCGAATTAACAAAATCCGCTAGGCTTTCTGTGATAGTTCGCAATTGCACGGAGCTAGACAATGCGCAAAATCATCGCCGCCCTGTTCGCCGTCGCCATGATCGCCGGTGCGGTTTCTTCAGCCGAGGCTTGCCCTTACGGCATGAAGACCAAAGAAACCAAGAAAGAGTCGGTCGCTAGCTAAGCTAACTTCCCGGCCCTATCTGGTTGATATCTATAGATTTTAAAGCCGGCGGCGTTACAGCGCCGCCGGCTTTGTCACGCCGAGATCCGGCGACAGCTCCATGGTGATCGTGGCGACGTCCGGGCGTGGGCGCTCCGGCGGGGCGAGGCGCGGCGTGCCGATATGGATGAAGCCGGCGACGCTCTCATGGGGGGCGAGGCCGAGGGCGGTTTGACAGAATGGCGCGTCGTGGGAGGCCCAGCCGCTCAGCCAATTCGCGCCCCAGCCCGACGCCAGCGCCGCATTCACCAGGGCGAGGCAGACCGCCGCCGCCGACATTTTCTGCTCAATCTCCGGGATTTTCGCGGAGGCTTTCGGGGCGGCGATCACCGCGACAATCAGCGGGCCGTCGTTGAAGGCTTTCTCCGCCTTGGCCGCCGCTTCGTCTTCGAGACCGATCTCCACCGCGCGCGCCGCCGCCGCGCGGCCCAAGGCTGCTTGCGCATCGCCCCGGATCAGGAGGAAGCGCCAAGGCTCCAGCTTGCCATGGTCCGGAGTGCGGGCGGCGGCGGTGAGTATGGTGCGCAGCGCCGCGTCGCCGGGCGCCGGGTCCGCTAGGGTTTTCGCCGGGGTGGAGCGTCTGTTGAGCAGGAAATCCAGCGCTTCGGGGCGAAGGCGGGGGGAGAGGTCGGTGGGGGCGTCGGTCATGGAACGGTTCCGTGAGGAGGGGATGGGAGCTAAGGTGGTTGCTCTAAATTGTTGTTTTACATGATATTTGGCGATCGGCTATTCGCAAGACGCGTTGGCTATGGTGGACATATTCCGTCCACGGGACGTGGTAAAGCCGGGGATTGTCAGCCGCCGCGCATAAAACTGTCGAGCCGGTCGCTGAGTGCGTCGAGATCGCGCAGGGCGCATTCCCAGACCACCAGCGCCGACCATCCCGCTGTTGTTAATGCTGAGAGAGCGGCGGTGTCGCGGGCGCGGTTGCGGGCGATTTTGGCGCGCCAATACTCGGCGTT
>JAHQVS010000299.1 GCA_019634215.1 Paracoccaceae bacterium | reverse complement strand
GGTGCACGAGATCGACAGCTGGGAGGAGCTGCGCCGTCGGCTCCAGCCCGCCGACCGGCGCTGTTTCGCGTTCTTCCACCCGGCGATGCCGGACGAGCCGCTGATTTTTGTCGAAGTGGCGCTGACCCTGGGCGTCGCCGACTCGATCCAAGCGGTGCTGGCCCCGGATCGGGAGATCGTGTCGCCGGGGGATGCGACGACGGCGGTGTTTTATTCGATCTCCAATTGCCAGGACGGGCTGCGCGGGGTGTCGTTCGGGGCGTTCCTGATCAAGCAGGTTGCGACCGACCTGGCGCGAGCGCTGCCGAACCTGTCAACCTTCGTCACGCTCTCGCCGGTTCCGGGGTTTGGGCGCTGGGTGCGGGACGGCGCCAAAGCCGCGCCGGATGGGCCCGCCGCCAAGGTGGCGGCGCTGGCGGCGGATATCGCTTGGGCGCGCAACCCGGAGAAGACCGAAGCCGCCAAGCCGCTGTTCATGGCGCTCGCCGCCAAATACTTTCTCGACTCCAAGCGCGAGGACGGCCAGCCGGTCGATCCGGTGGCGCGCTTCCATCTGGGCAATGGCGCCTCGCTGGCCCGGATTAACTGGTTGGGGGACGTCTCCGCCAAGGGGCTGGCGCAGTCATACGGCGTCATGGTGAATTACCGGTATGATTTGGAGGATGTGGAGGCGCACCATGAGGCCTACGCCGAGAAGCGAGAGATCCAAAGCTCGCGACAAGTGCGTGCTTTGCTGCCAAGTCCTGATAAGAGAACGGTCGAAAAAAACCTGAATTCAGCATCGAACCCTGCCAAGGACGCGCCGACGTCATGAACAACTCCACCCTCGATCCGGCCTCGGAGCCGCCCGCCAATCTATACGCCGCGCTCGCCGCCGGTTTCCCGAACCCCGCCGATCTGTTTGCGGAGCTGCCTGACGGGCGGTTTTACCGCTATCAGGACGTCGAGGAGGTCTCGGCCCGGTTCGCCAACGTATTGACGGGGATGGGCGTAAAGCCCGGCGATCGGGTGGCGGCGCAGACGCCGAAGAGCATCGAGGCGCTGATGCTCTATCTCGGCGCAGTGCGGGCAGGGGCGGTGTTTTTGCCACTGAACACCGCCTATCAACCGGCCGAAGTGGCCTATTTTCTGAAGGACGCCGAGCCGGCGGTGTTTGTCGCCGCGCCTGACGTGGCCGAGACTCTGGCCCCGATCGCGGCGGAGGCGGGCGCGCGGTTGGAGACCTTGGGCGTCTATCACGCCACGATGGACGCCGAGGAGGCGCCAAAGCCGGAGGAAGTCGGCACGCTGGCGGTGGCGGCGCTGAGCGCGGCGGCCGAGTTTGAGACCGTCGCCTGTGAGGCGGATGATCTGGCGGCGATCCTCTATACCTCGGGCACCACCGGGCGCTCGAAAGGGGCGATGTTGACGCATCAGAACCTGCTGTCCAACGCTTTGACATTACGGGATTATTGGCGCTTCACCTCGTCGGATGTGCTGATCCACGCGCTGCCGATCTTCCACACCCATGGGCTGTTCGTCGCCACCAACACGGTGTTGGCGGCGCAGGCGGCGATGATTTTTCAGCCGAAATTCGACGCCGACGCGGTGATCGACGCGTTGCCAAGGGCCACCACGATGATGGGGGTGCCGACCTTCTACACCCGGCTATTGAGCGACGATCGATTGAGCCAGGATTTGGTGCGGCATATCCGGTTGTTTGTCTCCGGCAGCGCGCCGCTGCTGGCGCAGACCCACCATGACTTCGAGGCGCGCACCGGGCACCGCATTCTTGAGCGCTATGGCATGACTGAGACCAATATGAACACCTCCAACCCCTATGAGGGCGACCGGCGCGGTGGAACGGTCGGGTTTCCGTTGCCGGGGGTGACGCTGCGAGTGGTCGATGCTCAATCCGGCGCCGAGCTGCCCCAGGGCGAAATCGGGGTGATCGAGGTGAAGGGCCCGAATGTGTTTCAGGGCTATTGGCGGATGCCCGAAAAGACCAATGAGGAGTTCCGCGACGACGGCTTCTTCATCACCGGCGACCTCGGGATGGTCGACGCCGACGGCTATGTCAGCATCGTCGGGCGCGACAAGGATCTGATCATCTCCGGCGGCTTCAACGTCTACCCTAAGGAGGTTGAGCTGGCGATCGATGCGCTGCCGGGCGTGGCGGAGTCGGCCGTGATCGGCCTGCCGCATGCGGATTTCGGCGAGGGTGTCGCTGCTGTCGTGGTGCCGGAGCCGGGGGCGGCGGTGGCGGCGGCTGATGTGCTCTCAGGTGTCGGCGACAAGCTGGCGCGGTTCAAGCAGCCGAAGCGGGTGTTTATCGTCGACGCCTTGCCGCGCAACGCCATGGGCAAGGTCACCAAGGCGGAGCTGCGCAAGACCTACGCCGACAGCTTCAATAATTGACCTCGACGGGGACAGGGGCGGCCTGACGGGTCTCGCCCGCCGATTGCTGCGGTTGCAACAGCGCTGAGAAGCCTTTCAGTGCGGGGGGCGGTCGCCGCCCAGCTGCGGGCGGTCCAGCGTCTGGTCCATGAGCAATCAGTTGGGCGGGTGCGGCTTGTTCACGCGCGGGATCGGCTGTCATGAAGGGTGATGTTTGGCTGGCTGACGGGGCCGTCACACTGTCCTCATGCGCGGCGAGAGCGGCGTCGACCTGATGATCCCGGGGCGCATCTATGGCGCCATCGCTCAATTCACGATGAAAGATGGGTTTGGGGGAAGTGGCCGCCGAGATCTCGGCGGCGGCGTCGGCCAGCGCCGCACGGCTGGGATCGACGACGCGCACGGCGTTGACCCTTGCCGAGGGCGTCCTGGGCGTTGGCGAGGTGGTGGGGTCGATTTTGGCCGCCTCCAACGCCTGTTGGCGCCGTTGGCGGGGAACGGGCGCTGCCGCCAAGGCTTGGAAGTTCACCGGCGCCACCAGATCCGGCGTATCAGGGCTTGGGGCGTCGGCGCTCAGAGGTTCGGTGTGCCGCCGCGCCAATCGAGGTCCGGCGTCGCGCCAGTTGGTGGCGGGGGTGGCCTCGAACTCGGCTGCGTTTGATCCGTTGGACAGAGGCGCTGGGCGCGGGCGGATCGGCAATCGGGCCGGGGCGACATCCCGGGAGAGCTGTGAGGGGTCCAGCCCGCGCAAATCGCGCCGGACGCGGCCCTTGGCGTCATGGGCAACGGGGGCGTTGATCGGGAGGCCTGTCAGCGAGTCTACTTCCGGCGAGCGGGCGGTTGGCGGCGGCGTGGGCGCGGGCGCAACGTCCGGCGGCGCGTCTGTGGGGTCGATCTGAGGTGAGGTGAACAGCCGGAGCAACGGCGCCGGCAGAGTCTCGCTGGTCTCGGGCGGGGCGGCCAAGCTGCGCGCTGCGGCCGGGCGCATAAACGGTTCCCCCCCGGACAAGACGGCGATCGGGGCGCTGTCGATGGGAGGCGCGGGCGTATCGGCGGCGTGCGCCGCTCCCAAATGTGCTGTCAGAGCGCAACCGCCTAGGGCTGCGCCGCCAACCGCCAAGCCGTGGCGCGCGGCGGTCCATAGCGCGGCCAATCGACGGCTCATCGCGCCGGCCCTGTTCGAGTGTGACTCGGCGCCGATTCCCTCCGCCATAGCGGACCCTCTCCCCTGGAGCGGCCGCCATCCTCGCCCGCCCAAACCGTTGTAAAACCTGATCGCTTTCCAGCGAGTCGCACACTCGCGATGTCATGCAAGCGTAAGTGATGGCGCGACTCTCTCCCATTGGGAGAAAGCGCCATACATACAACAGTTTCGGCTAGGGTAAATCAGACCGTGGAAATATCCGGCGCGTCTTCCGCCTTCATCCCCACCACATGGTACCCGCAGTCCACATGATGGGTCTCGCCGGTGACGCCGGACGACAGGTCGCTGAGCAGATAAAGGCCCGAGCGGCCGACATCCTCGGCGGTCACGTTGCGGCGCAGTGGTGAATTCAGCTCGTTCCATTTCAGGATCAGGCGGAAATCGCCGATTCCAGCAGCCGCGAGGGTCTTCATCGGGCCAGCGGACAGCGCGTTGACTCGGATGTTGGATTTGCCCAGATCCATCGCCATGTAGCGCACGCTCGCCTCCAGCGCGGCCTTGGCGACGCCCATGACGTTGTAGTGCGGCATGACCCGCTCCGCGCCGTAATAGGTGAGGGTGAGCATGCTGCCGCCCGGCGTCTCGCCCTTGGCCATCAGCTTTTCCGCCCGTTGCGCGATGGCGGTGAAGGAGTAGCAGCTGATGTTCATGGTCAGCGCGAAATTGTCCGGGCTGGTGTCGACATAACGGCCCCGCAGCTCCTCCTTGTCGGAGAAAGCGATGGCGTGGAGCACGAAGTCGAGTGAGCCCCATTCGGCGTCCAAACGGTCGAAGGCGGCGTCCACGCTGGGCGCGTCGGTGACGTCGCAGGGAAGCACCAATGAGGAGCCGACACGCTCGGCCAAGGGCTCGACCCGGCGCTGCAGCGCCTCGCCCTGATAGGTGAAGGCGAGCGACGCGCCGGCGTCGGCGCACTGCTTGGCGATCGCCCAGGCGATCGACTTCTCATTCGCAACGCCCATGATCAGGCCGCGTTTGCCGAAGAGAATGCCGCTATCCATGTATTGTTGAATCCCTCTCACGCGAAACATGACGGATGGAGGCGCAACTAGCTCCAGAGCGGCGTCGGAGCATGTGTAGCGGAAGAATGCAAGCGCCTTCAAGACCCAAGCGTTTTATCCTGGCGTCCCGCGTGGAGAGAGAGGTGGGGCCGCCAAGCCTATTGAGGCGTGGCGGTGTTCAGGTTGCTCAAGGCCTCCTCGGCGCGGCTGAGTTCTGCGTCGCTCAGCGCCGCCGCCAAGTTCGCCGCCGCAGTGGCGGCCCTCGCGTGGCCGAGAGTCGCTGCTTCACGCCAGAGGGCGAAGGCCAGCGCGCGGTCAGGCTCGCCCGCGCCGTCAAATTGCGCGCGGCCCAAACGATAGAGCTGCTCGGCGCGAGGCTTCTTGGGTTGCCGTGTGGCGGGGGCGGCCAATTCGGCGTCAGCCGTGTCCAAGTCGCTGGCCGTGTCGAGAGAGGCTCTCGCCTGCACCTGAGCCACGGCCGGTTGTTTCTGCTCAGGCGAGCGCGTCCGGGGGTTGAGCCGGGGGGCGGTGGTTTCCAGCGCTAGGGCGCGATCTCGCGGCGCGGCGGGCTCAGGCGCTTGCAACGGAAGGACCACGTCCAGCGGGGCGGTTTTGAGTAGGTTTCGGGTGTCTGTCGCCGCACGGGCTTTCGCCATCGCGGCTGTGCGCAAGCGTTTGACCGACAGACGGCGGACCGCTTTGCCATGACCCTGCGTGTTGGCTTTCTCCAACCACATCGCCGCCTCGTCGCTGTTTTGGTGGGGGCCGACCGCCTCTAACAGGGTGGCGAGCTGATATTGCGCCTCGGCGTCGTGATTTTTGGCGGCGTGCTTCAAGCGAGCGAGGGCTTCGTCCCCATCTGCGGACACTCCGCCCGGGGTTTGGGCCGCGCGGTTTAAATCACGTTGGGCGCCGTTTTCACCAGCTTCGGCGGCGCGGTGAAGCCAATAGAGCGCGGCGTCACGTTCGGCGGAGCCGCCTTCCACCCGTTGCAGCAAGCGGCTGAAGCGCCACATCGAGCTGGGGTCTCCGGCGCTGGCGAGCACACGCAGCAGAGCGTGGGCGCGGTCAAAGTCGCCTTGCGCTTCTGCAGCCAGAGCTTGCGCTCGGCGTTCTGTCACCAGCGCGCGCATGCTTGCGCCGGGGTCCGCCGCAAGAGCGGGCGCCGCGACGCTTGTCATCAGCCCAACCACGATCGCGCTCGCTGGGATGATGTTCTTCATCAGGAGCGGCCACGCGATGCCGCGCGACGGCTCAGGGACGGCGGAAGAGCTGATATAGTGTGTCATCGCTATGTATGTTAGCAAATCTTGGTTTAAAAAGTACTAAGATTATCCGGAAATTAGACGTTATTTCGCCTTTTTTAGCAATTCGCGAGGCGACAGGGCCACCTCGCGAGGAAAGTTTGCGCGTCGTTTAAGAATTAACGATGCGCCAAGTGCCGTCCGGCTGGCGGCAGGCGACGCCGGTGGCGGTTTCGCCTCGGCCGTCGATGGTGATGGTCTGGGTGTATTCACGGCAAACCTGGCCCGCCGGGTCGCGGTAAGCCGGCTCGGCGGAGACGGTGCCGTAATTGCCGGAATCCGGGTTTTTCCACTCGGCGGTGGAGCCGGAAGGGTATCTCTCAAGCGCGTCGTTGGTGGTGCTGTAGGCCAGCTCGCGGTCGCGCTCGTCGAGCTGGCGCCCGATCTCGCTGCCGACCAGAGCGCCGAGCACCCCGCCTGCGATGATCGCGGCGGTTTTGCCGCCGCCCTGGCCAAAGGCGGTGCCGATGCCAGCGCCGGCTGCGGCGCCTACGGCAGTTCCGATCGTGCGTTTGTCGATGGCATACCCGCCATCACTAGCGCAACCAGCGGTTGTGATTGCCAGGCCGAGCGCCGCGACGCCGGCGATAACTGGCGATTTAACGCGTTGCATGGTGTTCTCTCCTTACGGTTCGACTGAACTCATATTGTTTCTTTTGGACACGACGCCAAATCATTCAGCGTCTGGCGCGGCTCGTGAATAATAAGACGGCGATCGATCTAGATTAACCTTTTGAAGCCGGCGGCGATTGATTGGCGATTTCGGCGTAGGCGGCCGTCTCTTCTATGTCACGAACAAGCTTTGGGCTTCCGTCGCCGTCATCCCGCCACAGACCGACGACGCAGCGCGCTTGCGTGACTGTGTGATCGGTTTACCTTTGGGTCAGCCGATCAGGCCATAGGGGAGCGGCGAGAACATGACAGGAGAGGGCGCGAGCCCGGAAAGCGGCCAATCCGCCACATTCGACGGCGCGGAGCCGATCGAGATTGCGCGGGGGTGGCTGGCTGAGGCGGAGAAGACCGAGCCGAACGACGCCAACGCCATGGCGCTGGCCACCGCCACCGCCTCGGGGCTGCCTAATGTGCGTATGGTGCTGCTGAAGGAGCTAGAGTCGCCGGAGGCGGCGCGCAGCTTTCCCGGCGCTTTTGTGTTCTACACCAATTATGAAAGCGCCAAAGGCTCGGAGCTGGCCGAAAACCCACAGGCCGCGCTCACGTTGCATTGGAAGTCGTTGCGGCGGCAGGTGCGGGCGCGGGGACGGGTTGAAAAGGTCGGGGCGGAGGCCGCCGACGCTTACTTCGCCAGCCGCGCCTACCAAAGCCGGATCGGCGCCTGGGCCTCGCGGCAGTCGCGCCCGTTGCAGAGCCGCGCCGCCCTGATGGCGGAGGCGGCGCGGATCGCGGCGCGCTATCCGTTCAACCCGCCGCGCCCGCCGCATTGGGGCGGGTTTCGAATCATTCCCAGCGAGGTTGAGCTTTGGGCTGATGGGGCCTACCGGCTGCATGACCGTTTCCGATGGGTCCGGGATGGCGGCGGATGGAGCCGTTTGCGCCTGAACCCATAATCCCTTCCCCGCCGTGCGCGCTGGGTTGTTGCAAGCTTCCCACCGCGTCACCTTGCCGTCGCCGCCGCTAAGCCGCTTATCTCTTTCGAACAACCCGGGCATGCGATCAAGGTTAAACAGAACG
>JAHQVS010000298.1 GCA_019634215.1 Paracoccaceae bacterium | reverse complement strand
CCGGTGGTGCCGACAGTCCCGCTGAGCGCTTCGGGGGCGAAGTAGGGTTTGTTCCGCGCCGACAGGGTTCATCTGGATGTGTTCCACCAGAATGCCGCCAAGGCGGTCAGCATATATGACGAAGTGGGTCATCCATAAGCGACCGCCGTTAAGGCTCTATTGGCCCCACAGTAAAAAGAGACTTCTCGATACCTCAGTGCGCTGTTAGCGTAATGTCATAAAGATCTCGCCGCACTGTTCGGCGAGGCGGGAGGAAGAATGTCGTCGTTCCGATCGGAGGAGACCCGATCGCTTCGACGTGTCGTCGGCCCTCAAACACCGTTTCGCAGGAAACTGATGGTCGGCGCTGCGGCGTATGCGACCTTGCGACCTCAGCGCGGCATCGCTGCGCAGGAGCCGCTGCACTTTGGCCTCACCCCTGTATTCCTTAATAACGACCTCAAGCTCCTCGCCGACCTCAAACACTATCTTGAAGCCGCAACAGGGTGGGAGGTTCGGCTCGTTCGTCGCCGAACCTACCAAGAGATCACGACCCTTCTCGTCGCAGGAGAACTCGACGCCGCGTGGATTTGCGGCTTCCCTTTCGTTGAGTTCCGGGAGCGCTTGACGCTGCTGGCGGTGCCGATGTGGCGCGGTGATACGCTGTACCGGTCCTACCTTATCGTGAAATCTGATCGTGACGCGGAGGGGATCGACGGTCTCGCTGATGATATCCACGCCTTCTCAGATCCGGACTCAAACTCGGGATACCTGGTCACACGCGCATTGTTGGCTGAGCGGAAGACCGATCCTGATCGATTTTTCCGCCGTTCGATTTTCACCTACAGTCACCGAAACGTGGTGCGCGCGGTCGCCTCTGGCCTTGCGGCTTCCGGGTCCGTCGACGGCTACGTCGTTGAAGTTTTGCGTGAAGTCGAACCTCAACTCACCTCAGCGGTCCGCATCATCCGAGCGTCGGAGTGGCTTGGCTTTCCCCCGATTTGCGCGGCGGCTACGCTTCAAGGCTCCGACCGAGTCGAAGCGCTTCGCACCGCGTTATTGTCGATGGCGCAGGATCCGCTTGGCGGCTCGGTGCTGTCCACGCTTCGCCTCGACGGCTTCGTTGAACGCGCGCCTGAGCTGTACGAGCCCATCGCGGCGAAGGTCTCGATTGTGAGGCGGTTCGGATGAGCTTGGTGGCGCGCCTCCCCATCACGCTGCGAGCGCCCTTGTTGGTCGCTCTATTAATGGTGGCCGTGAGCGTTGTCGTTTCTGAACGCGTGATGCGGCGATTGGTGGAGACGCAGGAACGTCAGCTCGTTGAACTCTCCAGCGTCTATCTCGACGGCCTGTCATCATCGCTTACGCCGCACATTCTTCGAGAAGATATTTGGGAGGTCTATGACGCGCTTGAGCGTTCCAGAGCTCTCTACTCCGCTGTTCGGCCGATCGAAACAGTGGTGATTGATCGGATGAACCGGGTGATCGCAGCCTCCGATCCCGTCCGCACGCCTTCCATGGAGGTGATCTCACCCGAGCTACAGGAGCCATTGCAGGCCGTACAGTTCGCCATCAGCGAAGCGCAAGGCAGAGCTTACGTCCGCCGTGATGTGGTCTATCAAGGCGTCCGGATCGGCGCGATTTACGCTGTTCTCGACATTAAGCATTTGCTTGAGGAAAGGTCAGACGTCGTCACGACGCTGCTGATCACGAACGCCTTGCTGACGCTCGGTTTTGCCGCCGTCGGGTATGCGATCGTGCGCCGTATGGTCGGCCCGATGCGAATACTCGCGTCGCGTCTGACATTGGGGGCGGGGGAGCGCGCCGAGGAAATCCCACAAGATGAGATGCCGCCATCCGGCTCCGAGGCGCGCCGCTTGTTTGATGCGTACAATCGCTTGGTCGAGGCCGAGAGGCAGCGAGGCGCATTGGCGCATGACCTGGCGCGCGAGGAGAAGCTGGCCAGTCTTGGGCGTCTGGCGTCCGGCATGGCGCATGAAATTAACAATCCGCTCGGCGGGCTCTTCAATGCGTTGCATTCAATCAAGCGCCATGGAGACCGCAGCGAAGTCAGAAACTCCGCTGCTGATTTGATTGAACGGGGGCTCATAGGAATCCGCGATGTCGTCGAGGCGACGTTAGAAACATACCGTCCGGACCGGTCGCGGCGGGCCCTTACTCAGGATGACCTCGAGGACGTGCGTGTGCTGGTGTTTCCAGAGATCAAACGCAAAAACCTGCGCCTGAAATGGCGTAACGATATCGTTACGCCGGTTACAGCTCCAGGGGCGCCCGTTCGACAGGTCGTTTTGAATTTGCTGCTGAACGCCTGCGTAGCCGCGCCCGTTGGCGGGCGCGTCGGTGTCGAAATCAAAGCGTTGGATCAGCATCTGTCAATTGTTGTTGAGGATGACGGCCAGGGGCTTCCTTCTCAGGCGGTCAAGATACTCGAGACGCCAGACGCCCCGCCGCCAATCGGGGAAGGTGGGCTTGGTTTATGGATGGTGCGGCGGCTCGCGACGGAACTCAATGGCGACATACGCTGCGAGCGCCGGTCGCCGTCCGGCTCGCGGATCGAGCTTCGGCTGCCAATCCACCAAGAGCCAAAGACGCGGGAGGCCCAGCATGCCATCGCTTGAACACCGAAGCATCGGGCTGGTCGAGGACGATCCATTGATGGGCGAATCCCTCGTTCAGGGGCTCGCCCTCGAAGGTTTGGCCGTTCAATGGTGGCGCACTGGCGCTGACGCGCTCAACGCGCTTCGCAGTGGCGCACGCCCTGAGGCATTGATTTGCGACATCCGGCTGCCGGACATGAACGGCGAGGAGCTGTTCAACGCCGCCCCACGTCCGCCAACGGGACTGCCATTTCTATTCATGACGGCCTTTGGTGATGTTGACCAAGCAGTGCGTCTGATCCGCTCCGGGGCTAGCGACTATGTGACAAAGCCGTTTCAAATGGAGGAGTTTCTCGATCGCCTCTTGGCGCTCCTGCCGAAATTAGAGACTTCACCGAGCGACCCCGTTCTGGGTGTCTCGAATGCGATGCAGGAGATAGACGCATTTCTCCAGAAAATCGCGGGTCATAGCGGCCCGGCGCTCATCAGTGGAGAGACCGGCGTCGGAAAAGAGATCTGCGCGCGTCGGCTGCATGCGCTTTCCCGTCCGAACAAGCCCTTCATCGCCGTGAACTGCGCGGCAATCCCCGCCGACTTGCTTGAAAGCGAACTCTTTGGCCATGAGAAAGGCGCCTTCACTGGCGCGCATGCGCGTCACCTCGGTTATGCCGAGCGCGCCGGTGAAGGCGTGTTGTTTCTCGATGAAATTGCGGAAATGCCAGCTACCCTGCAGACGAAACTGCTTCGACTGATCGAAGCGCGCACCTTCTCGCGATTGGGCGGTGAGAGGGAAGTCCAGTTTAAAGCACGGATCATCGCCGCCACTAACCAAGATATCGACAGCGCTGTAGCGGACGGCGTCTTTCGCGAAGATCTCCGCTTTCGGTTAGACATGTTCGGCGTCGAGGTGCCGCCGTTGCGGCGCCGGCCAGAGGATATCGATTGGCTGCTCCAGAAATTCGTCGCCATGTTCGAAAGGCAACGCGACCGGCCATTCCGGGGCGTCGGTTCGCTCACGGTTCAGGCGGCGCAACATCACGATTGGCCGGGAAACGTCCGCGAGCTCCGGAATCGGGTGGAGCGCGCTGTGGCGCTGGCGACAAGCGACTGGTTGGCCCCGAGCGACCTGTTTCCACCATCCCGAGGCCGCACGCCGGGCCCGATCACGGCGCCGCTCGCCGCCATACGCGACGCCGCAGAGCGGCGGGCGATCCAAGGTGCCTTGCGAGATGCGGACGGGCACATGCAAGAGGCGGCCACACTTCTGGGCGTCTCTCGCACGACGCTCTGGGAAAAGGTGAAACGTCACGGTCTCTAGCTGGCGCGAGACCTAGGCTCGATGTTCGGAAATCAGAACACTGACATCACACGTTCAGATCTTCGAACAACCCGTCAGTCGAGTTTCTCATATTTATCAAATTACTACGTGAAAGTTAACCTTGGCCTGACGTTTGCTACGTCTCTCTCACAAACAAAAATGGGAGGATGCCAATGTCACGGTGCCGGAAGATGGCCGATATCGGCCGTCGTCAGTTCTTACGCGGCGGCGCGATTGCTACATCGGGCGCGGCGGCTGCGGTGGTGGCGCCAAGCCGGGCGAAGGCCGCGCCCGCCGCCGCCTTGCTTGAGTACCCTTCGAACCGCCTCGCGAACATTGCCGACTTGGCGACCAACGAGCCGTTGGATGTTTCATACCCAGATGATGACGCGCCGGGAGTGCTGCTAAAACTCGGCCAAGCGGTCGAAGGCGGCACGGGGCCCGATGGAGACATCGTGGGCTTCTCCACCGTCTGCCCGCACAAAGGCTATCCGCTGGCTTATGACGCCGCCGACAGGACTTTCAACTGTCCCGGCCACTATTCGCGGTTCGACCCGGAGGCGGGCGGCCAGCAGGTTTGGGGGCAAGCGACCCAGAATCTGCCCCAGTATACGCTCCGCGTCGACGACAACGGCGACATCTACGCCGAGGGCGTCGACGAGCTGCTCTACGGCCGTCTCAGCAACGTGCTCTAACCGGGAGAGATCGCATGGCTTACAAGCGTCAGATCGACCGACTGCCGATTATTCCGGCAGACGCGAAGAAACACAACGTCACCTGTCACTACTGTATCGTCGGCTGCGGCTATCACGCCTATACATGGCCAATCAAGAAGCAGGGCGGAACCGGCGCTGACGCCAACGCTTTCGGCGTCGACCTGAGCGAGCAGCAAGGCGCCGATGCCGAGGCTTGGTATGCGCCGTCCATGTACAACGTCGTCAAGCAGGACGGCGAAGACGTGCATCTCGTCATCAAGCCGGATCAGAACTGCGTCGTGAACTCTGGTCTAGGGTCGATCCGCGGCGCGCGAATGGCCGAGAACCGTCCCTCTGAGGTTACAGGCTCTCAGCAGCAACGCCTCGGCGAACCGATGGTCTGGCGCTACGGCACATGGCAGCCGACGAGCTGGGACGATGCGCTGGATCTCGTCGCCCGCGTGACGGCGCGCGTCATTGATCAAGAGAATGAGGACGACCTGTTCGTCTCCATGTTCGACCATGGCGGGTCGGCGGGCGGTTACGAGAACACCTGGGGCACCGGAAAGCTCTACTTCGAGAGCATGAAGGTGAAGAACTGCCGGATTCACAACCGGCCAGCCTACAACTCCGAAGTTCATTCTACCCGTGATATGGGCATCGGCGAGCTTAACTATTGCTACGAGGACTACCAGCTCACTGACACGATCTTCCTGATCGGCGCCAACCCACTCGAATGCCAGACCAACCTGTTCTTGAACCATATGGTTCCAGGAATGCGCAACGGGGCCAAGGTCGTCATTGTCGATCCGCGCCGTACCGTGACGGCGAACGCCTGCGAGATTGAGGCTGGCGCCGACAATGTGCTCCACCTCGCGATCGAGTCAGGCACTGACCTCGCGTTGTTCAATACACTCTTCACCTACATCGCGGATCAGGGATGGGTGGATCAGGATTTCATCTCCGCATCCACATTCCAGGACGGTGTCGCGCAACCGCAGAATGAGCAACATCCCTCGGCTCTCGGATCGTTCGAGGCGGCGCGCGACGCCTGCCGCATGTCTCTCACTGATGGCGCGGCGATCTGCGGGGTCGCGGAAGCTGATATCATCAAGGCGGCTGAGTGGATTGCGAAGCCGAAGGATGATGGGTCGCGCCGCAAATGCGTCTCCGCTTACGAAAAAGGCATCATCTGGGGCAACGACAACTACCGGACGATTGGGGGCCTGGTGAATATCGCCCTCGCCACTGGCAATATCGGCCGCGAAGGCGGCGGCGTCTGTCGGCTCGGCGGGCATCAGGAGGGCTATTTCCGGCCATCTGACGCCCATGTCGGCCGCCCGGCGCCGTACCTGGATGATCTGATCATTCGGGGCCAGGGTAAGGTCCATCATATCTGGGCGAACGACCACTTCAAAACCACGCTGAACGCCGTCGCCTTCAAGCGCGAGTACAACCGACGCACGAATATTGTCAAAGAAGCGATGGACGCCCGCGCCGGAGCGACACGTGACGAGATGGTCGATGCGATCGTCGGCGCGATCGAAGCCGGCGGGATCTTCTCGGTCAACGTGGACATCATCCACACCCAGATTGGCCAATGTGCGCATGTCATCCTGCCAGCAGTAGAGTCAGGTGAGATGAACCTGACCTCGATGAACGGTGAGCGGCGCATGCGGCTTGTCGAGAAATATATGGATGGACCCGGTTCAGCGATGCCAGACTGCCTTATCGCCGCAGGCATGGCGCGGCATCTTGAGCGTGTTCTGCGTGAAGAAGGGCGAGACGCTTACGCCGACCAGTTCAAGGGCTATGACTGGGCAAGCGAGGAAGACGCCTTCATGGATGGCTATAACTCCGGCAATCCTGAGGTGACGTACGAGCGCCTGCGCGCCATGGGCAATGACGGCGTACAGGAACCGGTGGTCGGCTATGAGAACGACAAGCTCGTGGGCACAAAGAGACTCTATGTCGATGGCAAGTTCGATCGTCATGGCCGCGAGGACAAGAAGGCGCTGTTCTGCGCAGGTGCTTGGCGTGGACTTCAAGCAGCGGGTAAGGCCGCCCAGAAAAGCGGCCACGCGTTCCTCATTAACAACGGCCGCTCCAACATCAACTGGCAGAATTGGTTCCTCGACAAAGACAACGACTTCGTCTCGGATCGCTATCCCTATCCGTTCCTGGAAATCAATCCGGAGGACATGGCTGAGCTTGGCCTAAAGGAAGGCGATCTCGTCGAGATCTACAACGACGTCGGTGCGACCCAGGCGATGGCCTACCCGACGCCAACAGCGCGCCGAGGCGAGACCTTCATGTTGTTCGGCGCGCCAACCGGCACGCAGGGCAACGTCATCAACGCTGGTGTGAACGAGCTTGTGCTGCCGAACTACAAACAAACTTGGGCTAACATCAGGAAGATCTCTGATGCGCCGGCGGCGGTCTCGCACATGTCTTTCAAATCGAAGGAGTATAGCTCCGGCTGACGGCTTGATGATTTAACTGTGACACGAACTCCTTCTCCTGAGAAGCCTGCGTCTCAGGGGGAGGAACTCATAGCCGACAGAGCCAGTGCGGACATCTGCGTTGCTGTGGAACCTCTACTTCCAAGCGCCGAACCACCCAGGATGCGTCGAGCATGGCGCTGCTGAACCGGTGACTGGGACATCGTCGCGCCGCGGCGCCAACGAAGTGTATGCTATTGATCAAGGCGGTGGAGGTGTGCAGCGGCTTTATGCAGGTCCATCTCAAATGCCCGTCAAGATACGGTGTCCTGGCGCGAAAGAGATCCGCGTCGTCGTGATGCTCGACTGGTTGCGCCAGGTAAGCCTGTCCAATACAAGGAGAGCATCGCCACTATTCACCCCGAGGTGCTCCGCGACGGTTTGGGACGCATTCTCGGCGAAAAACGCGATGTCGCCATGACTATAGGGGGCGTTCTGAACCAGCCATTCGTTCGGACTGATGCGGTCAAAATTGCACGAGGCCGCCTCTACGACCGTCGATAAGTTGATCCAACGCTGATCCAGTGCGTAAGGGCGGCCATCGCCGAGATGCATCGTCGTGATCGAGAGCGCCATCGAGCCTTCCGCGAGGTCGAGGCGGTGGCGGATGACGTTCGGAGGGATTGTGATCTCGCGTTGCAGGATGACGTGCCGATACGCCATGCCTTTCTCTTCAATCTCTTCACGGTAGATCGGGATCTGCAACGTCACGTGTGCTGGCGGGTTGAGCTTGACCCGTGTTCCGGCGCGCCGCTTTCTTGTCACGAGCCCCTTCTCGGCGAGGTCGCGTAAAGCCCGATTTACTGTCGCTCGCGCGCAATCCAGCTCTTGCGCTAATTCCGCTTCATTCGGGATCGCCTCGCCTGGAATCCAAACGCGTTCATTAATGCGACGAAGGAACTCGGCCCTAACCTCAAGCCATGATGTCGATTGCGCTGTTGTCGTTTCGGGGCTGGTCTCGGAAACGTTCAAACGATGCCTCCTAGGTTCCGCATGACGTCGACATACCGTGCGCGAATGATGTCGCGCGCAATGTGCTGGCCATTTTGGACGACATGTCGTCCTGCAGACCAGACATCTGACACGATCTGCTCCGAGGCTGAGAATACCCATGCGTCGAGCAAAGTGTCTTCCGTTTTACCGATGAAATCGACGGCGTCCGCGCGTAGTCCGGCGAGGTCTGCAAGTGCGCCGACTTCAATCCTGCCAACGCCTCGGGCTGCGGCTTGGGCTCCGCCCCGGGCTGCGTCCTCAATCAAGCGGCGTGCGGTCGAACGTGCTTCCGTCGCGAGGGCGGCCCGTGAGCGATCTCGCAGGCGCTGCGAATATTCGAGTTGCCGCAGCTCGGCGGCGAGATCGATCTGGACATTGCTGTCTGATCCGACGCCGAAACGTCCTTGGGCCTTCAAGTAGCGGACGCCGTCAAAGGGTCCGTCGCCAAGATTGGCTTCTGTTAGGGGGCATAGACCGGCGACGGCCCCTGACTTCGCCAGATTGACCGTCTCCGCCGGCGTCATCTGGGTGGCGTGGATTAAGCACCACCGCGCATCGACCGGCGCATTGGCCAGGAGCCATTCCACTGGCCGTGAGCCATAGGCGGCCTTCACCTCATCCACCTCAGCTGCCTGCTCGGCGGCGTGGATATGGATCGGCTTATTTTCGGCAAGCGAAACAAGTTGCGCCAGCGCCGCCCGATTGACGGCGCGCAGCGAATGTGGGGCGACGCCGAGGCGCGTATCCGCCGGCGCGGCGGAGATCAGCGCCGCCGCCTCTTCTAGCAAGCGCCGATAACGGTCAATGTTGCATCCAAACCGAATTTGCCCAGGCCCCAGCGCCCGCCCATCGCAGCCGCCTTGGTGGTAGAGAACTGGCAGCAGCGTCAGACCGCAGCCTGTGATCGCGGACGCCTCGACGATTCTTTCGCTCATCTCCGAGAGCCGGACATACGGCGCGCCATCGGGTTGATGATGCAAATAGTGGAATTCCACGACGGACCCGAAACCCGCTTCGAGACTCTCCATTTGCATGAAGGCTGCGATCGCACACACATGATCCGGCGTGAGCACGTCGAGGAAGCGGTACATCAGCGTGCGCCAGGTCCAGAAACTATCCCGTCCGTCCGGCCCACGCCTCTCCGTCATGCCAGCCATAGCTCGTTGAAAAGCATGGCTGTGCAGGTTGGGCGGTGCGGGAATCAGAATGTCGGCGTTGAACGCGTCTCCGGCCTCCCAGGGTGTGATCGCGGTGATGTGGCCGCCCTCATCTATCGAAATAACCTGATCCGAACGCCAACCATCGACGGTGAGGAGGTGTTTGCAGCTGATCGTTTGCATGGTCGCCGCCCGTTGACTCGTTAATATGTGCATGCTTATCGTTATTAAACGCACGTAAATAAGGCTGTTTCAATAATGGATGAAGCCGGTTCTGCCGCCAGGGTTCTCCGAAATTGCCGGGCTGCCTCCATGACGGCGGCACAGGACCTCTCGGCCTATGGACTGATTGAGCGAGCGGCGATCGCGATAGTTGAGGGGCGCATCGACTGGGTTGGGTGTGAAGCTGATCTGCCAGGAGACCATAGCACCGCGCCCAGCGAAGACCTTCATGGGCGGCTGGTGACGCCAGCGCTGATCGACTGCCACAGCCATGTTGTGTTTGGGGGCGATCGTGCTCGCGAGTTTGAGATGCGCCTCAATGGGGCAACATATCAGGAGATCGCTAAAGCGGGCGGTGGCATCAACTCGACGGTGACGGCGACGCGCGCCGCCACTGAAGAAACGCTGCTGATGTCTGCTTTGACTAGGGTCGACGCATTGATTGACGAGGGCGTCGTGACGCTCGAAGTGAAATCGGGCTACGGGCTGGATGTGGAGACCGAACTGCGGATGCTTCGCGTCGCACGGCGGATCGCCGAGGTGCGACCGGTCGAGGTGCGGACGAGCTTCCTTGGCGCGCACGCCGTACCGCCAGAGTTCAGGGGCGATCCAGATGGTTACATCGATGAGATCTGTCTGCCTGCTCTCGAAGCAGCGCACCGTGAAGGTTTAGTCGACGCGGTTGACGGCTTTTGCGAGGGCATCGCCTTCTCGACAGCGCAGATTGAGCGTGTTTTTGCGAAAGCCAAGGCGTTCGGTCTGCCGGTTAAACTGCACGCCGAACAACTCAGTCATATGGGCGGTTCTCGACTCGCCGCCCAATATAGCGCGCTTTCCGCAGATCACGTGGAGTACGCAACTGAGGCCGACGCTGAGGCGTTAGCGCAGGCGGGAACCGTCGCGGTGCTGCTTCCGGGCGCGTTCTACACGTTGCGCGACACCCAGACGCCGCCCGTCGAGAGTTTTCGAAAGCATAGCGTTCCGATGGCGTTGGCCACCGATTGCAACCCTGGCTCCTCCCCGCTGACCTCGTTGCTTCTCGCCATGAACATGGGTTGCACGCTGTTCCGTCTGACCCCTGAGGAGGCGCTAGCTGGCGTCACCCGTCACGCGGCGCAGGCCTTGGGGTTGACTGACCGCGGAGCGATCGCGCCGAACCTGCGTGCTGATCTGGCGGTTTGGGACGTCGAGGCGCCAGCAGAACTCGCTTACCGCATTGGTTTCAACCCGCTGCATCGGCGCATCTTTGGAGGCGTACTTTGAGTGTAGTTCTAAAGCCTGCGGCGACCCCTCTGTCCGCCTTGGAGCATCTTTGGCGCGAAAACGCCGCTGCTGAACTCGACCAAACCGCACGACCAGCCGTCGAGGCCGCCGCAGGCTTGGTGCGTGAGGCCGCTGAGGGCGATGCTGCCGTCTATGGCGTCAACACCGGCTTCGGCAAACTCGCGAACGTAAAAATCGCGGCGCAAGACACTGAAACACTGCAGCGCAACCTGATCCTTAGCCATTGCTGCGGCGTTGGTGAGGCTCTCGACGCATCGACGGTGCGGCTGATGATGGCGTTGAAGCTTCTCTCTCTCAGCCGAGGCGCGAGTGGCGTTCCTTGGAGCACGCTTAAGTTGATTGAGAGCATGTTGGCGGCAGGCGTCTTGCCTGTTGTGCCGACACAAGGCTCGGTTGGCGCCTCAGGCGACCTTGCACCCTTGGCCCATATGGCGGCGGCGATGATCGGAACTGGTGAAGCGTTCTACGATGGTCGCCGGTTACCAGCGGTAGAGGCGCTCTCACATTCGGGGCTATCGCCAGTGGTCCTTGGGCCGAAAGAGGGCCTTGCGCTGATCAACGGCACTCAGTTCTCGACCGCTTGCGCTTTGGCTGGGCTCTGGAGGGCTTGGGACAACCTTCGCGCCGCCGTCGTGACGGGCGCACTATCAACCGACGCGATCATGGGGTCGACAGCGCCGCTTCTCAGGGAGATTCACGCGTTGCGCGGCCATCCCGGCCAAATCGAGTTTGCGCGCACACAGCGCGCTTTGCTCAGTGGCTCAGAAATTCGCGAGAGTCACAGGGAAAATGATGTCCGCGTGCAGGACCCCTATTGCGTTCGATGTCAACCACAGGTGGTCGGCGCTGCGATGGATCTGCTACGCTTTGCGGCGTCCACGCTTGAGATCGAGGCCAACGCCGTAACGGACAACCCATTGGTTCTGGTCGAGGCTGGACTCATCGTCTCCGGCGGCAACTTTCACGCGGAACCCGTAGGCTTCGCAGCAGATCAGACTGCAGTCGCCATCTCAGAGATCGGTGCGATCGCGCAGAGGCGCATTGCGCTGATGGTCGACCCGACTCTTAGCTTTGATCTGCCGCCGTTCTTAACGCCTGAGCCGGGGCTGAACTCCGGCTTGATGATTGCCGAGGTCACGTCAGCCGCGCTGATGAGCGAGAACAAGCATCTGGCGAATCCCTGCAGCACCGATTCAACGCCGACCTCGGCCAACCAGGAGGATCATGTCAGCATGGCCGCGCACGCTGCCCGGCGGTTGGCGCGGATGAATGAAAACCTCGCCGCCATCCTCGGCGTCGAGGCGCTCTGCGCCGCACAAGGGATTGAGTTCCGGGCGCCGCTGAAAACCAGCGCGCCGCTTCAAGCGGTAATGACTCGGCTGCGCGCGGCGATCCCTACAATCACAGCCGACCGCATGCTCGCGCCTGACATTGCTTCCGCCACTGACCTGATCCGTTCTGGCGCTTTAACAACAGGCTTCGACTTGCCGGATCTGATGGAGGCCGCATGAGCCCGGTCGAGATCACGCGCGGCGACGGCCCGATCGTCCTTGCCATGCCTCACACTGGCGTTTGGTTGCCAGCCGACGTCTTGGCTCACCTGAATGAGTTTGGTCGCACTCTCGCCGATACGGATTGGCGTATCGAACACCTTTACGACGGCCTCCTGCCGGGCGCGACCATGGTCCGTGCGACGTTCCATCGGTATCTCATCGACGCCAATCGCGATCCCTCTGGGCAAAGCCTCTATCCCGGACAAAACACCACCGGCCTGACACCGTTAACTGACTTCGAAGGCGCGCCCATTTGGAGCACACCTCCCACGGAGATAGAGATCGAACGGCGCTTGGAGCAGTATCACGCGCCCTATCACGTTGCTCTCTCAGCAGAGTTGGAGCGCGTACGCAACCATCATGGCGTGGCGATCCTCTACGACTGCCACTCTATCCGTAGCCGCATCCCCTTCCTGTTTGACGGGGTCCTGCCTGATTTCAATATCGGCACCAACAACGGCGTGGCCTGCGCGCCTGATATCGCTGCTGCCGTCGAGGAGGTCTGTGAGCTCGCGCCCAGCTACACATGCGTGCGCGACGGCCGCTTTAAAGGCGGTTGGACGACGCGGCGCTATGGGCGGCCCAGTGAAGGCATCCACGCCATCCAAATGGAACTCTCCCAGGCGGCTTACCTCGCTGAGGAGCGTCCGCCCTGGATCTACGACACCGCGAAATCGGACCGGCTGCGCGCGCATCTCTCCGAAATCCTCGCTCGATTGGCCGCCTTGGCCCCAACGCTCGGAGACGCGTCATGACCGATGAGCGGTTGAACATTCGCGACATCTTTCCACCCACGGGGCCTGAGCTGAACGCGAAGAGCTGGGCGACCGAGGCGCCGCTTCGGATGTTGATGAACAATCTGCATCCAGACGTCGCCGAAAACCCGCATGAGCTGGTCGTCTATGGCGGTGTCGGCCGCGCCGCGCGGAGTTGGCGGGATTTCGACGCCATTGTCGGCTGCCTGAAGGACCTCGAGGCGGATGAGACGCTGTTGGTCCAATCTGGCAAGCCCGTTGGAGTTTTTAGCACACATAGCGATGCGCCGCGCGTGCTGATCGCGAATTCCAATTTAGTGCCGCATTGGGAGACATGGGACCATATCAACGAGCTCGATAAAAAGGGCTTGGCCATGTACGGCCAGATGACCGCTGGCAGTTGGATCTATATCGGTGCTCAGGGCATCGTTCAGGGCACCTATGAGACCTTCGCTGAGGCTGGTCGTCGCCATTATGGCGGTGATCTGACGGGTAAGTGGATCTTGACCGGCGGCCTTGGCGGAATGGGCGGCGCACAGCCTTTGGCGGCGGTCTTCGCTGGCGCCTGCTGCCTCGCTGTCGAATGCGATCCGAGCCGCATAGAGTTCCGCCTGCGCACGCGCTATCTCGACGAACGCGCTGACAGCCTCGAAGAGGCGCTCACCAAGATCGCGGCCTGGACGCAGGCGGGCGAGGCCAAGTCTGTCGGCTTGCTTGGCAACGCGGCCGAGATTTTCCCAGAACTTGTGCGGCGCGGCGTGCGACCGGACATCGTGACTGACCAGACCTCGGCGCACGATCCGACAAATGGATATCTGCCAAAAGGGTGGACTCTGGCCGAGTGGCGGGATGCTCGCGAACGAGATCCAAAATCGCTGGAGAAAGCCGCCCGCGCGTCGATGAAGGAGCATGTCGAAGCGATGGTCGCGTTCTGGAAACAGGGCGTCCCAACCCTCGATTACGGTAACAATATCCGCCAAGTCGCGCTCGAAGAGGGGTTGGAGAACGCCTTCGCGTTTCCTGGCTTCGTTCCGGCCTATATCCGCCCGCTCTTTTGCCGTGGCGTTGGTCCGTTCCGCTGGTGTGCTCTCTCAGGCGATCCGGAGGACATCTATAAAACCGACGCCAAAATGAAGGAGCTGTTCCCGGACGATCAGCATCTCATTCAATGGCTAGACATGGCGCGGGAGCGCATTGCTTTCCAAGGGCTGCCGGCGCGGATCTGTTGGATCGGCCTCGGTGAGCGCCACAAGGCCGGACTCGCCTTCAATGAAATGGTTCGGAGCGGTGAACTAAAGGCGCCCATCGTCATCGGCCGTGACCATCTCGATAGCGGCTCGGTCGCTTCACCGAATCGCGAGACCGAAGCGATGAAGGACGGGTCCGACGCCGTGTCGGACTGGCCGCTCCTAAACGCGCTGCTCAACACAGCGTCTGGCGCAACCTGGGTGTCGATCCACCATGGTGGCGGAGTTGGCATGGGCTTCTCGCAGCATGCCGGGATGGTGATCTGCTGCGACGGCACGCCCGAGGCGGAGAAACGGATTGAGCGGGTGCTCTGGAACGACCCCGCGACTGGCGTCATGCGCCACGCAGATGCCGGGTACGATATCGCGATCGACTGCGCGCGGGAGCACCAGCTGCGGTTGCCAGGAATTCTCGAGTAAGCTGAAAGAAGGACGGACGTGTTATGGAAAGACGGAAGTTTCTAACGGGCGGCGCCCTTGGCGTCGCTGCTGCCGGAATGGCGGCGCCGGCGATCGCGCAGGATAAGCGCGAATGGAAGATGGTCACGGCCTGGCCGAAGAACCTGCCGGGGCCGGGCGTTGCGGCGCAATTGCTGGCGGACCGGATTACGCAGCTCTCCGGCGGGCGGATTGAGGTGAAATTGTTCGCTGCTGGTGAGATCGTTCCGGGCAGGGGCGTCTTCGACGCCGTCAGCGAGGGCACGGCGGAACTCTATCACGCAGTGCCAGCCTACTGGGGCTCGAAGTCCAAAGGCATTTTGCTGTTCGGCTCACAGCCCTTCGGCCTGCGCGCTGACGAACAGGCCGGCTGGATGATACATGGCGGTGGCCAGAGCCTCTACGACGAGATGTACGCCCGCTTCAACATCAAGCCGTTCCTGTGCGGCAACTCCGGTCCGCAATGGGGTGGTTGGTTTAAGGATGAGGTGACTTCGCCGGACGATCTAAAGGGGCTAAAATTCCGAACCACTGGTTTGGCGTCAATCATGGCGTCAAAAATGGGCATGGCGGCGGAAGCCATGAGTGGCCCAGCAATGTTTCAGGCGCTTCAAACTGGTGCGCTCGACGCGGGCGAGTTTATCGGCCCGTGGACCGACAGTGCGCTCGGTTACTATCAGGTGCGCAAGCTCTATTATTGGCCGGGGGTCGGCGAGCCTTCCTCTGCTGAGGAATGCGGAGTGAACGCTGACGCCTATGCTGCGCTGCCCGATGATCTCAAGGGCGCTGTCAAAGCTGCGTGCGACAGCCTCTACAATGAGGTCTGGACTGAATACACGACCAAGCATGCGCAGTCTCTGAAGACGCTGATCTCTGAGCATGGTGTGCAGGTCAAGAAGTTTCCGGATGAAGTGATCTCGGCCATGGGGTTAGCCGCCGCCGAAGTGATCGAGGAGCTGCAGCAAGACGACGACGCGTTGGTCAAAAGCATCACCGAGAGCTTTATCGCTTATCGCGATCTGATTGGCGGCTACATGACTTACGCCGACAATGGCCAGATGAACGCCCGTGCAGACGCTCTCGGCTATTAAAGTCTAAGGAGACATAGAGATGGTGGCGTTCGGGTTTTCCTGAGCGCTGCCGATTCTTAGAGGGGCGAAATGCGCAAACTTGCGGGAGCGGTCGATGTGCTCAACCATGCCGTCGCCATGACGGTGCGTTGGTTGGTGCTGGCGATGGCGCTGATCCAGTTCGCGATCGTGGTCATTCGCTACGCCTTTGGCGTCAACTCAATTGCAGCGCAGGAGAGCGTGCTCTATCTCCATGCCGCTATCTTTATGCTCGGCGCCGGTTACACGCTCGCGGTCGATAAACATGTCCGGGTGGATGTGTTCTACGCCAAGGTTTCTGCCGCCAAGCGTCGAGCAATCGACATCACAGGTCACTGCTTGCTATTGATTCCGGCTATGCTGGCGCTGCTCTATTGGTCTTGGGCCTCGGTGATGAACTCCTGGACGATCCTAGAGGGGCCAATCTCGGTCGGCGGGCTCCAGGCGGTGTTTCTGATGAAGTCTCTGACGCCACTCTTCTGCGTCCTTCTTCTTTTGCAGTCATTAGCACATCTGACGCGGCTTCTAACGGAGCCAGTCCACCCTGAGCCGCCTCTTGGCGGTCGCCTGTGAGTGATTATCTTGACCTCCTGATGTTCGCCGCTTTGATGGTGGCGATTCTCTCCGGCTTTCCCGTCGCCTTCGCCACCGCTGGGATCGCCATTTGTTTCGCCTATCTCGGCTGGGCGATGGGCGTAATGGATATTGGCCTTCTCGGCGCGCTCGGGCAGCGGGCCTTTGGCCTCCTCAGCAATCAAGTGCTGATCGCCATTCCAATCTTCATCCTCATGGGAGCGGTGCTTGAGAAGAGCCGCATCGCCGAAGAGTTGTTGACGACGATGGGCCGATTGTTTGGCGCTCTGCGCGGTGGACTCGCGATTTCCGTGATCGTCGTCGGCGCCCTGTTGGCCGCATCCACTGGAATCGTTGGGGCCACCGTCGTCGCGATGGGCATGATCGCGCTGCCGAGCATGCTGCGTGCAGGCTACGACCCGAGCGTTGCCGCTGGCGTAGTCTGCACCGCCGGCACACTCGGCCAAATCATCCCGCCCTCTACTTTGCTGATCATCTTATCCGATGTGATGTCGAACGCCTACCAACAAGCGCAATATGAGCAGGGCAAGTTCGCGGTTCAAACACTCTCAGTCGGGCAGTTCTTCGCCGCGTCGATTGTGCCTGGGTTGCTTCTGGTCTGTCTTTATCTGATTTACGTTGTTGTGCGCGGGCGTTTACGGCCAGCGGACATGCCGGTTGCTGATCTTGATCAAGCCAGACCGACGCTCAGCGAGACGTTACGGGCGGTGACGGCGCCGATCCTTCTGATCTTCGCGGTGCTCGGCGCCATTCTTGCTGGGGTGGCCTCGCCGACAGAGGCTGCCTCGGTGGGAGCGATCGGCGCTTTGCTATTAGCGGGGCTTCGTTTCGGGGGGCATCCGCGTACGATCCTTACCGGCGTCGCCGCCTTCGCCGCGTTGGCGATCTTTTCCAACCTTCACCCTGTGCGGATGCAGCGAAGCGATCTTAGTGCGACGGATTGGGCGATCGGGCTTGGTTACGTTCTGTTGGCTCTTCTCGGGGGCGTTGCAGTGTTGATCGCGATCCGAGCGACGATAAAGCGGCGCATAACTCAGGAAGCTCTGACCGCGACCTTGACGCTGACATCGATGATTTTCGCGACGATCCTCGCTGCCGGGATGTTCTCTCTGGTCTTCATCGGTTTGGGGGGAGAGGAGCGGGTGGCGGCGATACTCAGCGAACTGCCCGGCGGCTCCACCGGCGCGCTGTTGATTTGCATGCTATTTATCTTCTTGCTTGGCTTCTTTCTTGATTTCGTTGAGATCGCGGTCATTGTATTGCCGCTGATCACGCCGCCCCTCATCCTGATGGGTCATGATCCGGTTTGGTTGGGTGTTCTCATCGCTATCAACCTTCAGACCAGCTTTCTGACCCCACCTTTCGGATTTTCTTTATTCTACCTCCGCGCCGCTGCGCCTCCAGAAATTGAAACGATCCATATCTACTGGGGCGTGGCGCCGTTCATACTGCTTCAAATCATGGGCGTTGCGCTTGTATGGCTTGTCCCAGATCTTGCGACGTGGCTGCCGCAAGCCTTATATTGAGCGCGCTGTGAGTGAAGTTGCGAAGTCTACACAATATGCTTTGGGGCAGCCTTATATTGTGGCGCTACTCAAGGCGATCAACGACTATGAGCCACCTTGCTGCCACCAGTCTGCTAGCCACTGATGGATGTCCTAACTGGACCAGTTTGGCCTGAGTAATGTGCGGATAATTGAAGCCCCATGCCGTGCATGCCAGGGCATTTTGTGTGAGGCGCGGAACCTGTTGCACCAATTCAAGTGCGGATTCCTTGCCGAAGTAGCTGTTCTGCGTCCCATATTCTATGGGACTGCTGCGCTGTCTCGCTCTTCCCTGCATGTCATAGTTTAGACGAATGCACTGAATAGATTGATTGATGAGTAGGGTGGCCCATTGTAGAGGGGTCTATGGAGTTTTTATATTATTTCGATGAGGTATTTGAGCCAATCGCGCTGATGCTGCTGATTGGCGGGACAATCGGTGGCTTGATTCTTGGTGCGACGCCAGGGCTTTCGCCGACGATGGCGGTCGCTTTGTTGATCCCCTTCACGTTCCACCTTGAGCCTGCACAGGGTTTAATCTTGTTAGGGGCGGCTTACACGTCGACGGTTGCTGGCGGCGCAGTGAGTGCGATTCTACTGCGAATTCCCGGCGCCCCGGCCAATATCGCCACTGCGATTGACGGCTATGAGATGGCCCGTCGGGGCCGGGGCGCTCTGGCGCTTCAACTCTCGTTCCTATCCTCCGCCGTCGGTGGGGTGATCGGCGTGTTATTGTTGATCTTTCTGACGCCCGTCTTGGCGCGATGGGCGCTCGCGTTTGGGCCGTCGCATCTTTTTTGGCTTGCGATTCTCGGGGTCACGATTATCGGCACACTGGGGTCTGGCTCCATCGTCAAAGGTCTGCTCTCAGGATGCATTGGCTTTTGGCTTTCGACGATTGGTTTCGACGATATTCTGGGCGTTCAGCGGTTCGTATTCCATCCGGTTGTCAGCGGGGGCGTCAACATCATACCGGCGCTGATTGGCCTGTTCGCCATACCTCAGGTCATTACGATCTTCGCCAAGGGGCGTGGCCGCACTGATCTTGAGGTGGCTCGGGTCGCCAGCCATCCAATCGGAGCCGCGATTGGAGAACTGTCGCAACGTCCGCGAGCGCTTGCTATTGGTACGGTCACTGGCGCAATTATCGGGCTAATCCCCGGAGTTGGCGGCCAGATAGCGGGGTTAGTGGCGTATGATCAAACCAAGAAGTTTTCCCGTAACCCTGAGAGCTTTGGTAAAGGCGAGCCCGACGGCGTGATCGCAGCGGAAGCTGCCAATAACGCAATGGTCGGCCCCTCCTTAGCGCCTCTCCTCACACTATCCATCCCAGGTAGCCCTACCGCAGCCGTTTTGCTTGGCGGGCTGCTGATCCATGGCATCTTCCCTGGCTCTGACTTATTTGAGCGCCACCCAGAAGTCGCTTGGACGTTTATCAACTCGATGTTGCTTGGTCAGATTCTGATGTTGGTGTTTGGGCTTTATATCGCAGGCGCCGCCGCTCGCGTCGCACAGGCGCCGCAGCAAGTGATGGCGGCGATTGTGTTGGCCCTTGCTGTCTTTGGCGCTTACTCCGTCCAGCACTCGATGGGTGATGTCTATGTGATGGCGTTTCTGGGGGTGGCGATGTATTTTTTGGAACGTTTCGGATATTCGGCGGCGCCGATTGTTCTCGGTCTGATCTTGGGTCCTATCGCCGAGGCGAACTTTGTTCAAGGCGCCATGATCGCCAACGCGTCGGTCGGCTTGGCAAATTATTTCTTCAGTGGATGGCTGAATTTGACCCTGATCGCCATCGTTTTGCTCTCAATCATGTTTCCATTAGTGAGGCAGCTCCGCTTTGGCGGTACGGTTGGAGCAGCGAAGATATGACCTGTATTCAGCGACTTCTCCCCTCTGCGATCATTGCCGCCGTTGGGGTTTGGGTTGCCTATATCAGCTACACGCAAGAGCCAGCCGACGCGTTCCTGTTTCCGCGTTTGATCGCTGCCGGTTTTGTCATGTTGGCGGTTTGGGATTTGGCGTGCAATCTTCTTGGCGCGAGCGTTCCGGCTCCGGGCATGGACGCCACAGCCGCACTTAACCTTGCACCGGGAATGCTCGTCCTGCTCATTTATATATTTTGGGGGGCGAAGGCGCTTGGCTTTTACACGGCGACCACGATTGCGGTGCTTACAATTCAGCTTCTGTACGATCCAGCCCCGCGACACTTATTTCGGGCGTGGGGACGCCGGTGTCTGATCACAGCGACCTTTGTGGCGGTGATGTATGGTCTCTTTGCGAAACTGCTGGGGGTCTATACGCCTAAAGAATTTTTTCACTGACGGCCGCAAGAGCCGTACTTGAAGGGAGTGGATAATATGATGCGTTGGATCTTTGGGATTATGCTGGCGGTCACCGGCATGCTGAGCCTTGTCGCGGCTGCGATGGCCGATGACGCCTATCCCGAACGGCCAGTTCTATTAATGGTTTCCTATGGCGCTGGTGGCGCGACTGATTTCCAGGCCCGGATCGTGACGTTGGCGGCCGGTGAAGAGGACATGCTGGCTCAGCCGATCGCGATTGTGAACAAGCCCGGCGCTGGTGGGCGCGTCGGTTGGAATTGGTTCGCGACTGAAGCAGAAGCCGACGGTTACACTCTTGCGGCCTACAACATCCCGCATTTCGTGGCTCAGTCTATCAAAGGGGGCGTGCAGTATTCCGCCGACAGTTTTGAGCCGATCGCAAATTGGGGCGCTGACCCGGCCGTCTTTGTTGTCGGTAAGGACAGTGCGTTCAACTCCATGTCCGACGTGATCACTTTCGCCAAAGAGAATCCTGGAAAGCTCACTTTCTCTGGCGCTGGGCTGTTCGTCGGCCATCATATCGCGGCACTGCAAATTGAGAAAGCCGCTGGCGTGAAGATGGCCTACATCCCGACAAAGGGCGGCGGCGCGGCGGCGATGAAAGCTGTTATCGCTGGTGATGTCTTAGCTGGTGTAAACAACCTGTCTGATGCTTTTCGCGCGCGCGAAGCGGGTGATGTGAAAATTCTTGGCGTCGCGGATCTTGAAAGAAATGACTTTCTGCCGGACGTGCCTACGATGATGGAGCAAGGTCTTGATGTGGATAACGCTTCGGTAAACTTCCGTGGTGTCATGGCGCCGAAAGGGACGCCACAAGCCATCATCGACAAATTGGCGGCCACCTTGCCCAAGATGTTTGAGCACAAGAATGTCGTCAAGCGGATGAAAGCTGGCGGCTCTCCTATGCACATAATGACCCGTGAAGAAGTTCAGGCGATGTGGGCGAAGCGCCAAGAAACTCTCTCTGAGCTTCTGAAAGGCTTGTAAGGTTGTGTTGGGAGCGACAGTTTCAGTCGCTCCCATTTATGGAGGAGAGCGCCGATGAGCAGCGAAGCCATTGCAGTAGTGGACAAGTTGGTCGACCGTGCTCGCGAGGCGCAAGCCGGTTTTGAACGGGGCGCATCTCAAGAGCGCTATGATTGCGCCGCCAAGGCAGCCGCTTGGGCGATTTTGGAAGAAGCGCGTAATCGAACTCTCGCCGAGCTGGCGGTTCAAACGACGGGCCTTGGCAATGTCCCGGATAAAATTGTTAAGAACCATCGTAAAACACTTGGTCTGATGCGTGACATTGCTGACGCGAAAACTTTTGGGGTGGTTTCCGACAATAAGGATACGGGAATTACGGAGATTGCCCGGCCACTCGGCGTGATCGGCGCAGTTACTCCTTCAACCAATCCTGGGGCGACGCCCGCGAACAACGTGATCAATGCGCTGAAATGCGGCAATGCCATTGTATTGTCCCCGTCGCCGAGCGGCGTCGCCGTGTGCGAGACTTTTGTTGGATATGTGCACGCTGAATTCGCCAAAACCGGTGTGCCGCAGGATCTTGTGCAGATGCTGCCGCCGCCGGGCGGAAAAGCCCAGACACAGCGGATGCTTGAGATCGTTGATCTAGCAGTTGTGACTGGCAGTCAAGACAATGTGCGCCGGGCTTACAGTTCGGGCACGCCTGCGGTCGGTGTTGGTGCTGGCAATGTGACTGTGATTGTGGATGAAACTGCTGACCCAACCGATGCAGCCGCAAAGATCGCGGCGTCGAAATGCTTCGATAATGCGACATCCTGCTCTTCAGAAAACGCCGTCATTGTTTTGGATGAAATCTACGAATCGTTCGTGTCGGCCATGGCGAAAGAAGGCGGAGCGCTGGTTGCGGAACAGCCGGAATTGATCGAGCGCCTCTGGCCTGGCGGCAAGCTAAATAAGGCTGTGCTTGCACGTGGCGCCGAGGATATGCTCGCCGGGTTGGAGATGACGGGTCAGGTGCCCCTCGGAACGCGTTTTCTCGCGGTTGAAACCGAAGGTGTTGGTCCTGAGCACCCGCTTTCGGGGGAAAAACTCTCACTTGTGCTTGCGCTATATCGTGCTCGCGACTTCACCCATGCCACCGAGATCGCATCGCGCATCCTCGCGCATCAAGGGGCGGGCCACTCGATTGGCCTACACTCGGCTCTCGATGAGCGTGCGCTTTGGCTTGGGGAGAAACTGCCGACCTGTCGCGTAATCGTGAATCAGGCGCATTGTTTCGCGACTGGCGGTTCCTTCGATAATGGTATGCCGTTTTCACTTTCGATGGGCTGCGGAAGTTGGGGGGGCAACTCGATCGATGATAATCTCCACTGGCGGCATTTCACCCAGAAGTCAAAGGTGATCCGCCGTATCTCATCGCGCGAACCGGCGCTTGAAGATATCTTTGCCGATTACTGGTCGGAAGCGGGGCGGTGAGTAATCTTACTCGCCCGCCTGAGGGCTCGGTGCGGGATTGGTTGGAGCGTCGTGCTGAGGAGAATGGCGACCTGATTAGCCACCTCTTCCCTGATCATGGTTCAGAGCAGAGCTGGCGGGCAGTAACTTGGGCTGAAATCCATAGTCAAGCGGCTCATACCGCAGCGCGTCT